>CASBQF010000001.1 GCA_949127775.1 Oscillatoriales cyanobacterium PMM_0080
ACCCCCAGCCCCTCCGAGGAGGGGAGCAAGAGGGGGGGACAAGATTCCGATCAAAGTCCCCCTTCTTAAGGAGGATTTAGGGGGATCTAAATATGTGCAACTTTTTGGGATTTTAAATTAATTCAATGCCTAATTATTCACAAAATAATACAGAAACAATTCCTCAATTGCGTGTTGATGGTGTAAGTTTGAAAACACCGATCGCCTCTAGCTACTTATTAGACAATATCTCGTTTCAGGTACACAAGGGCGATCGCATCGCAATTGTGGGCCCTTCGGGGGCTGGGAAAACTACACTGTTGCGGTTGTTAAACCGACTCAGCAGCCCCACCAGCGGCTCGATTTATCTGGAAAATACAGAATATCGGCAAATTCCGCCGATCGAGCTTCGCAGACAAATCACCCTAGTGATGCAAGAATCTAAGCTGTTGGGAATGTCGGTGCGAGAAGCTTTGGCTTATCCGTTGAAGCTGCGGGGCGTGGCTGCATCAAACATTGCTGAGAGAATTAGCGGGGCGATCGCACAATTACACATACCCCAAGAATTGCTCGATCGCACGGAATTGCAACTTTCCACGGGCCAAAAGCAGTTAGTGGCGATCGCCCGCGGCATCATTTTGCAACCAAAAATCTTGCTGTTAGACGAACCAACATCCGCCCTAGACTGCGGAAAATCCCACCACCTTTTGCAAGTATTAACAGAGCTAACTAACGACCAAACCACAATTTTAATGGTAAACCACCAATTAGAATTATCCGAGCAATTTAGCACGCGAATTCTGCATTTACAGCAGGGAAAACTTCTCGAAGACTTGCCATCTAATCAAATAGATTGGGTGCAACTACGGCAAAATTTAATCCAAGCAGAAGCAGAAGCCCAACAAGAATGGTGAACATTATATTCAATATCCCGTAGGGACACGGCACTGCCGTGTCCCTACAGGAACTACGTTTGACAGGAATTAGTTTATGCGTAATTCCTATTAATGTGCTCCGCCCGCACCCGCACCCGGTTTCACCTTTTTAAAACCCAAAATAGCAATCCCACTTAACAGCAAAGCAATTCCCACAAAGTAAAAACAATCATTAAAAGCCATCACATAAGCTTCCCGACGAACCAAACTATCGATCGCCTTAATTGCCTGTTCTTTCGCCACACTCAAATCAGCACCGCGACTCACAAAATACTGAGTCATTTGATTAAGTCTTTCCTGCGTTGCTGGAGAGTACAAAGAAACAGATTCCCCTAAACGATTCGAGTGAAACTGTTCCCGCTGCGTCACCAAAGTTGCTAAGGCCGCAATCCCGATCGAACCACCCAGATTTCGCATCATATTAAATAAACCTGAAGCCGAACCAGCCTCGTGTTTCTCCATACCAGCAGTTGCAATAGTTGACAGCGGTATCATAATTAAAGGCTGCCCCAAAGCTCGCACTAATTGCGACCAACGCAACTGATCGATACCCGTCTCGTGAGTCATGCTAGCATTCATAAAACAACTTACCGCAAACAAACTCACACCGATCGCAATCATCAGCCGCATATCGATTCGCTGCATCAATTTCGGCATAATTGGCACGATAAATAACTGCGGTACCCCAGCCCACATAATTACCTCGCCGATTTGCATGGCATTGTACTGCTGAATCTGACTTAAATACAGGGGCAAAATGAACACCGAACCGTACAATCCTACCCCCAAGGAAACATTCACAATAGTTGCTAACCCGAAATTGCGACGAGTCAGCAATCGCAGGTTTATAAACGGGTTTTTTCGAGTGAGTTCAATCCAGAAAAAAGCGCTGAGAAATATGGCAGCAATTATGCTTAAACGCACAACAAAATCAGAACTAAACCAGTCCTTGCGACTACCTTCTTCTAACACAACTTGCAGGGAACCTAAGCCGATCGCCATTGAGATGATTCCCCACCAGTCGCCCCCTTTTAGCAGATCCAACTGCATCGGTTCTGGGGCTACGGCGTACCACACAGCAGCAAGCAGCAGCAGCCCCGGAACCAAATTCAAATAAAACACATATTGCCAGCCGTAATTCTCAGTCAGCCACCCTCCCAATGTCGGCCCGATGGATGGTGCAAAAGTAGCTGTTAGTGCAAACATCGCCATGCCAATCGGTTGCTTTTTTGGAGGCAAATTTGTCAGCAAAAAGGTAAAAGCCATCGGAATTAAAATGCCGCCTGCTAATCCCTGACAAGCTCGAAATACAATCATTGAAGTCAAATTCCACGCCCAAGCGCAGCACATGGAAAAGAATATAAAAAAAGCGGCATTTACTAAGATGTAGCGGCGGACTGAAAATACCTGCGATAGCCAACCTGTAATCGGAATTACCACAATTTCAGCGACTAGATAGGCGGTAGAAATCCAAGAACCTTCTTCTAAAGTTGCCCCTAAAGCTGCTTGAATATCTCGGAGAGAAGCGTTGGTGATTTGGATGTCCAAAACTGCCATGAATGCGCCGAGGATTGTTCCCATGACGCCGATCCAGGTTTTTAAGGGAACATGATCGCTCTGTTGTTGTAGAGTTGCACTGGGGTTTGCCATTGGTTTTTCATCTTGTGTAATTAATTTGGATTTTTTAACAGCAGAGGGCGCTGAGAAAGAGAGGAGAGAATTTTACCAATTGTTTGGGAAGTTAAACCCATTTTTTGATGTAATTAATTTGGATGTTTTAACCGCAGAGGGCGCAGAGGGCGCTGAGAAAGAGAGGAGAGAAGGAAAGAGAGAATTTTACCAATTTTTTAGGATATTAAACCCATTTTTTGATAGATTGGTGTGACTAAGTTTTTTAAAGCTGGCAATTGTTTGGTGAAAAATCCTGAAGCTAATATACAAATTACACCTCCAATTACGACTGTATTGGGAGCACCGATATAATTTGCTAATCCACCTGCGACTAAGTTGCCAAATGGTGTGATTCCAAAAAATGCCATTGTGTAGATGCTCATCACTCTGCCGCGTTTTTCGTCGTCAACAATTGTTTGCAAAAATGTGTTTCCGGCTGCAAATTGGATGATGAAACCGAACCCCACGAACAACATCATGATTAATGATAACCACAAGAATTTTGATAGGCCAAAACCAATTAGTCCAAATCCCATGACTGCTGGTGAAATGGCAATTAATTTACCTAGGCCAAGCACACTTTTACGTCCAATTAAATAAATCGCGCCTGCAAATGCTCCGACTCCTGATGCTGCCATCAAAAAGCCTAGTGTTTGTGCACCGCCATTCAGAATTTTTGTGGCAAAGATGGGGACGAGAACGGTGTGAGACATTCCGGCAAAGCTGACTAATGCTAATAGCAGTAGAATGGCTCGAATTGGCGGAAATCCAAAGGCATAAACGAATCCTTCTTTTAATCTTTCTAAGGGTTTGGTATTGGTTGCGGCAATTGTTCTCGGCTTGATCTGCATGGCTAATAAGCCTGCAATTACGGCGATGTAACTGAGTCCGTCTATTAGAAAACAATAACTTGCCCCGACTGTGGCTATCAGCAAACCTGCAATGGCTGGGCCGATTAATCTGGCTCCGTTGAACATGGAAGCATTAATTGCGATCGCATTTGCTAAGTCTTCTTTCTTTTCTACGAGTTCGGGTACAAATGCTTGGCGGGCTGGTGCATCAAAGGCATTGATTGCCCCTTGACAAAAACTCAGGATGAGGATTTGCCAAATGTTGATGACTCCTGTTAACGCTAAAAATGCTAGGGTTAAGGATTGAATCATTGCCAAAATTTGAGTGACAATTATGACTCGGTGGCGGTTCCACCTATCTATGAAAACTCCTGCAAAAGGCAGTAAAATTAGTGTGGGGATTTGACTTGTGAATCCCACTACGCCTAGCATCCAAGGTGAATCGCTCAGATTGTAGACTAGCCACACAGTAGCGACTTGCGTCATCCAACTGCCAATTAGGGAGATGCCTTGTCCTGCAAAAAATAGGCGATAATTTTTCGATTGCAGCGCGCGAGGAAGTTTGATATTTTTAATTTTGGCTTGTAGATTCATTTAATATTGCGACGATAGCTATCTTATTTGATTTGTCTAGATTTTTTAGGGGTAGTTTCCCCGCGCTCTTGGTGCCAAATTAAGACTAAAACCCTCTGTTTCTCTTGTTAGTATCGAAGTCTAGATCCCCCCTAGCCCCCCTTAATAAGGGGGGGACAAGAGTACGATCAAAGTCCCCCTTCTTAAGGGGGATTTAGGGGGATCTAGACTCGACCATAAGCGACATTTATTATGGTTTCAATCTTAAGTTGACACTAATGGTATTGGGGATTGCCCATATACTCATTTTACCGATCGCCTAGGATTGCTGTATCAGCCGGAAGTTCTATTTTTCGGTTCTCGAAAACCCGGAAACGAGAATTTTATTCCCGCAAGCCGATTCTGCTACTTCTAACTAATTGTCAACAGCCAAGTACCTAGGTAACGCAGCAAGGGAACGTCTCCGGGGGTGCGGATGCGGACGTTGAAATTGTACATTCCGCCTGGAGATGGGTTTCTGACGTTGGAAAGTACAACCTCAACATTGCTGCCGGCGGGAATTGGTTCTTTGGGATAAATTTCTATGAAACGATTTTCTTTGTCCCAGATTACTTCTGCTAGTTCGATTGTTTTGTCTTTGACGCGCACTTTAATGTCTTTTTGATCGAATTCGCCTTTGTAGTAGTCTGGATAGGATATGTTGAGTTGCGCGATCGCCAAACTTACTTTTTTGGAAGGAATTCGTAGCCGATATCTGTCACCACTCATCCCGGCTCTGCCGTAATCTAAGCGGTAGTTTAACTCATTGGCGCGATCGCCCCCCCCGAAAATTGTGAATCCGGGCATGGATTGGGCTAAACTGATGGCGGGTAATCCTGTCAGCAAGCAACCCGTAACCGCTAGTGCTGAAAATAGTCGTCGCATAATCACTCCTCTAATTTAACTATTGATGGAACCTTAAATATCGATCGCCCTAAATTTGCGATCGCCCCTACAATATATCGAATGTCTCAGCAATTTTTTTTCGTAATACTGATAACTGACATTTAAACTACATAAAATAGGCGACAGGGCATTGTATCATAATATGCTGCTAATTTAACAATTTAGCGAATTTCAATCCATAAGAGAAGTTAAAGATACGGCGGTCATTTGCCCGATCGGCTTTAGTATCAGCGAAAGAAGTTTAGGGCGGCGGCGGCTCAAATGTAAAGTAAGGCATCTGGCGGTGAAAAATCGCACTTCAAAAAACCTGCGGAGGCGGGTTTTGTCTGTGTAGGAGCGGTTTCAACAGCCCTGGGAAGGCTTAAATAAGGAGAGTGTATGAAATTAGCGATCGCCAAAGAAATAGCAGCAGAGGAACGCCGGGTGGCTTTAGTCCCCGACGCTGTGGCAAAATTAGTCAAACAAGG
>CASBQF010000002.1 GCA_949127775.1 Oscillatoriales cyanobacterium PMM_0080
ATCATACCCGGAAACCAGAAAAAACAGGTTAGAACCAGGTTTATCCAAAAATCAGCGCCGATCCCAACAGTCAAAAATACGCCCAACGGGGGAACAAAAATTGCAGCGACTATGCGAATTAAACTGCCCATGTGAGTTACTCCAAACGACTTTTCTCTTTCAATTTAGCTTCACTGACCAACAGACCCTTTCCCGAAAAATTTAGGTGGTGCTGCGATCGTGTAAACTTCGGTTTCCTCGGCGATTACTTTTCGTAAGTGGCCGGGAACTTGCATCAATCCTAGCAGGGTAATCCCATCTAACATCCGCAATCCGCCAGTTGTTTTTTCTGCCAGTATTTTGTCGGTAAATTCGGGTTCTGGCCGCGTGTTTATTTCCTGGCTGGAAGCTATGGCAAAACCCCAAGGAGCTCCGTAGGTAGAAATAAAGCTGGTGCAGGATTGAACGTTGGGGAAAACAGATTTCAGGGTGTTGACAATGCGTGCGTGCATTTTCATTTCTGCTGGAGAAACTGGGCCGGCTTGCACTACAAAATATCCGTTAGGCGACAGTATCTTGCGAACTTTTTCAAAATACTCTTTGGTAAACAATTGGAAAGATGGGCCTTCTTCAATCGGATCTGACAAGTCAGAAATCACAATATCCCAATCGTTATCAGTGTTGTCTAAATAGTCCAAAGCGTCGCCGATTACTACTTCGCAACGGGGGTCGTCAAAGGCATTTTGGTGCATTTCTGGGAGGTGTTCGCGGCAAGCATCTACTACTTCGCCGTCAATGTCGATCATCACGACTTTTTCAACTGTTTTCCAGCGCAACACTTCTCTAATTGTAGCTCCTTCGCCACCGCCGAGAACGAGGACTTTTTTGGGCGAACCGTGAGCAATCATGGCTGGGTGCACGAGGGGTTCGTGGTACAGAAACTCGTCGCCTGTACAAGATTGCCATTTGCCGTCTAAAACTAAGCCTTTACCGTAGGTGCCGGTTTGAACGACGTACATTTCTTGGTAGGCAGTTTTTTTGTAAGCGAGTACGCTGATGATACCGTGAACGTAGATATCCCAAGGGGTAATGTACTCGCTCATCCAAAAGTCTGCACGAACTTCGCTACCTGACATTCAATACTCTCCAAATATAAATTGCTGTGTCGATGTTGTCACAAGTAGTATTTATTACCACAAAATGGTGCGGGTGTGTAAGTGCGATCGACACATGGCAGTTAGATTTCTCAGCAATGGTATAGTATGATTGCCTTCTGGGACAGCACAATTGGCTTGTTACTGGAGGGTGCTTGCGGGCGATCGCCTTGTCGATGTCCGTCACATTCACCATCATCTCTAATATTTTCGTTCTGCACTACAGCCATGTTGTGTACAAATATTGTCTGAATCGGGCAATTTTTCCCCGGGCGGGCCCTACAGATTGGCGATCGGCTACCGATCCGATCGTAAATTGGATGAAACCCCACACTCGAATAGTGTCCAGATGAACAGTGGCGATCGGTTTTAATCAGCTTTGTGATTAAAATCTTGACATTTTGAATGTATCTTAGATAAGATGACTAGATGTATCAAAATAAAGGAATCATTCAACTTTGTTGACAAAATTGCAGAGGCGAGACGCGACCAACTTATGAATATATAAAGGGTGCAAATAAATTTCATAATAAAATTTTTGTAATACTATTTTTAGGTTCAAAATAATAGCCGATGGAACCAACAGACTGGAAAAATAGAATCAAAGAGCTGGAAGAAGCTCATCTAATTCTGCAAGAAAAACTCGAAACTTCTGAAGTCGAACGCAGTCAACTAGAAACCCTTAATCAAAATCAAGAATTTTTGCTAAAAACAGTCACTCAGGAATTTAGAGATTCCGAAGATATTTTAAAAGCAAAAATGTCTCAACTCGAAAAAGCTCTCTTAAATCAGCAAGTAATGCAGCTCAAATTGATCGAAGCTGAAAAAATGTCGGCTTTGGGGATTTTGGTAGCTGGTATTGCGCACGAAATTAATAATCCGGTCAACTTTATCTATGGCAATATTACCTATGTCAATGACTACACTGGGGATATCCTAAAATTGCTCGAAATGTACCAGAATAGATATCCCGAAACTGATGTAGAGATTGAAGATTTTATTGAAAAAATTGACTTGAACTTTCTGCGCGAAGATTTGTTGAAAACTCTGTCGTCAATGAAAGTGGGCTCCGAGCGCATCCGTGAAATTGTGCTGACTTTGCGCAACTTTGCGCGGGTAGACGAAGCCGAAAAAAAACCAGTTAATATTCACGAAGGAATTGACAGCACTTTGTTGATTTTGCAGAACTTGACTAAAGAAAAACCAGGCGATCGGGCGATCGAGATTGTTAAAAATTATGGGAATTTGCCGAAAGTAGAATGTTATGCTGGACAATTAAACCAGGTATTTATGAACTTGATTAATAATGCTATTGATGCCCTGCGGGAACGAGACCAAAAGCGTTCCCTAGGCGAGATAGAAGCGAGTCCCAGCCAGATTACGATTACTACTTCTATTATTTATGAAAATTGGGCAAGAATTAGCATTAAAGATAATGGTATGGGCATAAGTGAATCTGTAAAAGGGAAAATTTTCGACCCGTTTTTTACAACTAAACCAGTTGGGCATGGGACGGGTTTGGGACTGTCGATTAGCTATCAAATTGTTGTGGATAAACACGGCGGAAGGTTGGAGTGCATCTGCGCAGTTGGAGAAGGGACTGAATTGGCGATCGAGATTCCGATCGCCAATTCCCGCAGCTCGCGATCGATCGAGCTAAACTGAGGGATAATAAAAACTCCCTTTGACTGCGGCTCCTCCTAGTTTGATGTGCAACCCTATGTCTACTGTCACTTTTGGTTTATCAACCCCCTCCGCGGCAGAGGCTGGGGCCTTCTACAGCAGCAGCCAACCGCCACAGCGCCCCACTGTGTCAGCACATTGGATCGAGGTGTTGGTAGACTCTCCTTTCAGGGGTGCGGGAGACTCACCTGGGGAAGAAAACAAATTATTTACTTATCGCTTACCTGCGGAAATGAACGTGCAGCCTGGGGATATTTTGAGTGTACCCTTCGGCAGTCAACAGGTAGGGGCGATCGCCATTCGCTACATTTCTCAACTGCCAACCGACTTAGATCCGATGCGGGTTAAAGAAGTCGAAGATGTTGTCAGTACGGGCTTTTTTCCGCCTACTTACTGGGAATTGCTCGATCGAGTATCTGCTTATTATTGTACAACATTAATTCAAGTAATTAGAGCTTCACTGCCGCCCGGTTTGTTAAGCCGTTCCGTGCGCCGAATTCGGTTAGTTAAGGATGCTGTTTCTCCAAATGCCGAAACATTTCTCAATCCCGGCGCCAGTCAAATTTTACAATTATTGCAAGCTCAAAAAAACGGTGATTACACTTGGCAATACCTCCAGCGGCAAGTTAAGGGTGCTGCTTACAGAGGATTGCGAGATTTGTTGAAACGCGGTTGGGTAGAAAGTTATTTGGAACCTCCCAATCCTCCTAAACCAAAACTGAAGCCGGCAGTGATATTAATTGTCAGTGCTTTTGTGACAGATTTAACGCCGCGCCAACAAGAAGTATTGGAAGTTTTGCGGCGCGCAGGCGGTGAAATGTGGATGAATGATTTGCTGAGAATTTGCAGTGCAAGTTCTTCGGTTGTCAAAGCTTTGGAACAAAAAGGTAGCGTTGTCATCGATCAAAGGGAAGTGCTCAGGGGCGATCGGGGAATTGCCCAAACTCCCGATTCACCCAAAACTTTAACTCATTTTCAGACTGAAGCTTTGGCATTCATTAACAGTTTTTCGGGATTTCGTCAAGTGCTGCTGCACGGCGTTACAGGTTCTGGGAAAACCGAAGTGTACTTACAGGCGATCGCACCCATATTAGCTAGTGGCAAATCTGCCCTCGTCTTAGTTCCCGAAATCGGCCTCACACCGCAACTTACCGACAGATTCCGCGCCCGTTTTGGCGAGCAAATTTGCGTCTATCACAGTGCTCTATCCGATGGCGAACGTTACGATACGTGGCGTCAGATGCTGACTGGAACCCCGCAAATTGTCATCGGCACGCGATCGGCTATTTTTGCGCCTCTACCTCACCTCGGCTTAATTATTTTAGATGAAGAACACGACAGCAGCTTCAAACAAGAACAACCAGCCCCTTGCTACCATGCCCGCACAGTTGCCAAATGGCGCGCCGAATTAGAAAATTGTCCCCTAATTTTAGGTTCCGCAACCCCAGCTTTAGAAACTTTTGTCGAGACGCAAATCAATAATTACTCGTTACCAACTATCCACTATTTGTCATTGCCCGAACGCATTTATTCGCGCCCGATGCCGCCGATTGAAATAGTCGATATGCGCCAAGAATTGCGACAAGGAAACCGTTCAATCTTTAGTGTTTCTTTGCAAAACGCCCTGGAAGAATTGCAAGCCAGACAACAGCAAGGTATTCTATTCATTCACAGAAGAGGACACAGTACCTTTGTCTCTTGTCGGAGTTGTGGATATGTGATGGAATGTCCTAATTGTGATGTTTCGCTTTCTTATCACAACATCGGCGAAGGAAGCGCAGAAATGTTGCGCTGTCACTACTGCAACCACACAGAAAGACACCCTCAAAACTGTCCAGAATGTAGTTCTCCCTACTTCAAAAACTTTGGCAGTGGCACTCAGCGAGTCGAACAGGAATTAACCAGATTGTTTCCAGAATTGCGGGCAATTCGGTTTGATAGTGACACGACTCGAAATAAAGGCGATCACCGGAGATTGTTGACCCAATTTGCCAATGGGGAAGCTGACATTTTGTTGGGTACGCAAATGCTGACTAAAGGGTTAGATTTAGCTGGAGTGACATTGGTGGGAGTTGTGTCTGCTGACGGGTTGCTAAACTTATCCGATTATCGGGCAAGTGAACGAGCTTTTCAAACATTAACTCAAGTGGCGGGGCGTGCGGGTAGAGGTGACGATCCGGGAAAAGTAATTATCCAAACTTACACTCCCGAACATCGGGTAATTCAAGCAGTTAGAGGACACGAATATGCTGATTTTGTGGCAACAGAATTAGCCGAAAGAGCAGCACTAAATTATCCTCCTTCGGGGCGGCTCGTTTTGTTGCGGTTAAGCAGTTTGGATGCGGCGGAAGTTGCGGTAACGGCGGTACAATTGGCATCTGTTTGTCATGAGTATATTGAGCGACTTGGTATATCAGGGTGCGAGTTGTTGGGGCCAGCACCTGCGGCGATTATGCGGGTGGCAAATCGCTATCGGTGGCAGATTTTGCTGAAGTTACCCTTGGATGAGTCGGTGGATTTGTCGGATTTGATCGGACTGCGCGATAGTACACCACGCTCTGTTAGTCTAACTATTGATGTCGATCCGTTGAATTTTGGTTGAGGGTTATTGGTTGGGTGGGGACGGGTTTTATAGATTGTTTGTATTTATCAAAAATTGTTGGTAAAACCTGCCCCTACAGGCTTTTATCATGAATTTTTTAATTTAAATTCATCAAACTTGACTGCATCTGACTCGGATTTCCGCGTATCAAAATAGTAGCTGCTGACAACACCGTTACCCGTATCAAAAATGCTGAAAGCAGTGATATCATTGCTCTCAATATAGGGCAATGGCTGACCATCTTTTCCCAGCAGCGGGGCAATTGTCGGCATCACAGGATTTAAACCGTTGGGATCTCCAATTCCACTGTAATCTTCGCGATACGCAGGTGGCGTAAATCTGCGCTTCTGGCCTGCGAAAGCACCATAACTATTACCGACATTAGAAGTCTCTAAAAAGTGCATTCCGCTAGGACTTTTAAAGCGGTTCCACAGGTGTGAATGCCCGTAAAATACTAACTGCGCGCCCGCTTTTTCTAGCAGCGGTACTACGTCTCTAATGATATAATCCTTTGCTTTTGGATATTCGTAACGCACCATTTTAATATTTTGCTGTTCGTCGCGATCGATAATTTGCACTGGATCGGTATAAGCAGGTACAATATTATCGCCTAGAGAATGGGGCGGATGGTGAAACATCACAATTTTGTATTTTGCCTGTTTGAATTCGGAACTATCTAACTCTTGTTGCAGCCAATTATATTGGTCGCTACCCTTGACAATCGGCTCAAAAATATGCTGTCCGTATCCCCATTTTTCGGAATTGTTGAAGTCTTCGTCCCGTTCTCGATATTTGCCTCTAGCACCGGGATCTAAATTCGGCGTGCGCCAGATATTTGTCACGTATAAAGTGACTAAACGGACATCGCCAAAAGTTACAGCATAGTAGTTTTTGTTATTCGGAAAAGTGAAAATTTCATCGTAGGTATCGCTGTTAAAACTTTGGTTTTTTAGCCAATTTTCGCGAAGTTCTAGGTCATTTTGGGGATTCAATTTAGAGGCATTTTGAGTATAGATTTTTTCGGCAACAGCGCGGGGGAAAGGGTCGTTAAACTGCTCGTCTAGCTTGCTAGCTTTGGAAAAGCGGCCCATGATTTCGTGGTTGCCAATGGCGGGAAAAAGCGGCGCGTGTTGAATCAGTTCGCCGCCGGTGTATACTGTTTTGATGCCGTTTTTGTCGAGTTCCGAGAAGCCGCGCCCTTGCAGACAGGGAAAGAAGGCGCGGCCGCGAGTGTCGTCGAACCATTCGGAAGCGCGATCGGCTATATTAATTAAATCGCCGGCCATGAAAACACCATCAACTCTGTCAATTGTTTCTGCTACTTTCTGGAGATTAGCTGCTGTCATCGGCATCAATTGATGATCGGAAGTTAGGAGAATTTTCAGCGGTGTTCCTGCTGCTGGTGTCGGAGAAAGTGTGAAAATTTTGCTGCTGACTGATTCGGCATCTTCTCTTTGACTTGTCACTGAATAGGGAATGCGAAAACCGGGGATTAAATTGGGAACTTCGGCTTCGTGACGCCAGATATGGCGGACAATTGGGCCGTTAATTATGTCCAGTTTCATTTCATCGGAAATACGCGAGTCTTTGTCTTCGCGAGTGCGGCTTAGCTTGATAGTAGTTGCAGCCACAACTTGACTCATATTTTCGCCGTAAGTGACTGTGTTGCGAGTACCGGGAAATTCGGTAAACCAGACAACTCGGACTGAATTTGCTGTTGGGATCTGCAAAAATGGATCTGTGAGGAGTTGTGGTTTGTTGAGATTGGATTTCACAATTAAACCTAGCAGTAGGACGATCAAAATCAAAATAGCAAAAAACCAGGGGTTCCGAGAATCACCTTGAGGAATTTCTACTTGATCCGGCGATGGTGTTAACATAAGTCATCAGTCATTAGTTTGTAGGGGCGAGTTTTACTAGCAAAATAGAACTCCCAACCCAAATACATATAAATCTGCTCCCGCCAACTTTTAATCTTAAACTACCAACGTTATCAAAAAGTTAAGAAATGAGTAAAATATCTCACACATAACAAACATCAACCATTCTTTACCTCTTTTTATCTCTCCATTCTCTTTCTCTGCGCCAAGAGCGCTCTCTGCGGTTCCTAAAAAAATCTTTAGTAAAAATGATTTAGGCTTGCGATATAAAAGTCTTAACACCCTTAAAGCATCTTCAATCCCAAATAGATATGACTCACTACCTTCTCAAAGCTAACTGCAAAACCGTACACTTAGGCGGTTTCTCTCCCAAGCTCGAACCTGCTTTAACGATCGATTCGGGCGATCGCATCGACATCGAAACCTATTCAGGATATTATGTTGCTGACAAAGCACCGCCCGAATTTCTCACCCCCGAATTTTTAGATATTTGTCAGAATTTACCTGACAACCGCAAAGTTGGCCCAGGCCCGCACTTGCTAACAGGCCCGATTTATGTTAACAATGCCGAACCCGGAGACGTTTTAGAGATTCACATTGAGGAAGTTTACCCCAGTTTACCAGTAGGATTCAATGCAATTCGCGCCGGCTGGGGAGTTTTACCTGAGTATTTCCCCGAACCTAAATTGCGGTTTATTCCCCTAGATTTAGAGCGAAAAATCGCTAAATTTTCCGCAGATAGCGGCATTCAGATTCCCCTGCATCCATTCTTCGGAATTATCGGCGTTGCGACTACAGAAATCAACCGTTCTTCTATTCCTCCAGAACGCTACGGCGGTAATATGGACAATCAGGAATTGCAACCAGGAACGCGGTTATTTTTACCTGTTTCAGTGCGCGGCGGTTTACTGTCTATCGGTGACGGACATTCGGCACAAGGAGACGGCGAAGTTAACGGTACGGCGATTGAAACTTCGATGAATGGGACTATTCAAATTATCTTACGCAAGGATTTATTTTATATATTTCCGTTTGCTGAAACTCCTACTCATATTGTGATCATGGGATTCGGTGGAACATTAGATGATGCCTTTGAAATGGCTGTAAAACAGACGGTTTCTTGGCTGCAAAATTATGCAGGTTTCAAAGAGGAAGATGCTTATGTTTTCTCTTCCCTTGCGGTTAATTTTCGGATTACGCAGGCTGTTAATAATCCCCAAAAAGGAGTACACGGAATGGTTCCCAAGTCTATTTTGCCGGAGGTAAAAATTCTCAACCACCGACTTTGAGGTACTATGGTACGCTCGTTCAGAAATTACAGTTGCTAGGAATTGCGATCGATCGCAAAAACTGAGCACTTTGTTCTGGCAACGCAGTATTGATAAACATCCCGCTACCTAGCTCAAACCCAGCCTGCTTCGACACTCTGGGAATAATTGCCATATACCAGTGAAAGTATTTTGTTCCTTGTTCCGTCGTTGGGATCGATCGAATATTATAGTTGTAATCAGGATCGTTCAATCCGTAATAAAGCTTAGCAAGTACAGTTTTCAAAATATAAGCAAGATCCGTAATTTCTGCATCAAAAATATCATCAAACGAAGACGAATGTCGGCGCGGAAAAATCCAGATATGAAACGGCGAAAGTGCAGCATAAGGGATAAAAGCTACAAAGTGTTCGGTCTCAAAAATCACTCTTTCACCAGACGCTAACTCATCTTCTAAAGTGCGACAAAACAGACATTCTCCCGTATCGTCAAAATAGCGAATTGCTGCATCAATACGGCTACGAAATAGGCTGGGTACAACGGGCGTAGCTGCTATTTGCGAGTGTGGATGTTCGAGAGAAGTTCCGGCACTTTCTCCGTGATTTTTGAAGATAATAATTGTTTCAATATGGGGATATTTTCTGATTTCTAAATAACGCTTTCTGTATACTAAAAGTATGTCCGTTACTTCTGCAATGGTGAACAAAGCAGTAGTCAAATTGTGTCGCGGGTGTTCGACAATTACTTCATGAACGCCGATTCCCGCCATCGTGCGGTGAATTCCCGATGATATTCTCATCCATTCTGCTGTCGGGGAGAGGGCGGGATATTTGTTGCCAATTGCGCGGACTTTCCAGCCGGTGCCATCGTCACCCAAACGGAAAGTTTCTAAGGTTCCATCTTCCTCATTTCCCACGCAAAACGGGCAGTCTGGGCTATGTGAAGGCAGTTGTGCGATCGACTTTTTGGGATTGGCGAATTGGTCAGGTCTTTTGGCGCGATCGGTGGCGATGATTACCCAATCTCTGGTAATTAGATTTTGTCTAAGTTCAGACATTTGCTTACCTTTTGTTGCAGGGTTTAGGTATTTTTAATCTTAGATAAATATTTTAGTTATGTCACTGCGGGATTGCGGATATTTAATAAATCTTGATATTTGGTTCGGAAGGTATTAAATAGATTATTATGAATAAACTTTCTTCCAACATCAGACTCACAGTATCCAAATTGCCTACTTTATGCCCTAATGCCTTTGATAGTCTAGGGAGGTAATATAAAAATAGATGGATTATGAATATTCCAATATGCGATCGCCAAATTCAAAAGAAATTCAAACACGCTGCCGATTTTGGTGTCTCAGGGAATTAGAATTTGCAGACAGCAGCAGCATTTGCAGCGGCTATTCAAGCGCACTTGCAGAAAAAGGGAGTACAGGAAATTGCGGGTAGTTATCGCAGGGAACCAGTCAAGCACTATTTTGACGCATTAACCAATTTGAATGTTATGGTAGATGTATGTAACAATTTTATTAGTGGCTGGAAACTGAATTCTGCACAAGTTGTGGAATTAACCACCACTGGAGATATTGGAGGTGGATAAGTATGGATAAGTACATCAAGTTATTAAAAGAGTTTGTTGACAATAAGATTACTGCTGATGATTTTGAAGGGCAGTTTTTACAACTGTTTAAAGGTGACAATAATCTCCAAATAGGGACAGAGTTTAAGATTTTAGATAAGTTATTTGCTGATGTTGATGCTTATTGCAGCGACTCAGATTTGATTGAAGACCCTCGATTTGATATTGATGGGGTGCAATTGCAAGTATTGGCACAGGAGACGCTGAATAAGTTGGTTAAGTTAACAGCGGTTTGATGTGAAAGTGCGATCGCCCAATTGGAATCCAAACGCCAGCGCAGTGAAGCACTTGCAGCTAAACTTAGGGAATTGGGAATCGATCCGAATGCTTGAAATGCCTATTCCTGCGGGGATAGCTGCGCTTGATGCCCTTTTCTCGATTCCTCAAAATTGCGGGAAGGGCGATCGGCATATCTGCTATATTTTAGGTGTACCAATTTCCCAGTCTTTCATCGAGGTTAATTAGTATGGATATCACTGTCACATTGAATCAAATTACATCTCTCAGTGTTGAAGACCGAATTAGGCTTGTACAAGCAATTTGGGATAGCATCGCAGCAGAGCAAGCTTACCCCAATCTTACAGAAGTACAAAAACAAGAACTCGATCGTCGGATTAGTGATAGCGAAGCTAATCCAGATGATGTAATGACCTGGGAAGAAATTAAAGCTTCGGTAAAAAGACGCTCATGAATTATGTGCTAGTGTTTCGGCCAGAAGTTCGTGAAGAACTCGATGAGGCTTACAGTTGGTACGAAAGTCAGCAACTAGAACTTGGCGACGATTTTTTGGACTGTGTAGACGAGATGTTAAATCGAATTTGCCAGATGCCAGAATCATATCCAGTTGTCTATCGTGATGTTAGACGGTGTGTGGTGCGACGCTTTCCCTATGCTGTTTACTATCGGATTGTGTCGAGTCGGGTGATTGTGACAGCAATTTTTCACAGTCGGAGAGATCCAAAAACGTGGCAAGTGCGAACATAAACAAATGTTTGGAAGAGTCTGGGTAGTCTTTGACTTGTATCATTAAATTATAATCGCAATGCTTGAAAAAGCTCAACCATCAACCCATCCGCCTTCATCTGCGGTTAAAAAATCTCAACTCTCACCAAGCCATTCCCTCGCCCTCGCTAACAACTCATCCAAACTTTCGATCGGCCAAAACCGCACCTTTCCATCGGAATCACCGGTGATCAAAGACTTCCCGTCTCGACTAAAACAAACACTATAAATCGGACTTGTCAATTCCACAAAATCAGCCTCACCTTTGAGCAAATTCCCCTTATAGCCGCTATAGTCTGCTAGTAAATTTCCCTGCAAGTCCCATAATTTAGAAGTGCCGTCTCTTGAGGCAGCGGCGATCATATCTCCTGTGGGGCTAAAGCTGACACTTGTTACCAAGTGATTATGTCCGATGAAAGTTACCAAGCAGTTGCCCTGTAAGTCCCACAATTTTGCGGTGCCGTCAGATGAGGCAGTGGCGATCGCATCTCCCTGGGGGCTAAAACTGACACTTGCTACCGCGTTCTTATGTCCGGTCAAAGTGGCCAAGCAGTTGCGCTGCAAGTCCCACAATTTGGCGGTGTTGTCTCTTGATGCAGTGGCGATCACTTCTCCTGTGGGGCTAAAACTAACACTTCTTAGCGAGTGATTATGTCCGATGAAAGTTACCCAGCAGTTGCCCTGCAAGTCCCACCATTTAGCAGTGCCGTCAGATGAGGCAGTGGCGATCGCATCTCCCTGGGGGCTAAAACTGACACTTGTTACCGCGTTCTTATGTCCGGTGAAAGTAGCTAAGCAGTTGCCCTGCAAGTTCCATAATTTCGCAGTTTTGTCAATTGAGGCAGTGGCGATCACATTTCCTGTCGGACTAAAACTGACGCAATTTACCCAGTCATTATGTCCGGTGAAAGTTACCAAACAGTTGCCCTCCAAGTCCCACAATTTGGCAGTCTGGTCAATGGAAGCAGTGGCGATCGCATCTCCTGTGGGGTTAAAACTGACAGTTGTTAGCGAGTTGTTATATCCGACTAATGTACATAGTTCACGGGTTTTGCAGATTTTAGCGAGAATTACCTGTAAAACTAACAGAGGATTGGTAACGGGATATTCGGAAAGCGGAGAATTATCTGGTATCCATTTCTTTAAATTTTCTCCTGCTTTGATAGCTGCCCGCAAAGCTTCTGTTTGGTCCCCCCCCGACCGAAAAAGCCTTAAAGTATCGTGTCCAACTTTTTCAAGTTCGACAATTCCCATAAATTGTCTGCGGATTTCTTTGAATAATCGATCGGATCTTCTCAATTCTTGCCGTTCATCAGCTTGACTAGCATCTAAAAAATCATTATCCTCATCGCTTAAACGTTTCCCCACCTTCCACAGCAACGCATCATCCAACGCTTTGCCTCGCAACAGTCGGGAAGTATCTTGACGATTTGAGGCGATCCAAGCGGCGAAGTTTTCCTGGTACGGACGGAGTTTTGCTAATTCTTGCTGTACCCAATCCAGGTTAAATATTTCTCGATAAATGGGGTTGTAAACTCGTAATTGACCGTTTTCTTTAACCACTAATCCCGATAACTGTAACTCTATTTGGTCGGGACTGTTATCAGCGGCAACCCCCCCCAGCCCCCCCTTGCTAAGGGGGGGAGTAAGATTGTCTTTTTCATCGTTTTCTAAAGGATAATTACGGTTAGAATCAGCGTTCTCTTTCCCCCCCCTTGCTAAGGGGGGGTTAGGGGGGGTAATAATTTGCTGATAGATGCCGAGGAGTTGGCTAGTACGCTGTTGGTTGCTGAGAATACGGTTTTGAATTGTTCCGAGGTGTTCGGGATTGTCGTTAATTTCCCAATTATCAATTATGTGAGTTCGCACCAGTTCGGGAATCTGACGATTGCTAGTTTCTGCTTGTTCTAGGACAATTTTACAAAGTTTTTGCGTCAAAAAAGGCTGTCCGCCAGTCCAGTCTAAAATCTCATTTAAAACTTGAATGGGATGATCGACTTTCCCTGCTAATCCTTTCGCTAGAGGTGCAGCTTGTTCCTTAGTGAAACCTTTTAATTCAATCGCTTGACCGATATTAAATGGCGTGCGTTTTTTATCTTGAATCAAATCTGAAGGTGTAGCCACGCCCAACAGACAAAAAGTGATGCGATTGTATTCTGCATTTAGGGTACGACGATTGTAGCAGCTTCTGATAAAAGCAAATAGATCGTCTGCCGAAAAATTTAAACTGAGAACGCTATCAATTTCATCAATAAAAATAACTATTTTTTCGGGAACCTGCGACAGCATCACCGATTCAATAAATTCACGAAATCTACGTAAGGGAGACAGCCAATTTCGTTCCTCCAACCAGCTTTTTAAATTAACATTAAGGTCTAATTCATAAGCCAAAGTATCAAGTATATTAGCATACCACTGTTCGGGATGCTCTAACTTCGTCTCGTCACCAGACAGGTCAATAAAAACAGATAAAATGCCTTCGGTTCGCAGTCGCTTGATAGTTTGAATGGCTAAGCTAGACTTACCTATTTTTCGAGAATTGAAAACATAACAGAGTTTACCTTCAACCAACGCTTGATAAAGCTGACTGTCAGCTTCTCGCGTTACATAGGTTTGGGTATCTTCTGGGAGAGTTGATTCAAATATATATTGATAAGTCATAGACGCACCGAGAAATATTGACGGTACAAATCGCAGCGGGGAAAACAATCATTATGTTCCACTCGCACCAATCCCATACTTTCCAACTTAAATATCTGATTAGTTTCCAGCCTTGCCGGTTGATTTTTAGTCACGACTTCCCGATAAACTTCAGCAAGTTCGGGACATAGTTTGAGCTTACCTAAAAGTTCTCGCAAGTGATTGATAAATGGACTTTGTTCAGTGGGTGAAATTTCCAAAAGCTTAGCCAGAGAAGATTGAGGCGTTTGCAGGTAAGCAAAAGCACTTTGCACCAGATAAGGATAGCCACCAAACATTACCGCGAGTTGTTTCATCTCCTCAGCAGTCAGCCAATGGTGTCGATACTGCCGTGCTAACTGCTGCACTTCTTCCAAGGTAAAATCTGGCAAAGGTACAGTCAACCCAACACCAGCTAAAGGGGATGAGTTGATATCAAGAGAACTGTAAACTTCTGTAGCATGAACAACAATTAACCTGATTTTTTTCCAGATAGCACCGCGACGATCGCTTCTTTTAGCTGCATCATTCCACGATCGCAATAATCGACAAAAATCCACATTAAAACTAGCTTGCTCAAAAACGATATCTACTTTCTCTAGTACCAATACCAAAGGTTGAGAAAAATCTTTCAACAAATACTTTTCTAAATATTTAGTGACGTTATGGTTGATACCTAAAATGTCATTCCAATACTCCTTTAATTTATTATCAATGTCCAGTAAGTCGCTTAGAGTAACGCACAACCACTGCAATAATTTCCGGTAATCTCCCAAAACTTCACTGTCAGCTTCTTCAAAATTGAGAAGAGCAGTTTTGTAACCTTCTTGCGACGCGCGATCGAGAATTCTATCCACCAGCAAAGTCTTGCCCATTTTCTGAGGAGCTCTAATGCGAATTAGCGCTCCATTTTCTAGGATTTTAGCATAACATTTACTATCCCAGTCACGCTCTACATATTTTGGTAGATTGTCAGGGGATATTTCCGAATCTTCTCTTAATTTATCGCTAACTAATTCAGGTTTATACTTAACAAATAGCGGAATTAATTCATCACGCTGTCGGAAACGTTCGCCCGGCTCATTTTTAAAACCAAATAACTCGCAGATATTTGAAATATGGTATCTGACACCTGATGAATCATGAACTTTGATGGATTTAGCGATCGCTTCCTCTGATTCTCCTTTCAAAAATAGCTTTAGCACCTTACCCTGTTTATCGTTTAGCTTTTCATACTTTTCCTCAAAGTCTTTTCGTTCCATCATCCGCATACCTGCCTTAGCACTTTACCTACCACTCTTACTAATTTACCACAGTTGTCAGCTTCAGCCCGGATAGCAAGTTTAATTTCACAAATTTATAAACACCAGTTAATTTGTGAATATTTTTTCACAAACCCTTCTAATCAATTGTAAACGAATTGGGTTATTTCCAGGTAATTGACAATTTTGTCGGATTTATTTGTCAACGACATTATACCAATAGAGCTAGTTATATATTTAAAATTGTAGAGAAGGGAATGAACTAAATGAAGATTTTAAAACGGCTTCCACAAAACCAGACTAAATTAGCTAAAAAGGTAAATCCAGTGAAAAAATCAGACAATTCAAACAGCAAGTGGTTGATCCAGGAAGTTGTAGTACCGATCGCGATCGCCGTAATTCCTGCCCTAATTCCCTTAGCAACAACGTACATCACCCCTCAAAATACCCAACAACCGGCAAATCCAGCGATCGATCGCACAATTCCACCGTCAAAATAACATCGGATGCGATCGCTCCTAATCCAAGAAACCGGGTTTCTGCGATAATTTACGCATCCTCACGAGATTTTGCAAAGAAACCCGGTTTCTGACTCCGCGCGCGATCGCCCTTGTTACGCCAATTGCAACTGCACATTCTGCAACTTGCAAATAGCTTTCAACACTTGCGCCAATTCGATCGATCGCCCTTTGTCAATCAAATTCAACTCCGGTAAAATCTGATAAGTGCAAGGATTCCCCCGCGTCAGATGCACAAACTGATAGTTACGTCCATTCGTCGTCAATCCCCAAACAGACGGTTGCTGCTGCAAACTTTTATAAGCATAAGTCAGCAATTGTGGCAAACCGGCCCAGGAGTCGATCGCACTATTTTTCGCCTCAACCACCAAAATCCAAAACTGTGTTGTCGCTATCTCTGTATCTTGCTGATTCAGTGCTAGAATATCCAATCGTCCTTTAATTAAAGTATCCTTATCTTCAACCTCAATGGGTATGCTATCCTCCATTGTCAGCACTACGGGCAACTTAAAAAATCCTGTTAATCTCATCAAAGGCGAAAGTGATAAAAACTTAACCAATTCTTCAGAAACTTTTCCCACCTCTAGATAGCGGCAAAAGTCATTGCTGATTTCTAACAGTTGCTGCTGTTCAAAGTCTGTGAGAGGTTCCAGAGAGAAAAAATCAGTAAAAGAGCCTTCTGTTTGTCTTTCCAGTTTGAGAAGGCGGCGAACGTCATTTAGGGAAAGTTGGCTGGCTTCTAAATTTTGGGTCATAGCTTTTGTGTGATCGATCGACTGTTTCGATAACTTATATTATAAAGCATTACAAGCGGATTTGCTGTGATATAATCATACCAGATATATCCTGTAAATTAGTTATATTTTATGAAAGCAATTAAAGTGATGGCAACGATCGACGATCGAGGACAATTGTGCATTGACAAACCACTAAAGTTAAACCGCAATAGTCGAGTCGAAGTAATTGTGCTGATTCCCGAAGTAACAGAAATTAATGAAGACGAGCCATCTCATGAAGCAATTTTAGCAGATTTCAGTCAAGCTTGGCATGAAGCAATGACGGGTGAAACGATTCCTGTTGCCCAAATTTGGGATGGAATTGATGATGTCTGAGCAACCATTTATTCAAGTTGAAGCAGCGCCAACATTTACACGAAACTTACGCAGCCTCGCAAAAAAATATCGCAGTGTTCATAACGACATACAACCAGTCATCGAACAACTGGAACGGGGAGAGTTACCGGGCGATCGAATATCTGGGACTGGTTATGATGTTTTTAAAGTAAGGGTTAGAAATAGCGATGTTCAAAAAGGTAAAAGCGCTGGCTATCGTCTGATTTATTATGTCAAGACTGAAAACGGCATTATTTTACTGACTGTTTATACAAAATCTGTACAAGCTGATATTCCAGCAGATGAAATTACGGGCGTCATTTTAGAATACGATCGTCGTACAGGTGAAAATGAAGAAGATGCCTAATTTTTCGGTCATAGCTTTTGTGCGATCGGCTTTTCCTGTAAAGTATATTAGAGAAAAAATTTTGCTCTAGGAATTTCCCATTAGCAATTACCAATTTCCCCATATTTACACAATTATTGAAATTCTTAACGAAACTAAAGATACTTTTGCACTCAATTGTGTACAAAATAGTTAAAACAAGTAGATACAGTTACAAAAAAAACGATGTCACAAGATACCATCGAATCAATTCTGCATGAAAAACGCCTATTCCCACCCACGGCTGAATTCTCCGAAAAAGCTCACATCAAAAGCCTAGAAGAGTACCAAGCCCTCTACGATAAAGCCAAAGCTGATCCCCAAGCTTTCTGGGCCGAACTCGCTACCCAAGAATTAGACTGGTTTCAAAACTGGGATGCCGTACTCGACTGGCAGCCACCCTTTGCTAAATGGTTTGTCAATGGTAAAATTAACATTTCTTACAATTGTCTCGATCGCCATTTAACCACCTGGCGCAAAAACAAAGCCGCCCTAATTTGGGAAGGCGAACCGGGCGACTCCCGTACCCTGACTTACGCCCAACTCCACCGCGAAGTCTGCCAAATGGCTAACGTCATCAAAGAATTGGGTGTCCAAAAGGGCGATCGCGTCGGCATTTATATGCCCATGATTCCCGAAGCTGCGATCGCCATGTTAGCCTGTGCCAGAATCGGTGCAGTACACAGCGTAGTTTTTGGCGGATTTAGCGCTGAAGCTTTGCGCGATCGACTCAACGACGGCGAAGCAAAGCTCGTCATCACCGCAGACGGCGGCTTCCGCAAAGATACAGCAGTCGGCCTCAAAGTACAAGTAGACAAAGCCCTCGCCAACAACAGCGCACCAAGCGTTACCAACGTTCTCGTCGTCCAGCGTACAAAACAACAAGTGCACATGGAATCCGGGCGCGATCATTGGTGGCACGATTTGCAAAAAGGTGCATCGGCAAATTGTCCAGCCGAACCGATGGATAGCGAAGATTTGCTATTCATTCTTTACACTTCTGGAAGTACCGGAAAACCGAAAGGTGTCGTCCATACAACGGGCGGTTACAACCTTTACACCCACATCACAACCAAGTGGATCTTCGACCTCCAAGATACTGATGTTTATTGGTGTACTGCTGATGTCGGCTGGATTACGGGACACAGTTATATTGTCTACGGGCCGCTATCCAACGGTGCAACAACTTTAATGTATGAAGGTGCTCCTCGCCCTTCTAATCCCGGCTGTTTTTGGGATGTAATTGAGAAATATGGTGTCACCATTTTCTACACTGCACCCACCGCAATTCGCACGTTCATGAAAATGGGCGAACACTTGCCAAATGCCAGAGATTTGTCATCTTTGCGGTTATTAGGAACCGTCGGCGAACCAATCAATCCCGAAGCTTGGATGTGGTATCAGCGAGTAATTGGCAAGTCGAATTGTCCGATTGTTGATACTTGGTGGCAAACAGAAACTGGCGGCATTATGATTACTTCTCTGCCCGGTGCAATTCCCACAAAACCAGGTTCTGCAACCCTTCCATTCCCCGGAATTGTTGCCGATATCGTTGACCAAGATGGCGAACCAGTAACTAATGAAAGCGGCGGTTATTTAGTTGTGAAACATCCTTGGCCGGGAATGATGCGGACTCTTTACAACGATCCCGACCGCTTCCGCCGCACTTATTGGGAATATTTGCATCCCAAAGATGGGAAATTTGTCTATTTTGCCGGGGATGGCGCGCACAAGGATGCAGACGGTTATTTCTGGGTAATGGGCCGTGTTGATGATGTAATTAATGTGGCCGGACATCGACTCGGTACGATGGAAGTTGAATCGGCTTTGGTATCCCATCCAGCGGTGGCGGAAGCTGCGGTTGTTGGCAAACCGGATGAGATTAAAGGTGAGGAAATTGTGGCGTTTGTGACGCTCCAAAATACTCAGGAACCTAGCGACGCATTGGCTAAGGAGTTGAAGCAGCACGTTGTGAAGGAGATTGGCGCGATCGCCCGTCCCGGCGAAATTCGATTTACCGATGCCTTGCCGAAAACGCGCAGCGGGAAGATTATGCGGCGTTTGCTGCGTTCTTTAGCCGCCGGAGAAGAGGTTTCTGGGGATACTTCGACCTTGGAAGATCGGACTGTTTTGGATAAGTTGCGCGGCGGTTCCTAGGGAGTTTTATGACCCGGAGATCCCCCCTAGCCCCCCTTACTAAGGGGGGGACAAGAGCGTTCAAAGTCCCCCTTCTTAAGGGGGATTTAGGGGGATCTGAATCTGCTGTTTAATTGTTAATTCGCTTATTTACCGCGCCACAAATGAACTGCATCAGGGTTAATTTGCGCTCTCACTTGCAGCCAATCTTCCACCAAGTAGTCATCATCGACGGCTTCTAAATGTTGTTCGTCTTTGAGAATTGCTAAGAGGTGAACTCCTGATGGATAGTTGACATGACGGATTTCGGGGTCGTATCCTAGGTCTTGAATTTTTGCTAAAGTGCGATCGACTGCACCGGCAACAGTTAAATCGACAGCCAGAATAATTTGACCGAGTTTAGCACCAGGTTTTACACATTCGAGAACAGCCATTACTCTTTCTCCTTGTAATTACAACGGTACATTTAAGGGCGATTTTCCACTTTTCGGGGTTGAGTTACAGATTCTAATTCAACCTGGTAGCGATCAGCTCGTTTTTGGCACTCCTGTTTCGCTTCTCTGGGGTTATCCGCTAAAATCGGCTCGTCCCACCTTTCACCCTCTTTTTCAGGATCTTGAATCATAATTAAATTACTCCTTTGTTGGGATCTCAACTTCGGAGAAGTCGTCTTGGCATGGTGCAGCAACATTCTGCCAAGGCGCATTTCTCTGCTATAATTGTACTGCATTTTTCAGTATAATTGCAGTATGAGTCAAAATGTTAAAGTTCTCACCATCCGACTCCCTGAAATAGAAATGCTTCGGCTGGAAGCTTATTGCGCCAACAGCGGTAGAACAAAAACCGATGTGATTCGCGAACAGATTAGGAGTTTAAAAGTTGAAGATAAGTCGCTTTACCCCGATTGATCACTTTGGTTGATTTACGCGCGTAATTCGATTTACCGATGCTTTGCCAAAAACACGCAGCGGTAAAATTATGCGCCGGTTGCTGCGTTCTTTAGCCGCCGGAGAAGAGGTTTCTGGGGATACTTCTACCTTGGAAGATCGGACTATTTTGGATAAGTTACGCGGCGGTTCGTAATAGCGGTAGGGTGCGCATTGCGCACCTTACTAATTATCTTCGACTAATAGCTAAAGTAGCTTATTTACCGTGCCACAAATGAACTGCATCCGGGTTAACTTGCGATCTAACTTGCAGCCAATCTTCCACCAATTAGTCATCATCAACTGATCGCAGAATGCTGTTCTTCTTTGAGAATTGCTAAGACGTGAACTCCTGATAGATAGTTGACATGACGGATTTTGGGGTCGTATCCTAGGTCTTGAATTTTTGCTAAAGTGCGATCGACTGTACCGGCAACAGTTAAATCGACGGCGAGAATAATTTGACCGAGTTTATCACCTGGTTTTACACATTCTATAACAGCCATTATTTTTTCTGATTGTAGTTGTGGTTTAAGATAATTGCATTTAGGAGCAAACTCATGTATGATTTAGCCGATATGCGAATCAAATTCCAAGTCCAACAGGGTGCAAAATATGGCAACCAGAATTCCGAACCTGCAAATAACTCAAGTAGTTGACGGCGACACTATTAAAGTTGCTCTCAACGGCAAAAATGAGTCTCTGCGACTGATTTGCGTCGATACAGAAGAAAGTCATTCAGGAGGCTCAAAACCTGTAACTATTGCGGGAAAAGAAGCTTCAGAAATGGCTAAACAATACTTTTCGATTGAAGGCGACGCACTGGCTCAAGTTGATATTGAATTTGATACCGATGATCCCTTAGAAATTGCTTTAGAAAAACACCGTGATAACTACGGCCGTCTTCTCTGTTATGTACATAAAGGTGAAGAAAATTATAATCTAAAACTGATTCAAGAAGGCTGGAGTCCCTACTTTGTGAAATACGGTCGATCGCGATTGTATCACCGCCAAATGACAAAGGCTGAATATCTAGCAAAAGCTTACAACTTGATGATTTGGAATCCGAACACAAATGCCAAAATTCCGTCTCGCAATTATGCTCATTTGTTACCTTGGTGGTCGATGCGAGGCTCTATAGTCGAAGAATTTCGGCTGTCGAAAGCAACGGGAGGAGTGCTTTCTTTGAGGTTGGATTATCCGAAAATTTTAGTAGCTTCTCAGACTGCTAAATCTATTATTATTTTTTGTGATTTGCAGGCGGGAATTAATAAATGGATCGGCGACAATGCTCTGATTCATGCGGGTTCAGTATATCACAAATTAGATTTGTGGATACCTGATGCTGAAAGTGAAAAAATGGCACCTTTAAGACGCTTAATTGACAAACGCTATGCCGGTTTAGGACGTGGCTACGTTTATGTTAGTGGGAAGGTAGAACGGTACAAAGGGAAACCTCAAATAGTTCTGAGGAATATCAAACAGCTTTCAGATTTTCCAGATAATGATTAAACTAAATTTAATTTAATCAATCCTTTTTACAGCATCTAATATTCTGAGGAAGTACGATCGCAAATTCCGTCCCTTCGCCTAATTTAGATGTGCAAATTAGCTCCCCTTGATGTTTTTCTCGCACAATCTGATAAGATATAGACAATCCTAGCCCTGTACCTTTCCCTACAGGTTTTGTAGTGAAAAAAGGATCGAATATCTTAGATAGTACATTTTCCTCCACACCGGGCCCATTATCCTGAATGCGGACGATCGCATAATTTTCGGTCATTTTCGTCCGATCATTTTGACTGGCTTTAGCATTAGCTATACCTCGAAAAATTTTTCGAGCGCAAAAATAGAGAACGATCGCAAATTACGATCGTCCCCTATTTAGCCATCATATTCGATTTATCAAAGAATGCAATAAAATCTATTGTCTCATTGAAGGAATATCAAAAAACCGACATCCTAAAGGATTTGTACGTTTAGATTGATTTTGAGGATTGGTTCTAGGAGGAGTAGAGTTAGCAGGTGTGCTATTAAATTCTGAGACGGTAAAAGATTTAGAAATGTTACGACTTTTTTGAAGATCGCTAGCAGAAGTGTTATCAACATCTAGCAACTCGATGATTGTGACTTCATTCGTTTCTGTTGCATCAATTCGGGATTCAGCAGTCGTTTGTGCCTGACACGGGTAAGCAGCGATCGCGATCGCAGAAATTATAGAAAAGCCCAGAAATCCCAAAGAGCCAGTTGATTTAACCATATTTATCTAACCCTAAACTTAAAGAACTATTAATAATGCACCTAATAATAAATTAACTTAGCATGAGTTAGCTTTCAAGCGTGTTTATTCGGATTTGTTTAAACTTAATAATTACGTATTTGTATGTAGGAAAAAAGAGCCAGACCAGAAAATGACCGATCTAATGTAAAGTTTCAGTAAAGACACTTAGTTTTTACTGAAACAAAGCATTCGGACATTCCGCTAGCGGTAAGGTGCAACCTAAGCACTCTTTATGATATAGAGGAGACGGCAGTGCCGTGTCCCTACCCCAGATTAATTGTAGGGACACGGCACTGCCGTCTCCTCATTTCCGGTAATATTAATTCCGATGCAACCGGAAACGATACGATTAGTTCATGCCTCAGTCACAACAGTCTTAAAAAGAGAATGAAGTTCTCAAGACACCAACTGCGATCGGGTCACTATTCGGAGTATGATCTGGTTGAAAAATCACAATTAATCCAGGGGTAACGCTGATATTATTATTCACCTGCCAGCGGTAGAATACCTCTACATGAGTAGTCGTTCCAGGTTGTCCGCCCCTTCGCCCTAAACCCGTATCCAAAAAGTCAGGAATGTTATTGCCCATAGCTAAATCGCTACTGACAATTTTAGGCGGTTGTCCGATATAAATTCCCCCTAAATTTCCGGTTTTAAACAAATCAGGAAAATTCACAAAAACCATATAATTTGTAGTTGCTACCGTCCCCGACTTACCAGGAATCCGAGAATTAGTATAACCAGCCCAACCTCCCACCGAAACTCGTGGTGAAATTCGCCAATTTACACTTGTTCCCACTGCATTTGTTTGCAAAGATGCTGACTTATTTGTACTAGAAGCGATCGCAGTTAATTGGCTATCACCAGCGTAACTAAGCAGATTACCATCCGGCGAATAATCGTTAACATAATATAAAGTAACATCCACTGGATCTACTGGTGTCAAAGTTAGCTCCACCCCCAATGTATTGTGTCCTCTAGCTCCGTTAGAACTTACAAAAAATCCGGGGATATCAGTAGAATAAACTGCTTGTAAACTAGCTCTTTTGGCAAATTGCCAGTCAATGCCAATGCCTCCTTGACCAAAACCAATGTTCAAAACTGGGTTTCTTTGGGCGAAGGTAGAAACAGGGCCATTAGTTGCACTTTCCGATCGATTTGGCCCTCGGAAACCGCTAGTCATGTTGACTCCCCTTGTCCCTGCAATCACCGCTATTTTATCATCAACTAGAAAGCGATAATAGAGGTCGCTGAGGGTTGTTCCAGAAGTTTTACCGAAATCGTAAGCAAGGTTTATGTCTTCGGTTAATTGTGGTGCAATGCCTCCGTTTTGGTTGTAAAAACCGATTAACAAATTACTGCGAGGACTTAATTGAGTGGTCAAGTAAAATTGACTTAAGGCGATCGTATTGACGTTAGTACCGGGGTCTTTTGTGTCTCTTTTGCCGTCTCTGGGAGCGCGATCGGCACGGTTGGGAGTGCGGCCTTGGATACCAAAAACAGCAAATCCTGATAGCTTAGTTGTTGGTGAAAATTGATTTGCTTTTAGTTCAGTATTTCGAGCTTCTAGTAAATCAATTCGACCTCGTAATGTGGCAAGTTCTACTGCAAATTTTTCTTGCAATTTCTGGACTTTTATCAAGTCATTTTGCTTGACTAGGTTATCGGTTTGCTTGCTAATAGACTCCTGGATTTTATCTAAGCAAGCATTGACTCCGGCGGCAAATTCATATCTGGTTAAAGCACGGTTTCCGCGAAAGGTTCCGTCGGGATATCCAGCTATGCAGCCATATCTTTCTACTAAGGATTGCAATGCTTGAAATGCCCAATCAGTGGGTTTTACGTCGCTGAGTTGAGAGACTGATGTAACTTGTTCAATTGAGTTATAAGCAGGGTAATTTAATGGGGGATTTTCTAATCTATTTTCTTCAATTAATGGGGGTATTTCTGCTGGCTGCGTCTCGCTGGCGTTGGATATGTGAGTTTCTATCTCACTGACGATAGGTACAGTTGGCTCGGATATGGGATTAATTGATGAATTCACGTCTATGTCGCGAGCAATTTCGACTGATTTATTCTCAAAATTATCGGGTATACTTGTCAAGGAAGATGATTGATATGATTCATTGACTGGATTATCTGCAATATTTGCTGTGGTTTCAGATTCTGGCTGAGTCGTTTCTGCTAATCCTGGAATGCTGAATAATCCCTGCAATCCGCATCCTAGGATTAAGCTGGTGATAATTTGTCCAATTTGCCGATCGCACTTGTAACTTTTCATTGTTTGTTATACTTAGTGAGCTATCCTAAAAAAGTGAGAAAGAAAGATGATTCCCTGCGGAATAGGTACTATTCGACATGAAGGGCGATCGTAAATTCCGTCCCTTCTCCCAAAATAGACGAACAAGTCAAACAGCCACCCTGAGTCTCTTCAACTATTTGACGGCTGATTGACAACCCGATTCCAGTTCCTTTACCAACCGCTTTTGTTGTAAATGAATAGTCAAAAATCTGCGATATAATTTTTTCAGACATCCCTTTGCCATTATCTTTTATTTTAATCAAAACATCTTCCTTGCCATTGGATAACTGAGTAGTAATAGTAATAATGTTTGGTGCAGATTCAATATATGCAAAAGTCTGACCTTGATTAGCTTCTTCTAAAGCATCGATCGCATTTGCTAGTACATTCATAAATACCTGATTTAGTTGTCCCAGATAGCATTTGACTAAAGGAATGTCTCCATAATTCTTAATAATTTGAATGGCGGGACGGTGATGATTTGCCTTCAAACGGTGCTGCAAAATCATCAAAGTGCTATCAATTCCTTCCCGGATATCCGCCAACACTTTATACTGGCTATCTGCACGGGAAAACGTGCGGAGCGAGTTACTAATGTTGCGAATGCGATCGATTCCAGTTTTCATCGAAAACAACATTTTGGGTAAATCTTCTATCAGAAATTCTAGATCAATTTCTACTGCTTTTTTCTCAATTTCAGAACCTGGAATCTGACATTCTTTCTGGCAAATATGTAAGTATTCTGTCAAGTCTTGAATCACATTAGTCGCTTCCTGAATATTACCAACTATACAGCCGACTGGGTTATTGATTTCGTGGGCAATACCAGCAATTAGTTGACCAATTGCAGACATTTTTTCACTTTGAACTAGCTGCAATTGCGTTTGCTTTAATTCTTCAATTGTCTCGTAAAGTTTGGCAGTTCGTTTCTCCACTCGATCTTCTAGCTGCTGGTTTTGTTCTGCCAATTGTAAGGTCAATCGTCGCAGTTTTAAATGTACTTTGATTCTGGCTAAAACTTCTTCTTGCTGAAACGGTTTACTGATGTAATCTACTGCACCTAAACTCAGCCCTTTAACTTTATCCACTGTATCCGTAAGAGCAGTCATAAATATAATCGGAATCTCTTGTGTTAAAGGATCTGCTTGCAACCTGCGACAAGTTTCAAATCCATCAATTCCCGGCATCATGACATCTAACAAAATCAAATCTGGAGGAGAATTTTTAACTAGCTCTATCCCACTTTGGCCGTCCATTTCGACTAAAACGTCATATCCGCGATCGGACAAAGCTTTATACAAAACTTGTAAATTAGTCGGATTGTCGTCAATTACTAAGATCGTTCCCCTTTCTTCAAGATTTAACATTGTTTTTTCCCTGCATAAAACACTTTTTGATATCAAACTTGGTAGAATCAAAATTAATATTACAACCAAACTCAGGATACGACAGTGCCCATTAGTGTCAACTTAAGCCTGAAACCGTTATAAATCTCGCTTTTATCGGAGGCCAGATCCCCCTAAATCCCCCTTAAGAAGGGGGACTTTGATAAGAATCTTGTCCCCCCCCTTATTAAGGGGGGCTAGGGGGGATCTGGCAAGAGGCTGTAAACAACAGTCTCTGATAGGGTTTGACCTTAAGTTGACACCTATGGGCATTGCCGTATCTTTACTACAATTAATCAGGGTAGGGAAACCACATTGCGATATCTGAACTATCGTTATGTTGCATAATTCCTAACCCTGTTGCAGAAATTGTCTAATCTTCTGAATGTTAAACTCTTTGATTAATTCATTCAACTGGTTGACAAATGGCTGATACTTTGAATCAATTTTACTTAGCTTTTCCAACTCCTGCTCGATTCCTTTCATTTGTCCCTTTCTAGCATACTCTATCAAGTTCGTCAACTCAGAAGCTGGAGGTTTGATAATTTCTAATTCCTCTTGTATTGTTACATTTGCTGTCTGTACTGTCAGTGTTTCTGCGTACACCCAGGACAATTTTAAATGTTTTGCTAACAAAACATAAAGCTCTTTAGCTTGGACGGGTTTTGACAAGAAATCATCTCCGCCCGCAGCTAAACTCTGCTGTTTGTCCATCTCGTAGACGCTAGCTGACGAGACAATGATTGGGATATTTTTTAAACTTTCCGATTGCCGTATTTGTGACAGTAATTCCCACCCGTCAATCACTGGCATTGACAAATCGCTAATAATTAAATCCGGTGTCAGTTTACCAAGTTTTTCTAATGCTTCTCGCCCATTTTCTGCTTCCATCATCACGAAGCCAAGAGGTTCCAGAAGATTGACAATTACCGATCGATTTTCCCACCGATCGTCCACAATTAAAATTTGTTTTTTGCTGCCAGAATAGCCCAAAATTTTCCCGATTTTAGTGAGGCTTTTGTGCATCCAATCCGTAGCAACGGGACAAGATATTTCAAATTCAAACAGGCTACCCGTACCTAATTCGCTTTGTACATTGATGCTGCTATCCATCATCTCAATGATTTTCTGAGTTATGGTGAGTCCGAGTCCAGTTCCTTCTGATTTGCGGGAATCATCTCCGACTTGCTCGAAGGGTAAAAATATTTTTTCTAATTGTGCAGAACTCATTCCTACTCCTGTATCTCGGACTCTAAAATTAAGTTGAATCAGGGAGGAGTTTAATTGATTATCATGGGCTAATATTTCTAAGTTGACACTACCATTGTCAGTGAATTTGATGGCATTTCCGAGTAAGTTTAGCAATACTTGCCGCAGTCTTTTATCGTCTGCAATAATACCAACGGGTAAATTTGCGGTAAGTTCGTAATTGAACTTAATATTTTTTTGTTCGGCTTTGATGCGACTAATTTCGACTACTGCTTGCAAAAATGAAGGTAAATGAAATGCAGTTGGATGCAATTCCATTTTTCCAGCTTCAATTTTAGATAAGTCGAGAATATCGTTAATTAAGGTTAATAAATGACTGCCGCACTGGTGGATGATACTGATGCCATGTTGGTCAGCTTTTGTCATATCTTGAGAGCGTTCGAGGATTTGAGCGTAGCCTAAAATTCCGTTTAATGGCGTTCTCAATTCGTGGCTCATATTGGCTAGAAAGTCGCTTTTAGCGTGATTGGCGACTTCGGCGACGAGTTTCGATTCTGTAAGTTCAGCAGTACGTTCTTCGACTCGATTTTCGAGTTCTTGATTGGTTTTTTCTAGGGTGGCAAAGGATTCGCGCAGTTGCTGAGCCATCCGGTTAAATGAATGGCTTAAAATGCCTAATTCGTTAACTGGTGAGGCTTCTACCTGTTGGTCTAATTCCCCAGATGCGATCGCCTCTGATGCTTGACCCAATCGCAATATGGGTTGGGAAATCCAGCGAGAAGTGTAGATTCCCAGGGCGATCGCAACTGCCAAAGCCGCCAAACACAGTAAAATTGTAGTACGAGTGTTGGCGTTAATTTGCTCCATAAAATCGGATTCTGGGACAACCACAACTACCAGCCAATCCAAACCCCATGCGTCTTTCCAAGGAGTTACTTGCACAAATTGTTTATCGCCCTTAATGCTAAATTCTAACTGTTGACCTTCTTTGATTTCTCTAAAAGCGCCAAAGTTTTGCTGTAAATATTGAGCAGAAGATTGAATTAACGGATCGCGAATTTCTATTGCTTTCAACCGCTGCGGTTTGTCATTAATTAGCGTATATGGCAACTCGGTACTGGAACTGGCAACTATTAAACCGTTGCGTTCCAAAATGAAAATTTTTCCCGAACGACCAACTTTTAGCTGCTTCAAAAAATCGCTAATTTGTGAAAGTCGCTGGTCAATACCGATGACGCCGATCAAGTTTTTATTCTTGTCAAAAACCGGATGATTGGCAGAAACAGCTAGTGGAAATGGCCGCGACTCCCATTGATAAATATCACTCCATATCGGTTTTCTAGCTTGCATAGTCTGTACATACCAAGCTTCTTTCTGAAACTCTAAATTTTCATAAATGTCAACAATTTTAGTCCGTTGACCGCTACTATTTGTGGCGTAAGCGTAGTGGTTGCGGTTGCCGTATTTTTTAACAGAAACCTCACTGACAACCAGGGTGTTATCCGTGAAATATCCAGATCCTGTAAATTCACCAGTTTTAGTTGCCAAGCTGATGTAACCAACATTATATAACTGCATTTGCTTCCAAAAAAACAGCGCGAGTTGTTCTTGGGATTCCGGGTTTAGCAACCCTAAGTCAATGGCATCTGCGTTAATTTGAGCGAGATGGCGTGCAGTATCCAGGTAACTCTTCAGGTGTTGATCGACACGTAAGCTCACTTCATTTTGCAGCCTACCAGCTAAATCATTTACAGCTTTTTGTCCGTTTCGCAGGGACAGATAGCCCGTCAGCCCCACAACCGCGAAGAGTTGCAACACAAAGGGAACGATGAGGATTGTGCGTAGGGGAATATGATTGAAGCTTTTGCCGTGAAGCGAAGCTATCCCGCAGGGAATCGCAGATTTTTTGAATTTCAGTAGCATTACGGTTGACAATCCCTAAATTTTATTAACTTATATTAAATGCTAAATCCCTAACTACTATAATAGTATCATCGCAAATCTGTAGCTGCCAATAGCTGCGGCATCAGTAGTCAAAACTTCATCAAGTTAACATTTATGTGTCAATTACTGGGAATGAACTGCAATGTGCCAACAGATATTTGTTTTTCCTTTGAGGGTTTCTCTGCGAGGGGTGGCAAAACAGACGTTCATCAAGACGGTTGGGGAATTGCTTTTTTTGAAGGTTTGGGATGCCGCCTGTTTATAGACTCTAAACCTGCGGTTGCTTCTCCGGTTGCAGAAGTTGTCCGTCGCTATCCCATTCACTCAACTAACGTGATTGCTCACATCCGTAAAGCTACCCAAGGCGAAATTGCTCTGGAAAATTGCCACCCTTTTATTCGGGAACTTTGGGGGCGCTATTGGGTGTTTGCTCACAACGGAAATCTGGAAAATTTCAATCCTAAAAGTGCCGGATTTTATCAAGCTGTCGGCAAAACTGATAGTGAAAAGGCTTTTTGTTTAATATTAGAAAGGTTGCGAGAAAGTTTCCCTCAAAATAAGCCTACTTTGACGGAAATTTACGCGGTACTGAACGAAATTACTAAACCTTTGGCAGAGTACGGAATTTTTAACTATTTACTTTCGGATGGGGAACACTTATTTGTACACTGTTCTACTAATCTGCATTATATTGTGCGACAAGCACCTTTTGCCAGCGCGCACTCGATCGATGAGGATGTAACTGTGGATTTTCGGGAATTGACCAAAGAGGGCGATCGTGTCGCTGTAATTGCTACTTTACCACTGACTGACGATGAAGTTTGGACGCAAATTCAGCCGGGAGAATTGCTGGTATTTCAGGATGGTTTGCCAATCAATTTTGAGAGACAATGAGGCGATTGAAATCGGGGGGTAAGTTCAATTGCGATCGGTTGTGAATCAGTTATCATCGATGCCGTCCCACATTTGAGACAAAGGGAGAGTTTGTCCGGTAATTCCTTCATGGAAGCCTTGCTGAAGCCCTTCGAGGACAGTTTCGATGGGGTCATCATCTGGATCGATGTCAGTGTCTTCTGGTAGTAAGACTATAATCCGAACGTGGCTGTAGTTGGCAAGCGCCAGGGGGCGATCGAGAAAAAGTTGCCCTCGATTGTCAATTTTTCCTGTGGTTTCAATTGCTTTCATAGTCTCTCTGCGTCATACTTGATTTGCAACAGGAATTTTTAACTTGACAAGGGATTTTTGTAGAACGCTCGGTTTAACGCTCAACCAGACTTGTTGGCGATCGTCTTCAGTGTAGCCAATGACAACTGCACCGACAGGCGAACCAACATCAGGATACATTTCTGGTGTCATCGAGCCGGTATCGAGAAAGTCGGAAATTTGAATAAGCCCTTTTACCTCTGCATCGCCAATATTGACAAATACTCCAAAAGGTGCATGAAATTCAACTTTGCCGTAGATTAGTTTTCCAAGTTGATACTTGGATTTGATCTGGTTCCAAAATTCTTGATTCATAGTGAACTACTGCTGTTTTAGGATTCTAGGAAACTGATTTAAGATGGGGAAAAGATTCTGGGGGACTGCTAGTTCAATACTGGGGCCGCCCTGATAGAATTTTTCAAGCGGTCTAAATGTTGTATCGTAGGTTTGCTTGTCTATTATCACCTCCAATATTCCTTGCTGGTAATGATTGTTATATTCTTCAGCCAGACTTCTAGAATCAGGAGCCGCGAAGTAGCACTTGCCATTCTCGTAGGGTGGATTGTTTGGAAAGTCCGCTGGCTGGAAACCATCTCGTAATATTTTTTGCGCTAACCCTGGCTGGGGAGCCTTGTAAATTGTGACTGTTTGAGTATAATTACCTGATGTCATCTCGGATGCGATCGATCGACCTTATAAAATTCGTACTTCCTAGTATCTTCTGTTAATTGTCCCATAAATGTGCTATGAAGCAACTGCAAAATCTGTGTATTGTCGCATTTCTGGCTCGTGAAATGCCAACACGATGTCTTCCTTGGGAACCCCTGCTTTTACTAAATCCGTTGCAATTCCATATTCTGTCCAGTCTTCTTCGATCGAAAATTTGCGATCGCGCAGGCGAACGTAGACTGTCATTCCCGTAAGGCGATCGCCCTTTGGCCAGCCCAGGTTCATCCAGATATAATGACCGTTTTGCTCGTCTGCAATCAAGAATGTTTCGGTGTCTTGTTGGGAAGGGCGATTATTGCACAATTCTATATACTCGGTCAAAATACGCTTGATTAGTTTGGGATACTCGATTAGTTTATCCATTGCACAATTTCCTCTACTTCTGTTTTATGCAATATCTAACATTAGTCCTCCTCAGATTCACAACTCATAAATTCGCGATCGGAGTGTTAGATTTCAGCTTTCCAGAACTAAACGCTCAATAAAATCTCACGATATTCCCAAGAAACTTTTTAGGGCGACTTTATACCTATTCTTGAACCGCTTGGAAACCAAACCACCCTGCTGGATCTGTGCCAGAACAGCCACTGAACAAGATCCTTTTGGAATAGGACTACCAGCAGTAATTAATCCAGCTAGTTCAGTATCATTCATCTCACGAGCAAATTGGTAAGCTATCACAGACTCACGGATTATAAAGCTTGGTACACCCGAACCTGGTAGGAGAATACAGGCATCTTCAGAATTAGGTCTGCGGCTAGTGACGTTAACGAAGAGATAGCTGCTTTCAGAAGTTTGTGCAATGGCAATATATAGATGTTCACTGTTAGGAGGTGTATCCAGCAAAAAAGCATCTCCCAAATTAATGATGATGCTAGCCATTCAAAACCTCATCTAGATACGCCTCCCGGATGGCTGACTCCTGAATTTCACCTATTTCCTCGTCACTGTTACCCATCAAAACCCCATCTAGATATGCCTCTCGGATAGCTGACTCCTGAATTTCACCTATTTCTTCGTCACTCTTACCCACATTTTTTAGAATATCCTCTACAGCAATCGGAATGGCTGAACCGTGCGGATCTTGCCATTCTGGAAGGTCATGAGTCCACTCAGCAACCAGAAAAGGATCGAGATGCCCAAAAGCTTGATAAACCTCTTGAATGATTTCCTCCTCTTCTTCGCAAATATCTGCATTCCCTGGATCGTTCAACAGGGAAACAAGATGTTCATTATGTTCATTTGTCGTCGCAATGAACTTAGACCATAGAGGTAAGGCATTATCAATGGGCTTCCCCTTGATCAGGTCATAAACACTACTGAGGACAGGGCCATAATCCATAGATACATAACGATCGCCAGTAATCGGTTGCTCTATGCGTTTCAATGCAATACGGTCAGCTATATAAAGCATCTTCAGTAAGCCTAAATATTTCATAGGCCGATCGTGCAGCTTTAAGAGCACTGCTGCTGCTTCAATAGCTTTCTCTGGATGAAACCGAAATTGGATGGGCATAAGCATTTTGGAAGAGTGCTTCACAGTAGTACAACTTGATTGTAAACCATAATACTTTGACAAAGCATGATATAAAGATGCACCCTACATAGGTTTTAACCATTGTCAGAGATAGCGCGGATTTGTTGAGCCGCATAGTCCCTGTAACAATTGAGATGCGCGATCGCCTCGCCGCGATTGTGCAACGTGCCAAACAGGTCAAAAATTCCAAAACCTTGAGTTTTGATTTGATACGAAATCGGTTCCCCGGTAGTGACTAAACGCGCCCAATGCTCGCAATTCCACCCTTGAACGCCATAGTTCCATTCCTCGTGAAACGCCGGAACAGAAGCAATTAAATTCGTCAAAATTTCAGATCGATTGAGATAGGGAACTTTCAGGGCATCATGAAAATTATCCCCTAGCTTTTCGATAGCCAAGCGTCCTCTATCTAATGGGTGGCCCGATCGCTCTGGCCCCCAACCGATCGCAAACGTATCCGATAGGGCAACGCTGTAATGCCAATGCAAAACGGTATCCGATCGTTGCACTAGGCGACCACATCGACTCGATCGCGGTTGCCAACATTTAATGATTTCTTTAATGGGCCCATCCTCGGTATTCATCACGAGTCCTTTTTCGGCAATGGCGATTGACTTCAAGCTTTGTTTCTATTCTCAGGTATTCTGCATTTAAATTTAATTTGGGGGCGGGCTAGAAGCCCACCCCACAAGACAAGAAACAGGATTGTTAGACTACTAACTGCCGCCAATTCTAGCGACATCGCGAGCATTTTCTTCAAACGCAGCCGTCAGCGCATCATCACCGCTTAAACCCGATGCGATCGCCCTTTCGATCGCCTGCAACACCCGTTTGTAATCCCGCGGCATCACTTTCACAAACACCGGCACCATCTCATCCCACGCAGCTAGAACCTTTGATGCGATCGCACTTCCAGTCAAATCAACATGAGTTTGAAGCATCAGCCGCAAGTCGTTAATCTCCTCAGCATCCTCCAGTTTTTCCAAATCCACCATCGACATATTGCAGCGAGTAGCAAAATCCCCCGCTTCATCCAAAATGTAAGCAACACCGCCACTCATACCCGCTGCAAAATTGCGCCCGGTTTCACCCAAAACTACAACTTTGCCGCCAGTCATGTACTCGCAACCGTGATCGCCGACACCTTCGACTACGGCGTTTACCCCGGAATTGCGGACTCCGAAACGTTCACCTGCCATCCCCCGGATGAAAACATCACCAGCGGTGGCTCCGTAAAGCACTACGTTGCCGACAATCACGTTTTCTTCTGCGACGAAGGTGGAAGCTGGCGACGGGTACAGGATGATTTTGCCGCCGCTGAGACCCTTGCCGAGATAGTCGTTGGCCTCGCCTTCGAGTTCCAGGGTGACTCCCTTGGGTACGAATGCGCCAAAGCTTTGTCCCGCGCTACCTTGGAAGTGCAGGTGCACGGTGTCATCGGGTAAACCTTCCCAGTGCTGTTTGGTGATTTCGTTGCCGAGAATTGTGCCGACAACGCGGTTGATGTTGGTAATTGGCAGTTTTGCGTGCACTTTTTCGCCGTTTGCGATCGCACCTTTGCACAAATCCAACAACACTGTCATGTCGATCGACTTTTCCAACCCGTGATCCTGCGGCATCTGACAATAACGCCCGACATCCGCCCCAACATCCGGCTGATAAAGGATGTTCGAGAAGTCCAAACCCTTAGCCTTCCAATGTTCCACCGCTTGCTGCGCTTCCAAAACATCGGTGCGCCCGACCATTTCATTCAGCGTGCGGAAGCCCAATTGCGCCATGATTTCGCGGACTTCTTGGGCGATGAATGTCATAAAGTTTACCGTGTGCTGCGGATCGCCGGTAAAGTTTTTCCGCAACAGTGGATCTTGGGTTGCAACGCCGACGGGGCAAGTGTTTAGGTGGCAGGCGCGCATCATGATACAGCCCAAAGTTACTAGCGGCGCGGTGGCAAAACCGAATTCTTCTGCACCAAGCAGTGCAGCAATTACTACATCGCGGCCGGTTTTGAGTTGTCCGTCGGTTTCCACCGCAATCCGGCTGCGGAGATTGTTGAGTACCAGGGTTTGGTGAGTTTCCGCCAATCCCAACTCCCAAGGTAATCCGCAGTGTTTGATCGAAGTTTGCGGTGACGCGCCTGTACCGCCGTCGTAGCCGGAGATGAGCACGACATCGGCGTGGGCTTTTGCTACACCGGCTGCGATCGTCCCAACTCCCACTTCCGACACCAGTTTGACGCTAATCCGCGCTTCCCGGTTGGCATTTTTCAAGTCGTGAATCAATTCGGCCAAATCCTCGATCGAATAAATGTCATGGTGAGGAGGAGGCGAAATCAAACCTACGCCCGGAGTTGAGTTCCGTACCTTGGCAATCCAAGGGTATACTTTTTTACCCGGTAACTGTCCGCCTTCTCCGGGTTTTGCCCCTTGCGCCATCTTGATTTGGAGTTCCCGCGCTTGGGACAAATACAAGCTGGTAACGCCGAAACGCCCGGAAGCAACTTGTTTGATCGCACTGTTTTTCGAGTCGCCGCGATCGTTTGTCCAAGTATAGCGATCGGGATCTTCGCCGCCTTCTCCAGTGTTCGATTTGCCACCAATGCGGTTCATCGCTATGGCTAAAGATTCGTGGGCTTCTTGGGAAATCGAACCGTAACTCATCGCCCCAGTTTTGAAGCGTTTGATAATAGATTCGATCGGTTCAACTTCCTCAATTGCGATCGATTCTCGCTGCTTGAATTCCAGCAAACCGCGTAGGGTAAAATGCTGTTGATTTTGTTCGTTAACCAGACTTGAATACTGTTGGAAAAGTGGATAACTTCCTTCGCGCACGGCTTTTTGCAGGGCGTGAATGGTTTGCGGGCTGAACAAGTGGGCTTCTCCTTCCTTGCGCCATTGATATTCGCCGCCGACATCGAGGGTGTGTCCGCTGGATGGGCGATCGGGGAATGCGTGGGTATGGCGTAAAATCGCTTCTTGGGCGATGACTTCTAAGTCTACTCCGGCAATTCGCGATGCTGTCCAAGTGAAGTATTTATCGACTACGGACTTGTTCAATCCGATCGCCTCAAATATCTGGGCACCACGGTAACTTTGAATGGTGGAAATCCCAATTTTCGACGCAACCTTGGTCACACCCTTAGTTGCGGCTTTCACGTAGTTCTTGCAAGCAGTTTTAGTATCAACATTTACCAGCAAGCCTTCGCGGATCGAATCGGCGATCGTCTCGAAGGCTAAATACGGATTGATCGCACCGCAACCGTAGCCAATCAAAGTCGCAAAGTGATGCACTTCGCGCGGTTCGCCGGATTCGAGAACAAGTCCCGCCCGTGTGCGCGTACCTTGACGGATCAAGTGGTGGTGGAGGCCCGCAACTGCTAGCAGCGCGGGAATCGGAGCGTTTTCGGCGTTGATTCCCCGATCGCTCAAAATGATGATATTCACCCCAGAGGCGATCCTCTTCGAGGGCTTCGCTAACGCGCGATCGGCCGCAGCAAACACATCTTCTAATGCTTGTTCCAAACCTTTGACACCAGTTTTGGGGTCGAACAAAATTGGTATGGTAATAGACTTGAAATTACCCTGATTTACGTGTTTGAGTTTAGCCAATTCTTCATTGCTGAGAATTGGTGTTTTCAGCTCAATTAAATGACAGCTTTCCGGTTCCGGCTTGAGCAAATTGCGTTCAGCGCCGATCGTAGTTTCAGCAGAAGTGACAATTTCTTCGCGAATCGAATCGATCGGCGGATTGGTAACTTGAGCAAAAAGTTGCTGGAAGTATTCATAAAGTAGCTTTGGGCGATTGGAAAGCACAGCTAACGGCGTATCCGCGCCCATCGCACCGACAGCTTCCACGCCATCCTTTGCCATCGGCGCTAACAGCAACCGCAGTTCTTCAAAGGTGTAACCAAAAGCCATTTGGCGCTGGATTAATGTTTCGGGTTGGGATTCTGCGACTGACGGCGCATCTTTGAGTTTGGCGATTTCGACCATGTGCGTATCAATCCACTCGCGATACGGATGTTCTGTCGAGATTTTGGTCTTAATTTCATCATCAGAAATAATCCGACCTTCTGCGGTATTTACGAGGAACATCCGGCCCGGTTGCAAACGGCCTTTTGAAAGAATTCGTTCAGGCGCGATCGGCAAAACACCCGCTTCCGATGCCATAATTACTAAGTCATCCTTAGTGATACAGTAGCGAGAAGGACGCAAACCATTGCGATCGAGCACAGCGCCGATCGATGTACCATCAGTAAATGCGATCGAAGCAGGCCCATCCCAAGGTTCCATCAAACAGGAATGATATTCGTAGAAAGCCTTTTTCTCGTCACTCATCGACTCGTGGGCTGTCCACGGTTCAGGAATCATCATCATAATGGCATGGGGTAAAGAACGCCCGGCCAAAGTCAGCAATTCTAAAGCATTATCAAAAATCGTCGAATCGCTACCATCGACATTGATTAAATTGGGGATTTTCTTTAAATCATCGCCGAACAAGTCCGACTCGAACATCGATTGTCGCGCGTTCATCCAATTGATGTTACCGCGCATCGTGTTAATTTCGCCGTTGTGGGCGATGTAGCGGTAAGGGTGCGATCGTTCCCAACTTGGGAAAGTATTGGTGCTGAAGCGCGAGTGAACCAGGGCTAAAGCGCTTTCCATGTCGGGGTCATGCAGTTCGGGATAATAATCTCCCACTTGCACCGGCATTAACATTCCCTTATAGACGATCGTGCGGCATGACAATGTGGAATTATACCAGTATGGGTCTTTGTCTGTCCTGCGGATCGCATTGTGAGCGCGTTTGCGGATCACGTAAAGTTTACGCTCAAAAGCCGCTTCATCCATACCGTGGGCGCGGCTGACAAACACTTGCTGCATAAATGGTTCGCTAGCTTTAGCGGTGTCGCCCAGGGACGAGTTGTCTGTGGGGACATCGCGCCAACCGAGCACGGGACATCCTTCTTCGGCGGCGATTTCGGCAAAAATGCGTTTACCGTTTTTCCGTTCAGTCTGATTTCGCGACGAGTAAACCGCACCAACCCCGTACTCGCCGGCTGCTGGAAGTTCAATATTTAAAGCTGCGGCTGCTTTCTTAAGAAACTTGTGGGGCACTTGCATCAAAATGCCCGCGCCGTCTCCGGTATTGGCTTCGCAGCCACAAGCGCCCCGATGGTCGAGGTTTAACAGGATTGTCAGTGCCTGTTCGACTATTTCGTGGGATTTGTTACCCTTTACGTGTACAATGAATCCGACTCCGCAAGCATCGTGCTCGAACTGCGGATCGTACAGCCCTTGTTTTTGTGGCAGTCCGTTGTTGTTCATTCTGATGTGTCTCTCAAAGTGGCGAAAAGATTTTGATCTAGAGTCAAGCGTGGGATCGCGATCGATCTAGTATCATGTATTATAGTTGGATCTACTACATTGGGTGGATGCACGAAAAAATCAAAGCTGATGCGATCGAGTGTGCAAAAATAGTTAAAGCTGATCGGTTGACTATGGAACCCGAAGGTCTAAATATTTATGATTAAACTCTTCAATTATTACCGGGTGTCCTGAACTATTATAATAACTAATAGGTTGTAAGATTAAATGAACCGCGAAGGCACGAAGGACGCGAAGGAAGAGAAAGAAGAAGATGCCATTCTTCCTTCGTGTTTTTTGCGTCTTCGCGGTTTAATCATTCCGATTCAACCGGATTTGGTATTACGATGTGTCGTGCATAGCTTTAAGAAATACGCTCTATGCAATTTTTTCCAACAACTCAATCCCCGATCGCCAATCAACCCTATAATAAATTTATCGCAGTCTTAGTGCGACTATATCCTCAGCGTCTGGGTGACATCCTCGACCAGTATTTTGCTTTCTCCTCAGTCATGAATATTTCTGAAAAGTTGCAAAAAGTCGATCGCCTCAAAGTCTGGTTAGATAGCTTTCGCCCCCTTTCTCCGACTCTGGTTTCAGAATTGAAAAAACTCTACGATGTGCGGTTCACTTATCATTCTAACGCGATCGAGGGCAATACCTTGACGCAGCGCGAAACTGAGTTAGTCCTGGAAACTGGCATCACTGTCGGCGGCAAAACTCTGCGCGAACATTTAGAAGTTATTGGACATCGAGATGCGATCGACTATATTGAAGCTCTAATGCGATCGGACTGTGCGATCGGTGAATGGGAAATTAAACAAATTCACAATTTAATTATAAGGGCAATCGCGCCGGATGAAGCTGGACGTTATCGGCAGTTAGATGTCAAAGCCGCTGGTACCGAATACCTCTATCCGCCTCATTATTTGCTTTCGGATTTAATGCCGGAATTTATCGAATGGCTTAACAGTGATAAAATCAGATCGTTGCATCCGTTAGAGTTTGCAGCCGAAGCACATCTTCGCTTTGTATCGATTCATCCGTCTCGGGATGGTAACGGGCGTACCGGGCGGTTATTGATGAATCTCCTGCTGTTGCGGGCTGGATATCCCATTGTGATTATATCCAACCAGGTGCGTGCTGCGTATATTGATGCGATCGCCCAAGCCCAACAAGATGATTCCGGGATTCAACCCCTCCTCGATCTGATTGTAGATGCAGCGCGGTACTCCCTGATCGAAACCTTGCAAATCGTAGCCACCGCCAGCGATAGCCAGAGTCAAGGGCTACCTTTCTATCAAGAGATGTTAGCAGTTTTGCAGCAGCATTCTCAAAAGCTGGATTAGGATTCATCTCAAATCCGCTGGTATCCCAATTATTCATCTCTCTCCTCTCTTCCTCTGCGCCCTCTGCGCCCTCTGTGGTTAAATCATTCCAAAACAACCGTAAATGGTACAAGATGTCCCATTAAACAAAGAATCAGTCGCCGTAGATGAAGATTTGATGTAGATTCGAGATCACACCCATACCAGGTGACAACAGCTAGAGTGATTTTGCTATGGTTGTTAAGGCAAGTCGATCGGGCAAAGCAGATTTCTCACTAAAAGTGTACAGTTTGCTAACCCATTCCATGCAGGTAAGCCCTACCCGCAAAAACCAACATTGTTTACTAAAAACTTAAACCAATAATCCAGAAGGAGTAAAAACATGGTTCAGACTCAAGAAATTTCTCAAATATCTACTCTAAATACACCTATTAGCATCAACGGAATTACCGCCGCAGAATCGCGCCCTTGGGGCTCATTTACAACTCTTGAAGAAGGCCCAGGATATAAAATTAAACGGATCGAAGTTAATCCCGGACATCGCCTCAGTCTGCAAATGCACCACCACCGCAGTGAACACTGGATCGTAGTTTCTGGTACTGCTAAAGTTACTTGTGGTGAAACTGAACAAGTTTTGTTTACCAATCAATCTACCTATGTTCCTCAGTGCATCAATCACCGTCTGGAAAATCCTGGAGTCATCCCGCTGGTTTTGATTGAAGTGCAGAATGGCGAATATCTTGGAGAAGATGATATTGTCAGATTTCAAGACGATTATGCTCGGACAGAAAAGGCTAAATAACTGATTAACTGGTTATTGGTTATTTGTTGTTTGTTGTTTGTTATTTGCACCAATCAGTAACCAGTAACCAATAACCAGTAACCAATAACCAGTAACCAGTAACCAGTAACCAGTAACCAATAACCAATAAAATTAATGATTCATCTGAGTAAAACAGCAGCCACAGAAGTCAAGCGATTGAGAGCAAAGCATTCTCATTCCGATGCTCTATTACATCTCGGCGTGGAATCGAGCGGCTGTTCAGGCTTGTCTTATACAATGGGTTTTGATGATTCGATCGCACCAGAAGCCACTGTTTGCGAGTCTGAGGGCATCAAAATTGCGATCGACCCCCAGCAATCAAAATATCTCAACGAACTCACCTTGGACTATTCAGAGGACTTGATGGGCGGCGGTTTCCGATTTCACAATCCGAATGCGGCTCAAAGTTGTAGCTGCGGCAATTCCTTTTCTGCTAGGGAATAACCAATATGATTTAGCGTGCGTCAGTTGCAGATAATTGTTCAATCCAAAATCCAAAATCTAAAATCTAAAATCCCATGATGACACTCAAAGATTTAGAAAAAGTCCAAAAGACTTTCCAAGAAGCCGGTCAGGATTACCAAGTTGAACTAGAAAGTGGGAGAATTGTCATTATGGGCCCGTCAGATATTGTATCTAGCGAAATTGGTGTAGTTTTCATTTGGCTGCTTGCCAATTGGGTTTATCCTCGCCGCTTGGGAAGGATTTTTGACTCCGCAGGCGGCTTTATTTTACCTGATGCTAATCTTACTGCACCTGATGTTTCCTTTGTGCGGGCCGCGCGTCTCAGGCGAAGTCCGCGTTATTTTGGAGAATTAGTCCCAGACTTGGTAGTAGAAATTAAATCACAGAGCGATCGCATTAAACCGATAGAAAAAAAGATTCTCAATTTTATCGAACTCGGAGCCCAAGTGGGGATTCTGATCGATCCAGATGAAGAAACTGTAACAGTTTATCGTCCCGAAGGTGAACCAATTGTGTTGGGAAATGAAGATATTTTGACAATACCCGAACTTTTCCCTGGTTGGGAATTGCCAATTTCTGAACTCTGGCCACCAATTTTTACAGAAGCAGAAACCCAAGCATAGCCTCGCATTTGACAATTTATCTTCTCTTCCTTCGTGTCCTTAGCGCCTTCGCGGTTCGTTAAAAAACGTAATTTTAAAATCCAGTAAAAATATGTATATTTAACACACAAAATGGTATAGTCTAAAATTAATCAAAAATTTCAAATTAGTTAATTAATGAAACTAAAAACTTGCAAATTATGGTTCAGCATAGTATTTTGTAGCTTCTACCCGATCGCCCCCAGCAACGCAGAAATTGTCCCGGATGCCACTCTACCCGTAAATACTACCGTCATTGTCAATGACAATAATAACTTTATACAGGGCGGAACGCGATCGGGCAACAATCTCTTTCACAGTTTTCGAGAATTTTCGCTGCTAGCTGGAGAAAGAGCGATTTTTAACAATTCCACAGATGTCCAAAATATTTTTAGCCGCGTTACCGGTGGCTCTATTTCTAATATTGATGGTGCAATCAAAGCTAACGGTACTGCAAATTTATTTATACTCAATCCGAATGGGATTGTGTTTGGGCCAAACGCTTCATTAAATATTGGCGGTTCGTTTGTGGCGACTACGGCGAGTGCTGTACAGTTTGGAAATGGCATCGAATTCGGCGTCAATGTTTCACAAAATACGCCTTTGCTAATAGTTAATGTTCCTCTGGGATTGCAGTACGGACGATCGCCCGGGACTATTGTAAATCGATCGACTGATGGATTGCAAGTGCGATCGGGCAACAGTCTGATACTTGCGGGCGGCGATGTGAGATTGGACGGTGGAAAAATCTTGGCACCGGGCGCCCGAGTCGAACTCGCAGCCGTTGCGGTTGGGGAAACTGTCGGGCTAAATGCCTCCGGTAACAATGTGAGTTTGAATATTCCCGCGCAGATAACCAGAGCAGATGTATCTCTCACAAACGGCGCTGACGTGAATGTACGCGCTGGAGGTGGCGGGAATATTGCTGTCAACGCTCATAACTTGAATATGACAGAAGGAAGTAAACTGCGGGCGGGGATAGCGGAAAAAATGGGTGCGCCTGACGCCTTGGCAGGGAATATTGATATTAATGCGACGGGGGCTATCTCTTTTGATGGAGTCGATAAGATTGATATACCGAGTGGTATCTACAATCTAGTGAGAGGCCAAGGTGTTGGTGAAGGGGGCAATATTAATATCACCGCCGAATCGATTTCTTTAACTAATGGAGCTCTAGTAAAAGCCAGCACATTTGGAGACGGAAATGCCGGCAATGTTAACCTTCGTATTCGCAATTCAATCTCCTTTGACGGTGGGAATAGCGACAACTCTAGCGGCGTCTACAGCCGAGTCGAAGATTATCTAGCAGTAGGTAATGCAGGCAATATTCATATCACCACGGGTTCCCTCTCACTAACCAACGGTGCTCTGATTACAGCCAGCACTGAAGGAACGGGAAATGCAGGGAATATCGCGATTTATGTCAGGAATGATGCTGTTTTCGATGGATTGGGGCCGTTATATGAACTCACTCTACCATCTGGCGAAGTGCTTCAAGTCCAACGATCATCTGGTGTATATAGCACCGTCAAAAGAACAGGGGTTGGCAGAGGGGGCAACATTAATCTTTTTACTCGATCGCTATCATTGACAAATGGTGCTGTCATCATAGCCAGAATTGATGGACAGGGGCGAGCGGGAAATATCACAGTAAATGCTGCTGAGTTTGTGACTGTTGATGGGGTAGGTTCAGATCGGTCATCTAGTGGATTGTTTGCTCCAACACAACCAGAGGCGCGAGGTCGAGGTGGAAACATTACAGTGAATACTAATATTTTTCGAGTCTCCAATGGAGCGGTTGTTAACTCCCAAACCCTGAACGAATACGATGGGGGAAACATCACGATTAATGCTAATATCTTTGAGGCTACTGGTGGCGGACAGGCGATCGCCACGACTCGCAGCAGCGGTCAAGCTGGTAATCTGACAGTCAATGCTACTGACAAAATTATTCTCTCTGGTAGCGATCGCAATTTTAGCGATCGATCCTCCCTATTCAATACCAACATCATCGGTAACAATGAAGGTTCCGCTACCGGACTATTTGCCAGCACGGGGCAAGATTCCACAGGTGCGGGCGGCAATTTAAATGTGAGAACCGGGCAGTTAACTGTCCGAGATGGTGCCCAAGTTACTGTCAGTGCCGACGGCTTGGGAGCAGCCGGAAATTTGAAGATTGCAGCCGACTCAATTCGTTTGGATAGCGGTGCAATTAAAGCCACAACTCAAGCCGGCAATTTTGGCAATATCACTGTCAAAACTGGAAATTTGCAACTGCGTCGCAACAGTCAAATTACCACCAATGCTTCCGGTACTGCGACTGGTGGCAATATTAATATCCAAGCTGGGACTGTAGCTGCTTTAGAAAATAGCGACATCCGCGCCAATGCGATCCGAGGCCGAGGTGGAAATATTGTGATTAATACCGAAGGTATTTTTCGCTCTTTTGACAGCGATATCGACGCCAGTTCAGAATTAGGAATTGATGGCAATGTCGAACTCAGAACTCCCGATATTGACCCCATAAAGGGATTAAATCAACCAGAAACCCCCGGAGTTCCGCCCCAGCCGGCGCGAGGCTGTCAAACTAGCGGGCAAAGAGCAAGTCGGTTTGTGATTACCGGGCGTGGCGGTTTGCCCCCGAGTCCGAGCGATCGAGTCAGTAGCATTGGCGAGGATAATTTTGATAGCACCTTGGAGCCGGTTGAGGCTCAAGGCTGGATAATTAATGCTAAAGGCGAGGTGGAATTAATTGCGAATTCGGCGGCTGTTGTGCCTTACAGCCCAGGGGGAACACCGCCAATTTGCAATTAATATCAATTAATCAACCAGGTTCGATCGTTCGGACTTTAGTCCTTCTTTCAGAGGACTAAAGTCCTGACTACAAACCAATTTTATTGTGGCTGCCCAGAAGTATCCACTGCATTAACTGCTGCCATTCAGGAGACTGAGCTAATAAATCCGCATCGAATTCATTTCCCGCATCCTGCGAAAATTCAGCAAAACATTCTGCCCAATTAATTACTGTTTCTACAGGCAAATAAGGCGTATAATTCCAAGAACGCTGCAAAAAATGTACCATTTCAACGGAATGACCGGTGCGGTGTAAATACCAAGCAATCCAAACTAAGGTACTGTACTTGATTTGTTTTTCCAAGAAACGTATTTTATCCGGCAATTCGGGGCGGGCAAAAAAGTTGTCCATGACTGCGGCGAGGGATTTAGCCTGTGGCAAACCTTTGTACATCGCACTTTGTTCGTGCTGCCGATAGCAAACTGTTATTTGCCGCAGCCACTCTGTTTCGCATCCCATTAAAGCCAAACGTAGCGCTAAATCTGTATCTTCGGCTGGTGGAAATCGAGGATCAAAACCACCTGCGCGCTCTAACCAATGGCGTCGAAACATCATGGCGCTTGGTAATACAGGTTTCCAGCGCAGCCACATTTCTAAGTCTAATTTAGGCACGTTTTCCCAGGGTGTGACATCTTTTAGCGGTTCGCCTGTACTATTAACTTGACGCCAGCCGCTATGGACTATTCCTAGATTTGGTTGCGCTGCAAAGACAGCGATTTGTGCTGCTATTTTGTCTGGTAAGAAGTAGTCATCTGCATCGAGAAAGGCGATGAATTCTCCTCGCGCTAGCTCAATGCCGCGATTTCGGGCGATCGACACTCCTTGATTTTTTTGGTAAATGTAACGAATTCGATCGCCATATTGGTCTAAAACTAATCTCGTGTTGTCTTGGGAACCGTCGTCTACTATCACAATTTCCCAGTCAGTGCTTGTTTGGTACAATACGCTATCTACGGCTTGGCCGATGTAATCGGCACAGTTGTAAGCCGGAATCACCACGCTGACTTGGGGGGTTCGCGCGATCGTCATATTACTCATAACTAATTATTTTAAATTCGATGGCGTCTTGATTTTACAACAAATGTAGGGTGCGTCAGTTTCTGACGCACCCGACCAAGGGTTCTTGTTTTCATTAATTTCGGTTCAAGAATTTGCCAAGGCAAGTTGCTGCGAATTTACTACATCATGGCGAATTGCTAAAGGGTGGCAATCGCCTTTTACCTTTAAATACTTCTGGGCTACTTCCAAAACCTGTTCGGGATTGGACGGCTTCCTCAAAAAATCGGAACCACCTGTCAATTTCGCTCGCGCGCGATCGACTATACTGTCTCGATCCGTCAAAAACACGATCGGAGTTTCCCGAAAATGGGGTGTTTTTCGCAAAAAACTGCACAAAGCAAAGCCGCTTGTCTTCGGCATCACCACGTCCATAAAAATTAAATCAGGCTTCTGTATAGAGATGATACCCACTCCCTGCATCGGATCTTGAATTTTTAGAACTCGATACCCCGCCGGCAATAGAATTTGCTCCAAAAATTCGCATACTGTTGGACTGTCATCGATACAAGCAATCAAAGGGCGAACTGGCCCAGCGATGGCCGCAGCCCAACGCCACTGTTCTATAGGCGATGGCAAGTCTGGTACTGTTCGGAAATTTACTAAACCCTGGTTCATGTAATTCACTAGAGCGCGAGTTGCCACTGTTACGCACTGCTTTTTCTTGAATGCAATGTCCCAAAGAGTATTCTCGCCATTGAATACGTTAGCTAATGCGTTCAAAGAACTAGAACTAAACCGATTTTCCGGCGACTGGGCAGACACTTTTAACAGCGGTGCTTGTTCGGGTTCTACTAGCCATAAACCCATTGTTTTCCACTTCTGCCAAATTTGTTCTGTAGAACCCAGAATTTGCTCTGCTTCCGCTACAGACAGCAGCAAAGAAGGAATAATTTTAGAAAAATATTTTTCGGACGGACGCCACTCCCGGCGCAAACCCGATTGACCGATTAGAGAAAAGAACACTTCGGAAACGCTGCTTTGGACGATCGCCTTAGCTTGTTCCAAGCTCATTTCGCTGCCAGCTACGCCTCGCTCTATTAGTTGATATTCCCACAGTTCGCCAGCATCAAGGTCTCTGAGATCGACTTGAAAATTTCGACAGTGTTGCCCGATCGCCCTGTACCAGCGCCTCGCTCTGTGCGCTCCTCCTGTCGCATAAACCAAACTACCCCGAAAAAAGTAAAGTTGCCACTGTTGTTCCCCTTGTTCTAGCAGGAGTTTCCCCGTTGCTTGTTTCTGGCTCAGCACGGCCAGAGTATGGGACAACATTTTGTACCCGATTGCGGTATCAGACATATTCACTCGCATTCCCCGTACTCTGTTTTTACTATTATATAGTTGCTGAGTTGTGGAAGAGAACAGTAATATTACTGATTTTTGACAAATACCAACAATTAATGCTGTAAGTTTACCCCCTGTGGTACTGATACCCATCGGGAGTTTTAGCCATGAAGATACAGGGCTTATTTGCACCATTAACTAATAAATAAAATCTTGTTGCTTCTGATGAATAGCTAATTCTCGTCGCTATCTTTGGGAGGTACGGGATCGTAGCCCCCAGGGTGAAAAGGATGACAGCGCAAAATCCGCTTGAGGGCGAGCGCTGAGCCCCGCGCCGCCCCAAATCTTTCTACGGCTTCGATCGCATATTGCGAACAAGTTGGGTGAAATCTACAGGCGTTAGGCAAATAAGGAGAAATCCCCATTTTGTAGCCTCGGATTAATCCGATCAGCAATACTTTCACAGCTTTTACCTCAGCGCTTGATTAGATTAATCGCAAAATCTTGTCCCGTACCGCTAAAAGCTAGGTGAATCCACAGCATCCCCAGCGGTTCTAGCAATCGAGCTTGCTTCAAATCCCCCGCATCAATCACCTCAAATCCTATGTCTTGCGCGACATTAGTGACAATTTTCTTCGCCTCTACATCGTCTCCGCAAATAAAAGTAGTTGCTGTTTGCGAACCGAATTGCAAATTTTCAAAACAGCTTGCGCCAATGTTGTTAAAAGCTTTAACAATCAGCGCTCCTGATGCCCATTTAGCAACTTCTTCGGCGGCGGAAGTAGTGTGGCCGATCGTCAGTCCCGCAGCAAGTCCAGCGGGAGTCATTTCGATCGGGTTTGTAGCGTCAATAATTATTTTGCCTGTCAAATCTCCCGCAGCGGCGATCGCCTCTTGGGTGGCATTCCAAGGCGTAGCTAATATCAAAACTTCTCCGTGACTTGCAGCTTCCTGAACGCTAGCTGCTAGTGCCTTCCCTCCTGTAGAACCTACAGCAGACTGCGCTTTAGAACTCTGTGGGTCTCTGACACCAAATACAATTTCATGACCTTTTTGAGTTAAAATGCGTCCCAGAGTTCCGCCAACATTTCCAGCGCCAATTATACCTATTTTCATTTTTTTACCTCTTGGATAGCTAAAACACAATTTGAGGGGACAAGATGGTACTTGTTTCTGAGTTTGCGACTTGACCTATACCTAAAAAATTACCATCTCGATCGTAAACTTGCAAGGGATAGGGAGGTTCGGCTATTGGGTTGTCGCGGGAATTGTTGCTACTTTCGTCCCCTTCTACGGGCGTTTCGGGAATTGGGAGGCGCTGTCCTTGAAACCACCGTTTGGTATATTCAGGAGAAAGGACGATCGCCCCTAAATGCTCCAAAACCGCTGATGGCAATATCGGGCAGAATTTATCCTCCTGCAATTGCAGTTCCAATTCTGCAAAACTAAGACTTTGCTCGATCGAGAAACCGCTGCTTTCGGTGCGAGTCAAAGTAGCCAAAGTACCGCCTACATCCAACAGTGCGCCCAAATCCCGGGCGATCGCCCGAATGTAAGTACCGGCCCCGCAGGCGATCGACAAATCCAATTCAGGAAAATCTCCTGGCCGCCAATCCAAGATTTCGAGCCGAAAAACCTCAACATTTCTAGCAGCAACTTCCACAGTTTGACCTTTTCTAGCTAACTCGTAAAGGCGTTTTCCTCCCACCTGAACCGCACTAAAACTCGGTGGAAATTGCTCAATTTTTCCGATAAACTTCGGAATTGCAGCTTGTACTTTTTCTAAAGTTAAATCCGGCACCGGTTGAGAGTGGATAATTTCTCCTTCCAAATCGTCCGTAGCGGTAGTTAAGCCAAACCTAATCGTACCTTTGTAAGCTTTATGGTGTTGGAGAAATTGTAGCAGTCTGGTTGCTCTACCTAGGGCGATCGGTAAAACTCCAGTCACAGTCGGATCGAGGGTTCCTCCGTGTCCGACTCGCTTGAGTTTCAATAGTCGGCGCACTCGCCCCACACAGTCGTGAGATGTCATGCCCGCAGGTTTGTTGAGATTCAGAAAACCATCGATAGTCATTAGTCAGTGGTTAGTTGTTAGTTGTTAGTTGTTATATCAATTCCGGTTGTATTGGAATAATATAGAGGAGACTGCACGTGCCGTTTCCCTACCATGATTAATTGTAGGGACACGGCACTGCCGTCTCCTGATTTCGGCCTGATTTCGGTAAGACACGACACTGCCGTTTCCCTACCATGATTAATTGTAGGGACACGGCACTGCCGTGTCCTGATTTCGGCCTGATTTCGGTAAGGAACACGGCACTGCCGTCTCCTGATTTCGGCCTGATTTCGGTAAGATTAATAATTCCGATGCTACCGGATTTGATATTATTTGTTATTAGCTTTCCTGTCAATAGTCAACAGTTAACAGTTAACCGTCAACAGTCAACCGTCAACCGTCAACAATTCCGAATCAAAAAATAAAGTCCGCCTGATTGATAGCAGAGGGAGCAACTCCCAATAAAGTAGCCAGAGTTTCCTTGGTGCTTGTAAGCTGAATAATTGTACTTGGCGAAGTTCCCGCCCCGGCGGAAATCGTGAGTTGATTAAAGGTGAGGCCGGCATTCAACCGAATTCGATCGCTGACATCAGTAAAATCTGTAATCACATCCCCATCTGCCTCACGCCCGATCGCAAACGTATCATTTCCGACGCCGCCAGTTAAAGTATCTCGGCCGCGATCGCCCGATAAACAGTCATCGCCAATGCCGCCCAACAAGGAGTCATCGCCGGCTCCCCCAAACATCGTGTCATTACCAGCGCCGCCCAACAAAGTATCGCTGTCTTGGTTGCCAAACAGCAAATCGTTGCCGTCATCGCCAGTTTGCGAATCAGCACCTTTGCCGCCATAAAGAGTGTCGTCGCCCTCGCTGCCCAAAACAGTGTCGCGCCCTCCACCGCCGAACAATAAATCGTTACCAGCGTCACCCCGCACGGAGTCGTCGCCGTCGCCACCGTAGAGGCTATCCTCTCCCGCCAAACCGAAAATGGTGTCAGGGCCACCCAAACCGAATATCAAGTCAGCGCCCCCTGTACCGCTGAGCAAGTCAGGGCCACTGGTGCCGCGAGTGCCGGCTCCACCTCCGGGAGCAGTACCCCCAGGAGTTGGGGTTGGAGTGGTGATTCTGGGAATGGGCTGAGATGGCACTGCTGTTGGCATGACTGTAAAGATGGGTATAAATTTGCCATTCTAACTTAGCTTAAAAGCGGAAGTTATAAGCTCGCCAACCGCCCAGATCGGAAATATCGATCGCACCTGCGACAGCATAAGATTCGCACAAAAAGCCCTGCACCGTCGAGCCATCCTCCAACACCAGCGTACCAATTCCCAGGGGCGGCCCAATTTTAGCGACAAATCCGCCGAAAGCCGCGATCGGCAACTCCCAAACTTCCACCTCGATCGCGCTACCGCCCTCTGGCTGACGCACCAATCCCGGCTTGCCCAGAGCTGTCCCCGTCAAAGCGTACAGCTTGTAAATCGGGCTGGTACGGCAGGATCGCACCAAAACTCCTCCGAGTTCGATTAGTTGATAATTCAGCGGTTCACCGCTCAAATGAGCGCCAACCACGGCTATTTTGACTCGTTTTTCTGAGGAAACTTCTGGTGCGATCGCGAATTCCGGGATGGTTGGCAGCGGCAGGCCGGTTGCGCCCAAAGTTCCGCCCAAGCTAGCGTGGAAAGCAGCTCCCAGGCGGCAGAGCGATAAATCGTGCCACGCCGGAGCCATCAATGTCAATCCTGCGGGCAATCCGTTGCTTTGAAACCCGCTGGGAACTGCGATCGCGCACAAATCGAGCAAATTTGCAAAGTTCGTGTAGCGTCCGAGATTGGTGTTGAGGGCGATCGGCTCGGCTGCAACTTCTGCGACAGTATAAATCGTACCAGTTGTGGGAACAGCCAAAACATCCATTGACTGCCACTGAATTTCTGACAAATGGCGGAGTTCTGCCAACCGGTACGACGCGCGGTAAGCTGATACTGCATCGTAGCGTTTGCCGCCGCTGATAATTTCGTACACGATCGGATCGATGGCCTCTGGGTGCGCGTCGAGAAAATCGCCGATCACCGCCAACCTTTCGGCTACCCAAGGCCCGCCGTAGAGCATTTCGGCAGCATCCGCAAAGGGTTTGAAGTCAATAGGTGCGATCGTGCAGCCCAATGATTGCAAGCGCGCGATCGCCTTTCGGTAGCGCTGTTCGGCTTCTGCATTCCCGAAAAATTCAAGATCGCCGTCTGGGGGAACTCCCACCCGCAAGCTGGCTAAATCCGGTAAAACTTTGTTGGTTTCGGGGCGACGAGAAAACGCATCCTCTGCGTCAAAACCGCTGGCTGCTTGCAGCACCGAGGCCGCATCCGCACAGGTGAGAGCGAACACCGAAACGCAATCGAGCGATCGCACTGCTGGAAGCAGGCCGCGAGTGCCGATCGAGCCGCGAGTTGGCTTCAGCCCGACAATGTTGGTAAAAGCAGCGGGAACCCGCCCCGAGCCTGCGGTATCGGTACCCAGAGCAAAACTCACCAATCCGGCGGAGACTGCTGCGGCGGAACCGGAACTCGATCCGCCCGGGATGTAGCGCCGATCGAACGGATTGCGACAAACTCCATAGGGGGTGCGGGTTCCCACTAATCCTGTGGCAAATTGATCCATGTTTGTTTTGCCGATCGCGATCGCACCTGCCGCGCACAGGCGCTCTACGACTGCGGACGATCGCCCGGGAGTGCGAGCAAACTGCGGACATCCCGCCGTAGTGGGAACGCCCGCCCAATCGAGGTTATCTTTGATCGCAAACGGTATCCCGTAGAGCGGCAATTGTTGCGGGTCTAGGTTTTGCAAGGCTTTGGCCTGTTCCAGGGTTTCGGCGATCGGTGCTAAATAAATCCACACGGCTGGATCTGCATAGCGATCGATCCGATCGTATACTTGAGCGATCGCATCTGTGGGAGCGATCGAGCCTGTGCGGTAGCGATCGAGCAGCGAATCAATGTCTAGACTGTTGCTGTCGTTAACTTTTGCCATAATCCACCGTCAGTCGATTTTAGATTTTAGATTTTAGATTTTCGATTGAAGAGTTGAGTTTACAGGCTTTGCTGGGGGATCGTTCTTACCAATAGAATGTTAGTTTACCGCGTTGGCGATCGTCTTCGCATCTAGTTAGCGGGCGATCGAAGTATTTCTAAATAAATATTCAATTATTGTCTTGCGGGTTTTGTCAGTGTGTGGGCGTAAACTTTGCGATGCACAATCGCCCGGTTGAATTTTCCCAAAACTTTAATTTAAAAAAATCCGATTCAAGCAGTTTTTTGTAACACCATACACAGTTTAGCATCAAACTTGCTGTTACCGTTTGAAGCATACCAATCTAAAACAATCAAACACTACAATATGCTTAGCTTTCAAAAAACTAAGTGCATTGCAGTAACAAACAGTCTCGCATAACTCCTTGGGTTGCAAACAGGACTTATACAGACAAAAACCGAAAAAAAATAACAGCTTCTAGGGTTCCGATTTGAACGAGCTGCATTCGTCAGCTCAAACAGTTCGAGTGCTGGTCCGAGAGAAGCAGACTGGTTGTCCCAATATTTTAATGTTAAGTTAATTTTTGGGAAACACTAGCCAGTTACACGGCGGGATAAAAGCCCGGGAGAAACGCGATCGATCTTGCAGGCTCGATTCGTTAGCTCTCGGGCTTTATCCTTGTATATCAGGGTTTTGCGGGAGCTAAGGAAGCCAAGGAAGGTACAGAAGCTCGATCGACATATTCACCTCTAACCAGCAACCAGAATCTGCTATGAATATCCGATATTGCTCCCCAAAAATAACGCGATCGCCCTTATCCTACTGTGCCATATTTTTCATCACCTTGTTTTTGGCGATCGGCTGCGTCAACCCGGCAATTTATATCAAAACCACAACAGAAACCGAAGCAGCTTCTTCAGTAAGTGCTGACGCAGTTCGCCTCGGATTCAGCGCGTGGCCCGGCTGGTTTCCTTGGCAAATCGCCAAAGAACAAAAGATATTTGAAGCCAACAACGTTGCTGTAGACTTAAAATGGTTTGACGGGTACTTAGAATCGATCAGCACCCTCACAGCAGGACAGATAAATGCTAACAGTCAAACCCTCGGCGATACAGTAAACTCCATATCGGGCGGTGCCGATCAAGTAATTGTTTTAGTCAACGACAACTCGACTGGAAACGACAAAGTAATTGTCGCCGAAGGCATCAATTCCATCGCCGATTTGAAAGGAAAAAAAGTTGCAGCAGAAGAAGGTACAGTCGATCACTTTCTATTACTGTTAGGCTTGAGAAAAGCAGGTTTATCAGTGCAGGACATTCAATTTGTACCGCTGGAAACAGGCAAAGCTGCGGCGGCTTTCGTCGGAGGAAAAGTCGATGCGGTGGCTGTATTTGCGCCGTTTACTACCCAGGCATTAAAGCGCAAAAACAGCAAGGAACTGTTTAGTTCCAAAGATTTTCCGGGGGCGATTTCCGACCATTTGGTATTCACCCAAAAGTTTGTCAGCGAACACCCCGATCGCGTGCAATCCTTAGTAAATTCATGGTTTGCCACATTGGAATACATGAAAGCAAATAAAGAGAAATCTTACCAAATTCTCGCCAACCGCGCCGGAGTCAGCGTAGAGGAATACAAAGAATATGAAAACGGCACTAAGATATTTACAGTTGAGGAAAACTTGAAAGCTTTTCAACCGGGAAACGACATGACATCGTTGCAGTTTGCGGCGGCGGAAATGACTAAATTTCTCGTAGATGTAGGTTTAACAAAAACCCAACCAGATATTAGCAAATTATTTGACGATCGCTTTATCAAAGCTTATTCCCAAGGTAAAAGCTAAAAGGCTAAACTTTCAGAAATTACAGACATAATAAACTCCAATACGGTTCAGTTAAACCCGATCGCCCCCTAGCCCCCCTAAAAAAGGGGGGGAGAAGATTCTTCTCAAAGTCCCCCTTCTTAAGGGGGATTTAGGGGGATCTCCGGGACACAAACACTGTTAACTGAACAGTCTTGAATTAAACTCTCACAAATATTGCTTCTTGAAATTCCCAAAAGTCACCCAAATTACTCGATTAACCGTTCCGTAATTAAATCATGCTACCAAATACCGCACCAGGATCGATCCAATCCCATCTCAAGCAAAAAAACCTAACTCCCACGGTTTTCTGGCGGATTGCGGAAGACATACCAAAACCCCTCAATATTGGGTTAACTGTCACATCGATCGCACTACCGTTGCTGCTGTGGTGGCTAGTCACAACCTTCGCCAACATAGATCCCAAATTTTTGCCTTCCCCCGGCAAAGTTTTAGAGGCATTTGGCCGACTTTGGAACACTCGCGAACTTTTGAAAGACACGGTAGCGAGTTTGTGGCGGGTGGGAGTTGGTTTTCTATTAGCTTTGCTTTTTTCTATCCCAATTGGTGTGCTGATGGGCAGTTTTGCCAGCATTCGCGCCTTGCTAGAACCGATGTTCGGCTTGATGCGATATATGCCCGCACCAGCATTCATTCCCCTGCTGATTCTCTACTTGGGAATCGGCGAAGAACCGAAAATTACCCTGATTTTTATCGGTGTCTTTTTCTTCAATTCGCTGATGGTGATGGATACAGTCAAGTTTGTGCCAAAAGACTTGATCGAAGCTACTTATATGTTGGGGGGGAATCGCTGGGAAATCCTCACGCAAGTTATTTTCCCCCACGTTTTGCCGGGAATTCTTGATGCTAGCCGCATCAACCTAGCTGCGGCTTGGCAATTGGTAATCGTTTCGGAATTGATTGCTGCAACTGAAGGCTTGGGGCGCAGGATCAGTGTCGCAGGTCGATTTCTCCGAACCGATGAAATTTTTGTGGGGCTGATTGTCATTGGGGCGATCGGGCTGACTTTTGACTTGCTTTTTCAATATCTGCTGCGGGTTTCTTGTAAATGGTCAATTCAGAAACAGTAAGCAAATGTTAGATAAATCTTGGTCTAAAAATTTTACTATAAATCGGCGGTTGAAACCGCTTCTTGTCAAACGAAGTCCGCCTAGCCTACGGCAGGCTTCGCCCACGCGGACTGAAGAGTTGCTAACTTGGATTTGGTGTTAGGAGACAGAAGGGTGTCATTTTTAAACTTACAAATACGGAGGATTTACTCATGTTTCTGGAAATCAACAACCTGCACAAAAACTTTGAAACGAAAAACGGTAAGTTAGTTGTCCTTAAGGACATTAATATGAGCATCAAGCAAGGCGAATTCATCTGCGCGGTAGGCGCATCCGGTTCGGGAAAATCTACTTTGTTGAGGCAGATTGCGGGATTGGACAAGCCGACAACCGGACACGTAAAAATTGATGGTAAAGAAGTTGTTTCGCCGGGGCCGGATCGAGGTATGGTATTTCAGCATTACACTCTTTATCCTTGGATGAACGTGCAGCAAAATGCCGAATTTGGCCTAAAACTTCAGGGTTTATCGAAGCAGCAGCGGCGCGAACAAGCGAGTTATTATTTGAGTGTGGTAGGATTGACGCAGTTTGCGAAGTCGCTACCGAAGGAGTTGTCGGGCGGGATGAAACAGCGGGTGGCGATCGCCCGCGCCCTCGCTTCTGAACCTAAAGTGTTATTAATGGATGAACCTTTCGGCGCCTTGGATATCCACACTAAAGAATCGATGCACGAATTCATGCTCGATTTGTGGCGCCGCACTCAGATTACCATCTTTATGATTACCCACGATGTCGAAGAAGCGGTGTTTCTTTCCAATCGGATTTATGCTTTGGGCGCTCGTCCTGGTACAGTGAGAAAGGAAATGTTGATTAATTTGCCCGATCGCACTCCCAGCATTAAACGCCACGCCAAATTCCACGATTACCGCGACGAACTTATGGATTTGATGCGGAAACACGGACAGGAAGCAGTTGCAATGGCCGCTTAAATAGACATAGGTTTGCAGTTGCGCGGCGTTTGCACCGGCGCCACGCCGTGTAACCGCAAACCTAAGTAAGGGAAAATAAATATTACTTTGGGAGAGGGCGGGTTTGACAGCGACAAGATACTATTGTTGTGTTTCGCTGAATTACCTAAATATATCAGGAGGAACTCATGGTGCAACTATCGATCGACAAAAACTCACAAATCGATTCAGACCTCGTATTAATCGATGAAACCGTACCCGGCGGCGCGTACTGGTCGGGAGTCATCAAGCGGGGAAACACCCTGCGAATCACCGATTTAGAAGGCTCTCGCGGTGTTTCCATGCTCTGCTACAATGCCGACAATGCGATCGAACGCTTCAACGCAGCAGACACCGCCAAAATTCAATTCAACGCCTTTCCCAAACAAGGCACAGTCCTTTATACAGACATGGGACGCATCCTATTTTCCATCACCCAAGACACCTCCGGCTGTCACGATTTGCTAGCAGGATGCAGCAACGCCATTAGCAACAGTAAAAAATACGGCGAAGGAGACTGGAAAAACTCTCGCGACAACTTCCTCAAAGCTCTAACTCGGTGGGGTTTAGGCAAAAAAGACATCATGCCAAACCTCAACTTATTTACTCGAATTGCCGTCAAACCAGACGGCACGATGGAGTTTCGCGAAGGCTGCGAAAAACCCGGTAGTTTTATCGATTTGCGAGCCGAAATGAACGTATTGACAATTATCTCAAACTGCCCCCACATCCTGCATCCGGGTTCCATTTACGATTCAAAACCCATCCAAATTGAGATTAGGAAATCCCCCGCACCGAAATCAGACGAATTGTGTCGCAACGCCAACCCGGAAGTTGTGCGCGGCTTCACCAACACCGATGCTTTGTTCCTGCAATAAACCCGATTCCACAACTCAATCTTGTCCGCATCAATCAGCGCTTAAAAATTCTGCACTTCCCCCACAAAAAGTGAACCATGACTGCAATTATCCAACAATTCCTCGATCCAAAAAAAGCAATTTACAACGAAGTTTTACCCGCCCGACATCCTTGGTCTCGCGTCATCAAAAAAGGACAGATTCTGCGGATTGTAGATTTAGGCGGAAATCAAGCAGTAGACTTTTTAGTTTACAATGCCGATGACCCTTCCGAACGCTACAGCGCCCCCGATACCATCGTCAATCAAGGCAACATCTTTGTCACTACAAACAGCAAACTCATTTCCAACGAAGGGCGCACCATTATGACCATAATTGCTGACTCCTGCGGGCGGCACGATACCTCCGGCGGCGCGTGTAGTTGCGAGAGCAATTCGGTGCGGTTTGGACTTGATAAAAAATACCAACACGCCTGCGTTGAAAATTTCCTCGCCGCAATTCTTCCCTACGGTTTGGGCAAACGAGATTTGGTCAGTAATATCAACTTTTTTATGAATGTTCCAATTAGTGAAAATGGCACGCTCGAAATTGTTGACGGCATCTCCGATCCGGGAAGTACAGTTGATTTGCGAGCCGAAATGAATGCTTTGGTTGCGATTTCTAATTGCCCGCAAATGAACAATCCTTGCAATGCTTACAATCCCACGCCGATTCAGTTGATTGTTTGGGATGCGGTGTAATCTGAGCTCCTGCCCCAAGTCCAAGAAACCGGGTTTCTGCGATGATTTGGTATCCTCACCAAAATTTAGGAAGAAACCCGGTTTCTGAGCTCCTGCCTCAAGTCCAAGAAACCGGGTTTCTGCGATGATTTTTGTATCCTCACCAAAATTTAGGAAGAAACCCGGTTTCTGAGCTCCTGCAATTACCAATTCCCAATTACAAATTTCCCCAATGTTTAACAAAGTTTTGATTGCCAATCGCGGCGAAATTGCCTGCCGAATTATTCGCACGCTCGATCGCCTCGGAATTGCTTCGGTAGCAGTATATTCAGAAGCAGACGCCCGCGCCCAGCACGTTTTCGCCGCCAGCGAAGCCTTTTGTATCGGCGCAGCAGCCGCAGCCGAGAGTTATTTGCGGTTCGATCGCATTCTGGAAGTGGCGCGCCAAACAAAAGCCCAAGCAATTCATCCGGGTTACGGCTTTTTGAGCGAAAATGCAGAATTTGCGGAAGCTTGTATCAGCGAAAATATTGCATTTATCGGCCCGACTCCGGCTCAGTTGCGCTGCTTTGGATTGAAGCACACCGCGCGGGAAATAGCCGCTGCAAATCAGGTGCCGCTAACTCCCGGAAGCGAACTTTTAGCAAGCTTGGAGGATGCCCAAAGGGCTGCTGGGGCGATCGGCTATCCGGTGATGCTCAAAAGTACCGCAGGCGGCGGCGGCATCGGTTTGCAGGCTTGTTTTGGCGATCGAGATTTAGCAGAAGCATTTGAAAAAGTACAGCGTTTGAGTCAAAGCAACTTCAAACAAAGCGGCGTTTTTCTAGAGAAATACATTCAAACAGCGAGACACATTGAAGTCCAAATCTTTGGAGATGGTAAAGGCAATGTCATAGCCTTGGGCGAGCGAGATTGTTCGGTGCAGCGGCGCAATCAAAAAGTAATAGAAGAAACCCCCGCCCCTGGTATTACCGACGAACAGCGAAATCAGTTGTACGGTGCAGCCGTGCGGCTGGGAAAAGCAGTAAATTACCAGTCAGCCGGTACTGTTGAATTTGTGTTTGATGTTGATGCGAAACAGTTTTATTTTTTGGAAGTCAACACGCGCTTGCAAGTCGAACACGGCGTTACTGAAGCCGTCAACAACATCGACCTCGTTGAGTGGATGGTAAAACAGGCTTCTGGGGATTTGTTTCCTATACAAAATTACCAATATCAGCCGCAAGGACACTCAATTGAGGTGCGAATTTATGCCGAAGATCCTGCCAAGAATTTTCAGCCGAGTTCCGGGTTGCTGAATCAAGTTGCGTTTCCCGAAAACGTCCGCTGCGACAGTTGGATAGAAACCGGAACTGAAGTAACTCCTTTTTACGATCCGCTGCTAGCAAAAGTAATCGTTTGCGCCGATAATCGAGCGCAGGCGATCGCTCAACTAAAAGCTGCTTTAGATGGCACTGAAATAGCGGGAATTGAAACTAATTTAGATTACCTCCGCCAGATTTTGGACGATTCCCGATTCAACCGGGGCGAACTGAACACGCGCTTTTTAAACTCTTTTGAATACGCCCCTTTAACGATCGATGTATTGGATGGTGGAACCTACAGCAGCATTCAAGATTATCCGGGGCGGATTGGCTATTGGGATGTTGGCGTACCGCCTTCTGGCCCGATGGATAATTTCGCATTTCGAGCGGCAAATCGTTTAGTAGGAAATCCCGAATCAACAGCAGGATTGGAGTTCACAGCGACAGGCCCAACTCTGCGATTTAATGCCGATACAGTGATTAGTTTGACTGGTGCAACTATGAAGGGAACGCTCAACGGCGAATCGGTGCCGTTTTGGCGGGCAATTCCCGTAAAAGCGGGCAGCATTCTCAAGTTAAAAGCCATTGAAGGCGGTGGCTACCGCACTTATTTAGCGGTGAAACACGGCTTTAATGTACCTGAATATTTGGGCAGCAAATCAACGTTTGTACTGGGCAAATTTGGCGGTCACGCTGGCCGCACGCTGCGTGCGGGAGATGTGCTGAAACTGCACCAAACTGCTACTTTGTCAGCGGAATTATCTTTGCCTTCGGAACTAATTCCAACTTACAGCAATAATTGGGAAATTGGTGTTTTGTACGGGCCGCACGGCGCGCCGGATTTCTTTACTGAGTCAGACATCGAAATGTTTTTCTCAACAGAATGGCGGGTGCATTACAACTCGACGCGGACGGGGATTCGGCTGATCGGCCCGAAACCAAGTTGGGCGCGTCAAGACGGGGGAGAAGCGGGTTTGCACCCGTCTAACATTCACGATAACGCTTATGCGATCGGCACGATCGACTTTACGGGCGATATGCCTGTAATTCTCGGTCTGGACGGCCCGAGTTTGGGGGGTTTTGTCTGTCCTGCTACTATTGTGCAGTCCCAATTGTGGAAAATCGGACAACTGAAACCGGGGGACAGCGTTCGATTTTACTGTTTGAGTTTTGCTGAAGCTTTGCACCGGGAATTAGCACAAGACAGGCAAATTGCTACTTTTTGCTTGCCTGTTTTTGAGGCGAAGGCGGAGGGATTGTCCCAGCTTCCCGGTTCTCCTATTTTGCACAAAATTCCTGAATCTTTGGGACAGGTTGCTGTTACTTACCGTCAAGCTGGCGACAAATATATTTTAGTTGAATACGGCCCTTTGGTGCTGGATTTAAATTTGCGTTTTCGGGCCCACGCGTTGATGGCATGGCTGACAGCAAATCCGTTGCCGGGGGTTATCGAATTAGTGCCGGGAATGCGATCGCTCCAAATTCACTTTGAGAGCCGCCAGATTTCGCAACAGCACGTAATGCAGGCGCTGATTGCGGCTGAGGCGTCACTTGGGGCGATCGACAATATGGAAGTGCCGGCGCGAATTGTGCACTTGCCTTTATCTTGGGAAGATGAATCGACGCTGCTGGCGATCGAAAAATATATGCAGTCTGTGCGATCGGATGCACCTTGGTGTCCCAGCAATATTGAGTTTATTCGCCGCATCAACGGACTTGAGAGCATCGAACAAGTCAGAGAAATTGTATTTAATGCTAGCTATTTAGTGATGGGTTTGGGAGACGTTTATTTAGGCGCGCCCGTCGCAACTCCCCTCGATCCGCGCCACCGTTTGGTTACTACGAAATACAATCCCGCCCGCACTTGGACTCCCGAAAATGCAGTCGGCATTGGCGGCGCGTATTTGTGCGTTTACGGGATGGAAGGCCCGGGAGGTTATCAATTTGTCGGCCGCACGGTGCAAATGTGGAATCGGTTCAAACAAACGGCGGATTTCCAGTCTGGTAAACCTTGGCTTTTGCGCTTTTTTGACCAAATCCGATTTTATCCGGTTTCTCATCAGGAATTGCAGCGCTATCGGGAAGCATTTATCGAAGGGAAGTTTAAATTAAAGGTTGAGGAAATCACTTTTAATTTGAGAGAATACAATGAGTTTTTGGATTCTATTGCTAACAGTGCGGCTGAGTTTAAAGCGCACCAGCAGGCCGCATTTAATGCAGAGCGCGATCGCTGGGCCGCCGCCGGGGAATTTGATGCTGAATCTGCCGCAGAAGCCCCGCTGGATGTGGCTGAGGGAGTGGCGGAGGTGAATTTGCCTGTTGGCTGTGAGGCAGTTGTCGCTCACGTTTCGGCGAATGTTTGGCAGGTGCTGGTTAATGTGGGAGATGCGGTTGCAGAGGGCGATCGGCTTTTAATTTTGGAAGCTATGAAAATGGAAATTGCTATTACTGCTGATGTGGCGGGAACTGTGGCAGAGTTGTTTTGTGAAAAGGGACAAACGGTGACAGCCGGACAAATTCTAGCGGCAGTTCAACCCGATTAAAAAGTCTTGGATGCAGACACTTTATCTGTGCGCCCTGCACCCATTGGTGTCAAATTAAGGCTAAAAACAGCAGATACCTGACGGGGGCGGTAGGACTTGGCAGTACAGGGCCGGAAATGGCAGAATTGAGATGGCGACATTCAGAATTACCTGTCAGTCCGCTGGGGCTCTTGCGAACAGTTACGATTTAGGTAAACCAGAGCTTAGTGCGATCGAATATTCTCAGGAAGAAGCTGGGCCGCCAATATCTAGCCATCGCTCTATTCCAATTTTAGATATTACTGGTAATAAACTCCAGCGCTGGATTAATTTTGTACAGGGTTTTCGACCAATATAAAGATAACTTCTAGGAGGCTATAAAGATGACAACCATAACTAACGAACAAACAGCGATTATCCGTACAGAAAGAGGACTGTCGATCGCAGGTACGCGCATCACGATCTACGACATCATGGACTATGTGACGGCTCAATATCCGCCTAAGTTTATCAGAGGATTGTTCGATCTCACAGAGCAACAAATTAACGTGGCTTTAGCTTACATTGAGGCAAATTGCGATACTGTTGAAGCTGAGTATCAAATGGTTCTTAAGGAAGCTGAAGAACTGCGGCTGTACTACGAAGAAAAAAATCGCGATCTGATTGCCAGAATTGCCGCCCAGCCACCAAGACCTGGAACTGAAGCTGTATGGGAAAAGCTTCGAGCTGCTAAGGCAAAACGTGAGGCTAAAGCATGATTTTTTTGATGGATCATAATCTCAATGGACACGCCATAATTTTCTTTTGATATATTGCTAATCAAGGTTGGCTTGATATCATTCCAATTCGTTTTGTCACCTTAAAGGAGATTGCTTTAATATGTTAACTAAATACATTCAAGCTGCTATGAAGCAAGCTAAGTATGAAATTTTCCCTGATGATGGGACCTTCTACGGAGAAATTCCTATCTGCGAGGGAGTCTATGCCAATGCTGTAACTCTCGAAGCTTGTCGAGAACAATTGCAAGAAGTATTGGAAGACTGGATCTTACTTAGTCTCACCTTGAATCTTCCTTTACCTGTCCTTGATAATATCGACCTTACAGTTACCAAGGAAGTTGCCTGATGCCTCCTTTAAAACCAATCAAACGTCGAGACTTAATTTATTATCTGAAACAACTGGGATTTGACGGCCCCTATTCGGGAAAAAGGCATCAGTTTATGTTGAAAGATAGCCTTCGTGTCACCATCCCCAATCCTCATCAAGGCGATATCAGTGCGAACTTTTTAGCTAAAATTTTGGGACAGGCTAAAGTTGATATTAGTGATTGGGAGAACCTCTAAAGTTGAGAGGGTTTCGTCAATTCTATTAAATAAAAGGATCGCGCTTATTATGGGACTGGGGATGATACGGGAAGGGCGATCGCCCTTCTTCTGTTACTGGGGATGGTACGGGAAGGGCGATCTGCCTTTGAAAAAAATCCTCTTTTATTTAGTTTCTAAGATGTAGGGTGCGTCACCTACGATGATACATAGTTTTGGTAACAAATGGTAAGATGACGCACCCTACTACTCATGTAAAAATGAGTGGGTGTATTGTCCGTATAAAAGTAATATTCTTTACGTCTTCCCCGTGATTGCCTTCGTTACCAATTAAACCAAACAGCCGTTTTTTAATGATGGGATCTTTTTCATTCCAAAGGGCGATCGCAAAACAAACATTCTGGTGTTCGTCTAAGATACCAGCAATACCATTCTCACCCCAACAATAGGCGCGAGAACGAGCTTGATCGTGGGAAAAATGGTCTCAAGCAGCACCATTATTGCTGTAACCTTCCCGGACTGTTCCCCACTGGCGATCGCTCAAATACGAACCCCACCGCTTCCAAAATTTATTCTTGCGGTCTTCTGCTAATCTTTGTCCTTCTGATGTCTCTTGAATTTTAAACACTGTTTCTTTATTTGCTATCATGGCTTTTTTCCGTTGTGTAATCGTTGGTTGTACGTGGGCTATATCTCGGCTCAACCTCAAGTTTAAGTTGACAAAATATTTTTCCAACTTTAATTTTTACGCTCACTGAGGTAAGCATATACACGTGTAGTTGTTTTTCCTACTTTTTTTCTTTTCACTTGTACTGGACCGATTTCCATTGCATTGCAAACATGTGTACCACCACAGGGAATAATAATATTTCCATACCGCCAGTAAGAAATTTCTTTTGTGTTTGGATCTGGTTCCATAATAATGTTCTCGCCCTTAGCAATTAGATCGTTAACTAAGGATGAAACCTCTGGAATGAGTGAGGAATCTAAAGTGTCAGCATAGTCAAATCGCGCACTTTCTGAGTATATATAGCATCCTCGAGTGTAAGGACTCTTGCCATCTTTTCCATAAATACTAGAAACTGCATGATACAAGAAATGAGAGGCACTATGGTAACGCATATGAATGTAACGAAGCGACCAATTCAAGCGCATATTAACCTTTTGCCCTATTTGAAGAGAATGACCTTCTTCAACTATGTGAACCACTACAGTATTGATTTGAACAGAAGGTACATCTACATCAACACGCTTAATGTGAATTAAATACCCTGGTTGCTTTTGAACATCTATAACACGGGTATCATTAATCCAGCCTTGATCTGCAACCTGTCCGCCTGACTCTGCATAAAAAATAGTGCAATCAGTGACTATATAGTTATCTTTGATATGTAGTATCGTAGCCTCACATTCTGTCAGGTAAGGTTGATCTATCCAAATTTTTTCGGTAGGTGGTAGTGGGGTTTGATTATCTAAAATAAACATTCTTTGTCAACTCCTTTCAATTCTCCAATGATAACATTCATTCCGAATCTGTATACTTAGATAAAATCAAAGGATCGCCTCTAAGAATTTGCTTTAGTAAATATCCTTCTCCCAAATCATAAGAAATAGTTATAAAAATAGTCTGTTCAAACTTTTGTGACAACATAGAAGCGGCGTAGAAGTTGGCACCACTAGACACACCAGGAAATATACCTATCTGCCTAGCTAACATTTTTTGACCTTCAACTGCTTGAGCGTTTGTTATGGAAACAAAATCATCGACCATATCCAAATTTAGGAAGGGTGGATGAACTCCAACCATCGTTCCTTCCATAATGTGAGCGCTAAATTTTCCGTTTTTTACATCACAAGTAGATGGATGGACAAGAAAAACATCAACCTTTTCAAAACTTTCTCTTAGCTTTCTAGCAATCCCTGTTAGGCTAGCTCCTGTTCCTGCTCCTTTAACCAGAGCAACAGCCTTGCCAGGCAAGATTTCATCCCGTATTTGCTCGACAACTTCAACGCCTGTCTCCTCATAATGAGCAGCAAGATTTTCTGGATTATTAAATTGATCTGAAAAAAAATACTTTCCTGGGTTCTCCCTTAGCATCGTAAATATTATGTCTTTTGGTTGCAGCCCATTCTTTAGCAAATCTAATCCTACTAATCTGGCTCCAAATTGCTCACAAAGACTACGCTTAAGAGGTGAAAAGGCAAGTCCAATAACTAAGTCTACTTGAATTCCTTGCTTGGCAGCTTCAAAGGCAAGTCCCAGACCAAAATTACCTCCACTTTTCTCAATAATCCTTGTTTCTCCATGAGGTTTTAGGTGACCATCTGAAATAGCCTTGTTCACAATATATTTTGCAGCTCGATATTTATGGCTGCCAGTAGGATTGTAATGCTGTAACTTCACAAATAAGTTATTACTAATCCTTATCATTGGAGTTTTAAAAAATGCCATAAGACTCATGTTCTCCAAATTACAAAAGTAATTTTGACAATTTTATTGGTCTTGCTGGATAGTGATTGTACTCCAGCAAAGTATTGATCCAGCAAAGCACAATGGCAGCACAAGAAAATTAGTATTACTCCACCCAATTGCCGAAAACAACGGAGCTGGTATTAAAGCTCCAAGTGTTGCACAACCAGCGATTAAAGAATCATTAATTCCCTGCCATCGATGACGATCACGATCGCTGACGCACTGAGCCAATAGTGAGCCACCCCCAACATAAGTTAAATTCCAACCCAAACCAAGCAGTAATAAACTGATGGAAACCGATTCATAACTGATTGGAGTCATCCCAAATATAGCAGATGCGACGATCAGAGTAAAGCCAAGTAATAAAGTGTATCTCAGCCCTTTTTTTGCGATAAGTGAACCTGTCAAAAAAGATGGTACAAACATAGCTAAAACATGTATTTGAATAGCACGAGAAGAGGCATCAAAACTGCAAATATTTTTCATCACGAGTGATGCTTGCACCATTAACAAATTCATAATGAAATATCCCACTGCCGCTGTAAATATTGCTGCAACGATCTTAAGATTCCACTTATTAGTTGCAACCAAAGAGGAAGAAGGTGATTCAAAACCAGGAACTCCTAGCTTTATCTCATCCTGATGCCAATTTGCCATTATAAGTAGAGTTACTACTCCCAAACCAATCAAGGCAGCATAGCACAACGAAAAATCAGCATAGCCTATGACGCTACGCAACCTGCTTGCAAGTACGGGACCAATAATAGCTGCAATTACCCCTCCTGCAACAACTAAAGAAATTCCTTTGGATTTGATTGTCGATGGAAGATTGTCCACAGCGGCAAATCGATAAAAATTTGCACATGCAATATAAATACCCAGCAATCCGTGCGCTACAATAAGTAAGATAAAGTTAGACTCGGTGACGGCTATGTATCCCACAACGCCTGCTACGATCAAAAATATCGCGCCGTAACAAAATATAATTCGTCGCCCATAACGGCACATCAACATTGAGGCGGGATAAGTGAACATCATTACTGCAGCGAATTGAACGCCATATGGGACAGTACCTAAAGCTGCTGTAGAAGCAAGTTTTGTGCCAATTACTGCAGCTATAGTCACTGATATTACTGCAGCAGTCAGGTTAATTGCTTGTGCTAAGGCAAGTAAGTATGTTGACTGGGGTAAACGAGGTCTACTAGAAGAATTGAAGAATTGCATACAAAATCCCATACATCTGATTGCTTGTTTAATCTTCAGTGAATCTATAAATCGGAATCACCACTCACTACCTAAAACAATGATCAAACCCAATCACATCCCCCTAACTAAATTAATTTCGGACAAAATCAAAAGTAAAGGATAATCTATTCTGCTGACATTTTACACAATTAGGTGCGAAAGGACGCCCATCTTATGAAGTATTGTTATAGCGATTCTCAGATCAGTGATGCTATGGTAAAACCATATATTACCAAGTTTTTTAGGTAAAAATTCTTCCGCGAACCTTTGTGAGAAAGGCTATATTTAGATTAGGCAAATTAAAAGCGCCATAACCTACTAATTCAGTCTCTTTGGCTTTTAGTGAGTAAGTTAGTGTGCATTAGTTTAATCCTTTTCATCAACTTTTTAAAAGAAAAGTAGTCACATCTTTTTCATACGCTTGGTCTAGAGTAATTAAAGTGTTTGCGCTGTTTTAAAACTTGTGTTGATGGACGTATGGTAACTGAACTGCCTGAAGGAATATCTTCAGTAATGACACACTGTGGACCAATGAATACGTCATCACCAATCGATATGTTGCCGAAGATACGACTAAAAGCCCCAATTTGTACTCGGTTTCCTATAGTGGGGTGGCGCTTACCCTTTGGATTGTCAGCAATTCCCAAAGCTCCAAGTGTAACTCCACCTAATACGTAGCAATCATCGCCAAGTTGAGCAGTTTCGCCAAATACTGTTCCAACTCCATGATCAAGTATAAATCTTTGCCCAATGTAGCAGAGATGATGTAACTCGGCACCAGAAAGCAGCTTGCCTCGACTAGAAATTAATGCAGGGTAAATGTTTTCTCCATTGTTTAACGAGTTTTCCTTTATCTCCCTATCCAACCTATGTGCGAGTCGATAGTGAAGAACTGCTCTGAATGATGTATAGGCCTGAACAACCCTCATCACATCACCAGTCGCCGCTGGATCCTTTGTAGAAAAAGATGTAGCATCTTCAACAAGCTCATGTTTAATACTTTGCAATAATGAATCAGTAGCGACACTATTTATAAAAGTAGGAGGACAACACTCCCATAATGCCGCTTTTAGTTGAATCGTGATTGCATCATACACCTCCAAATGTTTGTCATTACAACGATCCAGTTTATTGTATTGCTTCATAGTATTTACCTGGTTAGTTGACCCTAATGAGCTTTAAAAAACAGAACAAATGGTGGTATAATTCAATATGTAATCATGGAAAAGTAAGGTGGCTTGCTGATCTTTTGCTTTTCATGCCTACTTATCCCAGCAGTAGTGTTGTTTATCAATTCAAAAAGCGCCCCTATTTCTAGGAGCGCTTTTTATCAATCAAGAGTTAAAAATTAACCGTTGATAGAAGGAGCAACCAAAGCAACGGTCGTTGTTTCGCCAGCGGCCAAGTCGAGTGGGAAGTTGTGAGCGTTGCGCTCGTGCATGACTTCCATACCCAAGTTAGCACGGTTGATCACATCAGCCCAGGTATTGATGACGCGACCTTGTGAGTCGATAATCGATTGGTTGAAGTTGAAACCGTTCAAGTTAAACGCCATTGTGGAAATACCCAAAGCGGTAAACCAAATGCCGACAACTGGCCATGCGCCTAACAA
>CASBQF010000003.1 GCA_949127775.1 Oscillatoriales cyanobacterium PMM_0080
ATAATTGATGATTTCTCCCATCGCGGTTCATTTCCAATAGTTTGTTCGTTGAGTACAATAATATCTGGCTCATATCCAGATTCCTCGCGCATCGGTTTGATGACGGCTTCTTTCGGGATGAAGTATGGCAATTGCAAGCGTTCTATTTCTTGAAATAACCAGCCGCTGGTAAATCCGGTGACTTTAGAATGTTTGCCTGTTGCTTTTGGCATTTCAACAATTTCTCCATTATGTAGTTCGTAGTGATATTCTGAATTTTCAGGATACCAATCAATGAATTCATCGAATGTTACTAATTCTGTTATGGTTTGAATCATGGTGAGTGCCTTGAGTTTGGTTGCGATCGCCCGAACCTATATTATAGGATTATATCAATTCCGGTTGCACTCTTGGACATGAGATAGAGGAGACGGCAGTGCCGTGTCCCTACCGTGATTAATTGTAGGGAGACGGCACTGCCGTCTCCTGGCTGTGAGTAATATTAATTCCGATACTACCGGATTTGATATTACTCTAACCTTCAAGTTTTTCTCGAACAACCTTTTGATAAAAAGCCTCTAACGCAGTCACACAAACTCGATCGTCAAACAGATTACCTTGTCGCTGACTCATCCGCTTTGCAACATCCCGCCGCAACTCTGAATCTGTACCCAACTTGACAGCAATTTCAACATATTCTACTTCGTTTTTGGCAATTGTGTCTGTCACTCCCAGCATTTTGAGAAAGCTATAAGCATGAAGTCCCCGCATAAATTCTCCCGGACAAGTTACTATAGGTAAATTGCAGGCGATCGCCTCCAATGACGTATTCCCACCAGACCAAGTGAAAGTATCTAAAAACACATCAGATAGAAAATTAATTGCCATGTAATCTTGTCGAGTAGAAATAGTTAAGAACAAACAGTAATCTTCACTGTCTAGATTGACAGCAGCAAAAGCCCGCTTTAGCCGTTCCCGCAACAGTTCGCCACGCGGAAAAATAAACTGAGCTTGTGGAACTCGAAGGGCAATTTCTGCTAAAATAAAATCATATTGTGGTAAGTATTTGAAAGGAGCTTGGCAACACAAATAAATAACTGCATCTTCTCGCAGGTCAAAATCTGAGCGAGTCTCGGTTAATTCACCAACAATCGGTTTTGGGTAAGAAACGCCAATATTTGGCAACTGAATTAAGGTTTCTGAGTAATGCAATTGTGCATTTTCTGGTTCCATCAATTCACTAGAAATGAAATAATCAATCGTTGGTAAACCAGAGGTGACAGGATGTCCCCACGCCGTACATTGTATAGGTGCAAGGCGCAAAGCCGCTATTTGGATAGTTGGTGCATCCATCCCAATTTCTGGGAAGACAAGAATATGCAATTTGTCATCAATAATTTGTTGGCATACGGCTTCTATGTTATGGGGGATGTGGCGAAATTCTGTGCTATATTGGCGAAATTGTTCTGTAATTGGATCTGAATCATTACCAGTGTAGTAACAGTAAATTTCAAATTGTTTTGTGTCGGCATAACGCAACCAGCCTGTCAACCATAAAGTGCCGCTGTAGGAATGCAAGTAACTAGAGATATAACCAACTCTAATTTTACCATTTTCGAGCAGTGGAGGCATCGATCGCGGTTGCACCCGCTGGGGATAGTTCGCAGCCATAACTTGATGCACTAAGTTGGCATATTTTGACTGCGATTCAACAACATTGTGAGCCTGATATGCTAGGTAAAAATTAGTAAAGCTTCTCAATCCTAGGAAGGCATTAATTTTGGATTCTGGAGTTTTTAGGGATGTTTGCTGAATTAATTTATCTAATTCTCGGACAAATCTTTCTTTGTAAAATTGAATCTCATCCAAGGTGTCGTAAACAATCGGCAATGTCAAGTGTTTTAAAAGTTGAAAAACATATTCATTGGGCAGTAATTGTGCTGCTGTTTCTGCACTTGATATAGCTTGCTGAGTGAGTCCGTTTTGCTGGCAAATTTTCACAAGCTGAAAGTGTAGTTGTCCGGCTGTCGGGTAATTGCGGATACCTTGTTCCAGAATTGCGATTGCATCTTCGATTCTGTTCAGGTTTCTGAAACACTCGCTTAAGTTATAATACAGTTCTATATCTCCTGTCTGAGATACTAAAAATCTTTGATAGTGCTTAATGGCTACTTCGTATCTTCCTTGACGGTAGAGTTGGTTGCCAAATTCTCTCAACCCTAATGCTTGGGAGTCAAGGGTGATATCGCTAAGTTGTTCCAATTCCACTACTGGGATTTTTTCGGTTCCAGAGTCGGCTATTGCTTGCTGATTTTCCGCATTCAACCTAATTCGATATTGAATCTGTGGTAAAATATCCAGCCACTGGCTTTGATTGAGGTTTTCTAATAAAATAATTTCGGGTTCGCAGCTAGTATCTAAATCTTCTTCCATGAAAAGATTCAGGACAATTGCTGATATAATTAGACTGGCATCTAACTCTGATTCTTCTAAAGTTTCGCTGCTGTCTATTACAAGAGTTAGGAAATCGCGATCGGGATG
>CASBQF010000004.1 GCA_949127775.1 Oscillatoriales cyanobacterium PMM_0080
GAACGATCGTTGGGCCGCCTAGATTTCCATTCGATACGAGTGCTTTCACCTGATAATACTTTTTCCCAAAGTTCTCTCATTAGTTGAATAGGATTTTCGTCACTTGAATAGTCCTTTGTAATTGATAATTTAATTGCTTGTTCCCGACTGACTCCGTACATTTCTAACATTCGATCGTTGACATCAAGGATGTTACCTTCTAGGTCTTGGATGAAGATAGCATCGTAGACATTATTAAAGATGGTTCGCAGATTTTGCTCGGAAATTTGTACTGCTGCTTCTGCTTGTTTGCGATCGCCGATTTCTTGTTCTAACTGAGACACTGCTTGGGAAAGTTCGATCGTACGATCGCTCACTCTGTCTTCTAACTCGGCTGCTGCTTGCCGCAGCGCTGCTTCGGCGGCTTTGCGATCGGTAATGTCGATCGCCGTGCCGAACAATTTTACCACCTTGCCACTGGCATCGGTTTCGGCGCGGCCCAGGCTGTTGAGGTGCCGACTGGTGCCGTCGGGACGGCAAATGCGGAAGTCAAAATCAAAGGGGATGCCCGCTGCGAGTCCCCGGTGCACTTCGTTATGCCACAAGTCTAAATCTTCTGGATGAATCAGAGCGACTTGTTCGGCTAGGCTGGGTGCTATGTAGGCCGCTTCGAGCCCGAAGATGCGGAAGAGTTCTTCCGACCAAGTGACGATTTCGGTGGCTGCGTCGAGTTCCCAATTGCCGACGTGGGCGAGTCTCTGAGCTTCTTTGAGCTGCCGCTGGCTTTCGCGGATGGCGGTTTCGGCAACTTTGCGATCGGTGATGTCGAGCAATACACCGGAAAATACGATTTCGCCGTTCTCGCTGCGGGTGGGCAGGGAGTCGCCCTGCCACCAGCGAATTTCGCCGTCGGGCTTGATTAACCGCCCTTCGTAGTGCCACAGGGAGATATTTTCAACGGCTTCGTTGACGGAAGACATGAAGCCTTCCAAGTCTTCGGGGTGGATGCGGGAAATGAAGGAGGTGATATCTCGCATCATTTCTGCTGGGGTGACGCCGGCGATATCTTCAATGCGATCGCTCACGTAGTAAACTCTCCACACTCCCTGGCTGCTGCAAAATTGGAACAGGGCTCCGGGGATCGTAGCCGCGATCGTCCGAAATTTGGCTTCGCTGGCACCGAGGGCGGCAAAAGTCTGCCGCAGTTCGGCGGTGCGGGCTTCAACTCTGCGTTCTAGTTCGGCGTTGGCGTGTTGTAAGGCTGCTTCTGCGCGCTTGCGATCGGTAATGTCGGTGGCTGTACCGGTGGCGCCGATCGCCTTTCCGGTGTCGTCGTACAGGGCGATCGCATTGAACATCAGATGTTTGATGCTGCCGTCTTTGGCGATTTGGGCGCTTTCGTGCTGAAAAACTGATTCTCCCTCAAGCAAGCGGGCGAAAACTGCTAAATCTTTCTGGCTTTGTTCTGGTGTCACAAAATCCGAGAAAGGTCGATCGAGCATTTCTGCTGCTTCGTAACCGTAGATGTACTTAACTGCGGGGTTAACAAAGGTGTAGCGTCCGATCGTATCCACCGACCAAATCATATCTTGGGAGGTTTCTACCAGGCTGCGGTATTGGGCTTCGCTAGCTTTGACGGCTTCTTCTGCTGCTTTGCGTTCCGTCATGTCCCGGGAGACACCGACAGTCATTGTGACTGCGCCGTCTTGGTTGCGGATGGGTGTTTTGACTGTGCTGAACAGCCGCACTTCTGAGTCGTGTCGCCTCACCGGTTCTTCGGAAATTTGCAGAGTCTGCCCGGTTTCAAATACGAAGGCATCATCTTTGATGTACTGGATAGTATTGTCGGGATCGGCGAAAGGTGCGTCTATGATGCCTTGAAGTTCCTCTTCAGTCATGCCGTAATAGTCGCGGAATGCTTGATTTGCCCAAACGATTTTTGATTGAGGGCCTTTGACCAATACCATATCGGCGATCGAATCGAGAATTTGGTGATATTTTTGCTCGCTGTCGTGGAGTTTCTGCTGCCCAGATTCGATTTCTGCTATTTGTCTCTGGGTTTGCAAGTGCAATTCGGCCTGATAAATTGCAACTGCTAAATGTTCTCCTATTTGCTTGGCAAATTCAATTTCGTCTTCTTGCCATTCCCGGGGTTGGCCGCATTGATGAATGCAAAGCAATCCCCAGAGATGTTGCCCTTGGAGAAGAGGTACGACTAAGTTGGCTCGGATTTGAAATCGCTTGAGGATTCGGAGGTGACAAGGGCTCAACCGGGCTTTGTAGATGTCCGTGACAGCTTGAACATATCCTTTGGCATAGCTGGCTGCAAATTGTTCGCCGAAGCAGTGATCGTGAACTTTTGCGCCCAAAGATGGGCTGTATTGGGAAAGTACGTCTTCGGAGACTACTTCACCGTCGTTCCAATCGGACTCCGGGATGAAACGGTAGACGGCGACTCGATCGGCATTTAGGAGTTGCCGGACTTCGGTGGCTGTAGTTTTGAATACTGTTTCTAAGTCTAGGGATTCGCGAATTTTGCCAATCACTCCCATCAGCGCTTGCAGCTTTTTGAACCAGGTTTGAGACTGCATTTCTCTTTCTAGGTGAGCTAGCTTTTGGCGCAAGTCTGTTACTTCGTAATACAGGTATTCATGAAACATAATGTTATTTCTTTAGTTATTTTGAGGTTTGGTATTAAAGTAGGTGGCATCCCGATAGCACTCTGCAAGTTGAGCCTGGTAACTCAAGTCAAAAGGACAAAGGAAAAATTCTCTTCCTTCTGCTAACACTTAGCAGGTACTCAGGCTACAGTTCCGTATTTTTTCTAGGTTGAGAGATCGATCGAGTATCTCAACTCCGTATATTTACTGAGGAAACGGGCGATCGGTGATTCGCTGCTGCATAAATTGTCTATAATTTTAAATTATAGTAACAAAATTTACCCATGAACCCGGTTTCTTGAAGTAATTAAGTCAGGGAAACTCCGAAAGTGGAAACGAGAAGCTGGGTTTCATGGCCCGAGGGCGCGGAGTCCTGACTAATTTTGACATTTTTTCTCGATCGAGAGCGGTGGCAATTGTCACCCTTTTATTATGACTGCAAATTAGATTGATGGTTTTGTTGGCTTGGCGATCGAATATCCTGTTGGGAGCGCCTCTATTAAAATTTGTTTAAATTAAGCCGATCGCCTTTTTTAGAGTTTTCGCTGACTGGCTATTACTTGCTTGCAGGAGCATTCTTCAGTATCGCTCTAGCTTCCTCAATACTTTGCAAAACCAGTTTTCCAGAATCCATAAAAGCGGCTCTTTCGGTATCAGTAAGTTCGAGTTCTAAAATCTGTTCAACTCCCTGATATCCCAAGCGACAGGGAACGCCTAAAAAGATATCTTTCACGCCATATTGACCGTCCAAATAAACTGAGCAAGGCAATATTTGAGACTGATTTAAGAGAATTGATTCTATCATTAAACAGGTAGAAGATGCTGGTGCAAAATAGGCACTAGAAGTCTGCATCAATTTGACAATTTCTGCGCCGCCATTGCGAGTGCGATCGACTAAACGTGCGATCGTCTCTGCATCCATAAGTTGAGTGATGGGAATGCCGTTGACAGTGGAATAGCGCGGCAAAGGCACCATCAAATCGCCGTGGGAACCGAGTACAGTTGCATTGATTTGCGCGATAGAAATGCCCAATTCCATTGCAATAAAAGTTTGAAAGCGAGATGAGTCGAGAATGCCAGCCATACCGATGACTTGATGTTTTGGCAAACCGGTAGCTTCCCAGGCTAAATATGTCATGACATCGAGGGGATTTGTGACGACGATTAAGATTGCTTCGGGGGAATGGGCGATCGCGCTTTTTGCCGCTTCTGTAACAATTTTAGCATTAATTTTAATTAAATCTTCCCGATTGAGCCCTGGTTTGCGTGGTATGCCGGCCGCAATTACGATAATGTTGGAGTTAGCAGTATCAGCATAGTTGTTTGTACCGACAATTTGGCGATCGTGTCGTTCAACTCCTCTGGCTTGCATCAAATCCAAAGCAATTCCCTGGGGCCAACCTTCGACAATATCTAGCAATACCACATCGGCCAGATTTTTCTCGGCAACTCGTTGGGCTAAGGTACTGCCAACTTTGCCTGCACCGATAATTGAGACGCGGGTTGATGGATAATTTAAGGTTGTGGAATTGGTGGAAGTCATTCGATTTTAGATTTTAGGATTTTAAATTTTAGATTTTAGCGGAATATTGGTAAGGTGTGCAGTGCGAACCCTAGATTAGATTGAGAAGAGCGATCTTTAGATTTGAGATTTTAGGTGAGTCTTGATAAGGTGCGCAGTGCGCACCCTATATTAGATTGAGAGCAGCGATATTGAATGTTACCTCTGTTACTTAAAATCTTCGAGTTGATCTACCCGCAGCCAAATATTCGGAGTTGGCACTTTGCCAAATTTGACGAAAGCGTACTCGCCGCGAAGATCCAGAACTTCGCCCTTAGTTTCAAATAAATAGGAGGAAAAACGTTGATCGCTGGCTTTGGCTTCCAAACTATTTTCCAATTTTTCGCGGATAGCGCGGACTATGCTGCCTTTTTTGATTGCCATAACTTACTCTGTCTAGTTTGAAAAACTATACAAATTTTAATCTAAATTTGCCTTTAAAATCACTCGGCAATTGAAATCGATTCTACAGAAACGTAGGCGTTAGCCTTCTTGAAGGGTAGTCAGCCTGGGCGGACTGAGGAATAAAAGCAGTATTTGAGTGAAGTCAATCTAAAATCCATTGACTTCTGGCTATGTCTATGTCTGACAAACGGGGCAGTAATGAGTCGATCGCCCTGCTAATTTTATCTTTTCAATGGTTGTAGAGCAAGTGCGGCAGGGTTGACCTTTGCGGTTGTAAACCCACGCCACACCGCCGTAGTTGCCGTTTACGCCTTGAACGTTGAGAAAATTGCTAAAAGTGGTGCCGCCAGATGCGATCGCCTTTTCGAGCACTTGAATACTCGCTGCATGGATGCGATCGATTTGCACTCCTGTCAAATCGGCGCAGAGAGTTGTCGGCAAAACTCCGGCCACAAACAAGGTTTCGTCTGCGTAAATATTGCCCAAACCCGCTACCAGAGACTGGTCTAGCAATGCTGTTTTAATTGGTCGCGCCCGTCGGTGTAGCTTGCGGGCGAAATATTCGATTGAAAAATCTGCTGAAAATGGTTCTGGCCCTAACACTTTGAGGCCGGTGATGACGCTGGAAACTTCGGTTTCTGGGGGGACGTACCACATTTGCCCGAAGGTGCGTTGGTCTACAAACCGCAATTCTTGGTTTCCCTCAAGGAACAACCTAACTCGCGTGTGTTTTGACACGGGTTCGTCTTGGTTTACCCACAGGAGTTGTCCGGTCATCCGCAGGTGGACACCTAACCAGCCGGTTTTGGAAGGAAGGAGGGCGGGCACGGGAAGCACGGGAAGGAGGGCGGGCACGGGAGCACCGCCCCTACGTTGGGATAGTTCTGCCAGGAGGTATTTGCCGCGTCTGTACCAGCGTTCGATCGACTTTCCTTTGAGTTTTGTCAAAAAATCGGTCGCAGAGATTGAGCGGGCGATCGAGCTGGCTAACAGCACGTCTCCGCCCAATATTTCGCGATCGAGGGTGAGTTGATTCAGCCCCCGGCAAATAGTCTCTACTTCTGGCAGTTCTGGCACAATTAGCGCTGCTCTGTTCCTTGATTGGGGCCGCCTTCGACGGTTCCGGGAGCTTCGGTACCTGGTTTGCTGTCTGCCGAAGTTTTCGGCTGGTTGGGGGCTCCGCCGCTGCCGGTTTTGCGGGTTTTCTCGTCGAGGGTGGTTTGCTTGCCGCCGGAAGCGACTGGAGTTGCTGTTTTGGCTTTGGCTTTGGGTGCTTCAACTTCGACAACTTCGCTCATAGCAAAGTTGTTGGTGTTGACGCCGGCATAATTTACTTTGTCAAACCGAACGATAACTGAGTATTTAATGCCGCTTGGATCTACGGTGGCGACGGTGCCCACTTCTTGATACCAATAGGATTCTTTGCGGAGAATCCGAACTTTAGAACCACGTTGAGTCATGAGCTTTGTTTCCTTTGCGATCAATGAATTGATAAAGCCATTTTTTTTACTTTAGTCGATCGCGCGTCGCATTTAAAGTCTGTCAGGAAATTTTTCTTTTACACGCTGTTTTTTGTTGTTGTTTGTAAAGAAAGGTAAACTTTCTTGTAGTTTGATCTATGGGGATGGAAAAATAAATAACCCCATATTATCTATCAATTGAAAGCTGTGCGATCGGGTTGATAAAAAAGTTTACAAATCGGATTTTGTGGGGTGGTGGGCGGATTGTGTTTTTTTCCGGGGCATTGTATTTTTTGGGTGGGATGCCCAGCCATAAGAGGAGACTGCACGTGCCCAAGGAGTGTCAACTTAACGTCAAACCCTATCAGAGACTTTTGTTTGACGATTAGGCCCAGATCCCCCCTAGCC
>CASBQF010000005.1 GCA_949127775.1 Oscillatoriales cyanobacterium PMM_0080
CTATATAAACGATGTCCGGATGGTGCGCGGACTGGAAATTGAGCTGTGCTGGAAAAGTCAATGCGATAGATCATGCTTCCAAAGAAAGTCCGTATTTCTCGTTTTGTCGATCGACAAAATCTTCCAGACTCGAAAATTGACCTCGATCGAAGTCATCAAGTCCGCGTTGAATGCCTTCCAATGCCTCAAAGAAATCGCTTTCATCAAAGCTAAGTCCGAAGGCCAGAATAGCTAAGATAACGCTGGTTATATCTTGTCCTGTACTTTCAGCCCGTTGGCGCAGCAGTGCTTCGATTTTTGGGGGTAAGGTGAGTGTAAGGGTCATAAAAGTTATGATGAATGGTTAACTTTATTTTGTAACTTTATTGTGGCATAGGTAGCCAAAAATATCGCTCCCTAGACTATCTGCCCATTCCTTAACCCGATCGCCCGAAATGCCTGTCTTGCTTTTCTGGTAATCTTCCAAGACGGAGAGACTCATTGCGATGGTTTGTTCTTCGCTGAGGGGTTGAAACTCGTTTGTTGTGTCAATTTCTCCCCACTGATATCCCTCGGTTTCCGGGGCAGTTTCTGCTATTAGGCGTTCAAAGTCGCTGAGATTACCGTTGGACTGATTCAGCCATGAAAGTACGATCGCCTTAACCGAATCGCTGGGCATGGCTTGAATTTGGGCGTGGAGTTGCTTTATAGATTGAGCCATTGGATCATAGAGAAATAGAGAGTGACTGATTTAATTTTAGCGCAGTGTCAAATAGTTATGAACTTAGCCTAATGCACAGTTGTAGTAAAATTGTTAAATATTTTAAACCGACCCCACGAATCTATCCGCAAGCTTATCTCAAATCCGGTAGTATTGGAATTATTAATATTACCAAAATCCGGACACGGCAGTGCCGTTTCCCTACAATTTATCTGTTATCTCAAATCCGGTAGCATCGAAATTATTAATATTACCAAAATCCGGATACGGCAGTGCCGTTTCCCTACAATTGATTACGGTAGGGACACGGCACTGCCGTGTCCTCTGTATTATTCTGCCGTGTCCTCTATATTATTCCGATGCAACAAAAAATAATATTATTTCTCAGACACCACGTTTTCTTTAGTAATTCTAATCAAAAACCGCAGAGCTTCATTCACCGCTTCAGAATCGGGAAACATCTCTGCAACGTCGGGTTCTAAACGAATATTTACACCACCAAAGGTCTTTCGTCCAGGCCCTACCCTTCTGACACGCAACTTACTCAAATCATATTCCGATCGCAGTTCATTCTCCATCCCTATTTTATCCTTGTTCATAAACTTCGGCATCTTTGATATAATATTACATCTAGAAGCAAAACTAAAACCAACTCATGTCACAAACAGTCTGGATCGCACGACACGGAAACCGCATCGACTTCGTTAACCCCGACTGGTTTCTCACCGCAGAACATCGCTACGATCCGCACCTTTCCGAAGATGGTCATATTCAAGCCAAACAACTCGCTAATCGCCTCAAAGGTGAAGGAATTTCTCACATCTTCGCTTCGCCTTTTCTGCGTACTGTTCAAACGGCAAACTACGCGGCGGAAGCTCTGGATTTGTCGATAAAATTAGAGTGGGGACTTTGCGAATGGCTGAATGCTGAATGGATGACTGAAATGCCGGAAACTGAATCTATCGCAGATTTGTGCAGGCGTTTTCCCAGGATTGATGCTTCTTATAAAGGCGGTGTTGCTAATTATCCCGAAAGTTCCCAATATTGCCTCGACAGGGCCGGGGACACTGCAAAACGGCTCGCTAATGAGTTTCCTGAAGATATGTTATTGGTAGGTCATGGTTCGTCGGTTGTGGGAAGTGCGATCGGGCTAGCGGGCCGTCCAAAAACGAAAATTAATGCTGCTTTGTGCTGTTTGGTGAAAGTTGTGCGGGATCGGGGAGAATGGTCGATCGAACTTAATGGCGACACTTCTCACCTGACTGACTCTGAAACCGTTGTCCGCTTTAATTAAAGTTAAAATTTGTGCAAAAGAGCGCGTTTTATGCTATGTGTACGGGTTGTGCAGTGCACGCGCTAGGTTTATTTAATCTCGATCGCACGTTGTAAATCTTAAATCTCAAATCGGTATGTCTGGACACAGTAAGTGGGCGACTATTAAACGCCAAAAAGCGAGAGTTGATTCCGCTAAAGGCAAAGTTTTTGCTAGAATATCTCGCGAAATTATTGTCGCCGCCCGCAGTGGAGTTCCCGATCCTGCTGGGAATTTTCAACTGCGCACGGCTATTGAAAAAGCCAAGGCGGCAGATATTCCTAGTGAAAATATCGAAAGGGCGATCGCCAAAGGTGCCGGCTTGGCGGGGGGTGGTTCGGAATTAGAAGCGATTCGCTACGAAGGTTACGGCGTTGGCGGAGTTGCTATTCTAATTGAAGCGCTGACAGATAACCGCAACCGCACGGCGGCTGACTTGCGAGAAGCTTTTAATAAAAATGGTGGCAATCTGGGCGAAAATGGTTGTGTGGGCTGGATGTTTGACCACAAAGGTGTTTGTACAGTACGCGGCCCGATTGATGAGGAAAAATTGTTTGAAGCATCCCTAGAGGCGACTGCGGAATCTTACGATTTGATATTAATTGATGAGGATAATGAAGGTGCAGAGGTATTTACAACTGTGCCTAATTTGGAACAACTGGCTGATGTTTTGAAACAAACGGGTTTTGCAGTTTTGCAGTCGGAAAATCGCTGGATTCCTAGCAATACAGTGGAAATAGACACTCCTGAAAAAGCTCGATCGCTCCTTAAGTTAATGGATGCGCTGGAAGATTTGGATGATGTGCAAAGTGTGACAGCTAATTTTGAAATGACCGATGAATTAATGTCTTCAATTATGATGTAAAATCCCCAGGTTCGTAGTGAGGACTGAAGTCCGCATCCATGACTAGCAACTTTTACCGAATCAAGATTTGAGTTTAATTGCTGTACCTACTCCCCATCCCCGTGATGGATTGCGAGTTAAATTTCGTTATCAATGCTAAAATTAGGTTATACCGGGTTGGCCAAAATGAATTATGACAAAAAAATCAAATATTAATAAGCCGATCATCCTAGCTTTTACTTTTCTGGGAGTTGGAATTCTTGGATTTGGTGTTGATCTTGCTCATTATTACTGGGATAACAGACCATGTGAAACTTCCACCGAAAGTAGAAAGCAAGGTATTTGCTACAAAGATATCTCCAGAACTCCGTTACTGATAGGTGTTTTGACTCAGCCTGAAAAATATACTCAGTTGCAAACATATTTAAAGAAACAACTTGGCTCCCAAGTTTTAGATGTGATTATTGAGGGAAATTCCGAAATTACATATCAAGAAGCTCAAGACAATATTGCTAAAAAAAAGTGGGATGTAGTTTTTGCTTTATCCCCTATGAATGGCATGAGAGCTAAAGATAACGGTTATAAATGGATAGCTCGAATGTTTCCCTCGTCTCCACCTACTTACCAGTCAGCTTTGTTTGTCAAACAAGATAATCCAATTTTGTCATTTACTGGCATAATTGCAAGCACAACACTTGCTCTGGGTGATTTCAGTTCTGCATCAAGCTTTTATATGCCTGCTTATGATTTATACGGTAAATCTATGAGAGTAACAGCAGGACACAAAGGCACAAAAATTATAGAATTAGTAGCTAATGGAGAGGTAGATGTAGGAGCTACTCTATACATGAGGGTCAAGGATGATCCACGTTTTCGCGTGATTCATGTTAGTAGAGAAATTCCAGGCTCAGGAGTTTACTTATCTCCCAAATTATCTCCTACTACCCAACAACAGATTAAGCAAATGTTCATGGATGTGGCTCAAAAAATTAAAGACGAGGCAAACTACGGTACAGGTGAAGAGCCAGATTATGAAGCTTTTAGAGCAATTTCCTTAAAGGCTGATCAGGTTTTATCGTGTACTGATTTTAGCAAAAAAGCTCCTGTAGATTTCTTTTGTAGCCAAAAACCTCAAGGGATAGTAGGCAAAATTAATGGCTTCACTAACCAGGGAGATGGAATGATTCGCTTGCGATTAAAGCAAACAAATGACAAAACTTGCTATGTTCTGATCTCTATACAAACATTAAGTAGCGTTCCAGGTGGTACATCACCAGGAATTATTAATCGGAAGGAAGTTAGTATTATTGGGGTGGAACCAAAACAATTAGGGGATGGAACTTGCGAACTAACAATTGATAATCCTAACCAATTAGTAGTGCTAAAATCTGGTAGTTAGCTGTGTGTAAATTATAGACTAATTACTTTTGTTCAGGCAAAACGCTATCAAGGTAAAGTGGGAAATTCCGCCGTGCAAGAAGTGGTGAGTGCAGTTAAGTATTATGGGGCCCAGGATGCGATCGCAATTACGAACAGCGAGTTTACATCCAATGCTCAAAAATTGGCTCAAGCGAATGGGGTACAACTTTGGGGACGAGAACAGTTAATTGATTTAGTGATTAGAGCTAAAAAATAACGGATCTAGGATTTACCCATAAAGGCAAAGAAACCGGGTTTTTATCGAGGCTGCGGGCAGTAACGAAGTATTTTGGGAAAAAACCCGGTTTCTGACTACCCATGTGTCTTGGAATTATTTGCGGCCAGTCAACAAAATTTTCTCTCAACCGTGGCGGCTAATATTCAGGAAAAAGGCGGAAGCGTCGATGGTAAACCAACTCGCATAAATAAACGTGCAAATGCTTGAGAAAAGTGTTCAAGGTAAGGAGATTTTAACCTCCAGCGATCGTTTAAATTACTAGCGTGTTTCAAAATATACTCGTAAGGTAAGGTTTGTATCTCTCTAAAGTTTACCACCAGTGCTTCTTTGTTATTGTCCGGGTTCGTTGGTGATGCCAATAGGTGCAAACCTTCTACTCTACCTCTTAAAACTTCATTCCATTTCCCTTTTTTCTTGAAGAGTTCGTTATTTTCCTCAAATTCTGAAATTGGGTAAATTGCACACACTACCACCTGAGTTACCTTGTGATTATCCAGATCGCAGCTTTGGGTAAGAACAATTAAATCTACTTCATTTACTTCTATTTGTACATCTTTAATTTCACTATTTACCCCCAAATTTGTTGGGTCAAATACTGGTATTGGTACAAGACACCCAGGCAGGTAATCACCTTGCCTGAGTGTTGATTCATTTACCTGCATCCAAAAAGGCTCTATTGTCATTCTTCATCAAAAATATACGGCAGAGGTTTTTTACGCCCTTTGAACTGAGCGCGCATGATTACTTGTTCCGATCGCTTTGGCGGTACTGGCTTGTAGTCTACTTCACAAAGATTTTCTAGAGTTTCTAAGTATTGTTTGACCATAGTTAAATCCCGCAACATTTGATTGGCTATTGCTGCGAGTTTGCGTCCTTCTGGACTTTGTAATTGAGATGTGGCTTTTGGCTCTAACACCAATAATATTGGTGATACTGAAACGCTGTTAGGACGTAGGGGGGTAATTGTAGCCATCAGTTAATTGACTCCCTTGTGCGGTCTGTAATACAAGCTTCAAAAGCTATGTTTTTTTGTTCGTGCATTTGTTCTAAAATATGCCAAAGCTCTATTTCATCATTAGGAATATCTTCTGCCAAAAATAGGTCTAAATCTAATATTATAGAAACAAAATCTGGGGTAGGAGGTGAAACTATTGCTTGATTAATAACCAGCATTGTCCCCAAGCTTTGTTGCGGAATTTGTAGCTGCATAAAGTAGCCACTTAATCCTTGTGGTAAGTCTGGGGAAACTTCAGGAAATGTCCTCAAATACTCTTTGAGATCGCCAACTGGCAAAGGAATATCTAGCCTGTTAATATACCTGAGTGCTAACCGAGCAATTGCTTCTGGATCTGTCACCGACTTATAGATATTCCACACCCGCTTTGCTTCATCTCGAAAATTTTCCCAACAGTCGTAAGGGGCAAGCCGACTGAATGCGAAAGAATCTAAGCGCAGTTGAAGAATCTGTTTTTTGTCGTCGTGGGAGGCTATATAGCCAATTGGAGATTGGCTCGCTGTTGCCCCAACCTCTTCACCTACCATCATTTGTCCCTCAAAAAGCAACACCTCTTCACGATGCGGGTACTCAGCTTGAATGCTTGAGTATACCTGCGCCAAAATGTCAAGTCTAACTTCTGGTGGAAGTTTAACTTGTATCTCCATCAAGGCTTCGGTGATTGGGGCGCGTGAGTAGTTTTTTGGTGCTTGCATACTAACTATTGTAAACTGCTTTGTCACCAAGGGTAAGGCAGGTTATAACATCTTTACAAGATCCTCAACTTTCGTCAATCTAATTTCGCCTGATAGGAGTTTGGGGGGTAGGACATCGTGGATTGTGGCAAGTCTGCGGGATTGAAAAATGTTAGGTGGTTTCCAACCGCCAGGTTTTCTTATAAATAAGGTTCGCCATAAGCACCTTATAAACCAATCTTATTGCGATCGCTCGATCGCACATAATTATGATTCGCTGGGCCAGGCTGCTATTACCATTATTGGCGGCCTGTAAGTAAATAAGTAACCATGTATCCTTTGCCCTTAACTTGAATCGCCCCTCGCTTCTAAAAAGTATATTTATCCTTTAATATTTCATAGGTTTCGGCGGTGAATTGAATGCAGCCGGTAATTCCGTGGGATTCGATGCGCGAAGCATTCCGGCAGACAACTTATTAGTGAGAACCAGAAATTTACCGCCGGAATGCTTCGCCCCTACGAATATATTTGCAAAAATCAGATGCACCCGATGTAACTATCTCGCATTACCAGATTTTTGCCATCCGCAAGACAAATCCCGGTAACTCTGGATCGGCGCTCACTGTTTCAGGATTATCCAAGATTTCAGGTTCGCGATCGGGACGGTAGATGTAGACTTTTCTGTTTTTGCGATCGATCAAAAAGCCGAGCAATACACCGTTGTCAATATATTCTTGCATCTTTTTTTGCAATCCCTTGAGAGTGTCACTAGAAGACCGCAATTCGATCACAAAGTCTGGACAAATCGGTGCGAATGAGGCTTTTTGTGCTTCAGTTAAGGCATTCCAGCGCTCTAGTTTAATCCATGAGACATCGGGCGAGCGGGTTGCTCCATTCGGTAAGGTAAAGCCTGCACTAGAGTCAAACGCTTCACCTGTGCCATCTTCTTCTGCCCAGATCCCCAATTGTAGGGCAATATTGAAGTTACGGTTCCCTGTATC
>CASBQF010000006.1 GCA_949127775.1 Oscillatoriales cyanobacterium PMM_0080
GGACACGGCAGTGCCGTCTCCCTACAATTAATCTGGCGTAGAAATTAGGACACGGCAGTGCCGTCTCCCTACAATTAATCTGGCGTAGGGAAACGGCACTGCCGTCTCCTCTCTATCATTCCGGCGTAGCCGGAATTGATGATTGGTGGAAAAAATCCCAAATCCAAAACTTGTACTGAGCGAAGCCGAAGTATCTCAAATCCAAACTTGGTGGAGTTTAGCCGATCGTCCTCGCTAACAATACGGGACAATTGGCATAGACTCGCACGTAGTCTGACAGAGAGTTTCCTAGGAGTCGATCGAGATCCACAAAGCTTTTAGCAACATTGGGCCGCCGATCCGGGGAACCGATTACCAACAAATCGGCATTCATCTCCTCTGCAATCCGACAAATTGCTTCCCCTGGCTTGCCTGCGGCACTCACACAGCGGTAGCTAACTCCCATTTGTTTCGCGAGTGCTATTCCTGGGGCCAATACAGTATCTTTTTCAGCACTTGGTGTCACATCTTCGGTGGATTTTCCGGTCAAATCTTTGTTGACGTGTACTAGAATTATCTCTCCACCGCTGACTTCTTTGACTAAAGATAGAGCTAGTTCTAAGGATTGTTTCGCCGAATCCGACTTATCTAGCGCCACCATAACGCGCCTGATTTTTTTGACGTAGATATCATCTTTTACTAACAGCATCGGTCGGGATGTTAGCTGGAAAACGTACTGGCTGACTGAATTTTCCAAAATCGATTGCAGCCGTCCGAGTCCCCGGGAACCCATGATTAATAAGTCGGATTGTTCTTCTTCTGCGACTTGGCAAACGGTTGTTTTGGGGTCTCCCTGTTTGAGCCGGGGATTAACTCTGCTGGGATCTATTTTTAAAGACTGGACTGCTTGTGCGAGAATTTTACCTCCTTCTTCCAACTTCTCGGCCATGCCATCGGATGTTACTTGGGGCGGCACGACGTGCAAGACGGTGACAGAGGTTTTTTGCAAGGAAGGGATGTCCATCAACATATTAAACATCTCTTCGCACAAGCCGCGACCGGCGACGGCTACTAAAATTTTTTCTATCATGGTTTTGGCGGTAAAAACAGTTGAGTTTTCTGGTGCGACATTAAACTAGGGCGTTGGTACTCTAGTTTGTTAATGTTAAGCATAGGCCTGAAGTTTGTCTTATGATTTGTAGAAATGTAGCGTTTTGGAACAATTTGTAACGTGTTAGAGAACGATCGAACTAAACCAGAACTCCCACCGACTGGTGTGATCCAAAACCGGACTGGAATCGACTCTGAGGGCTGGTTTGAATATGTGGTGCGAGTCTACCCCCACCATACTGACTACAGCGGTGCGGTTTGGCACGGGACTTATCTGGCTTGGATGGAGGAGGCTAGGGTGGAAAGTTTGCGCTCTCTTGGCATTGAGTATGCTGATTGGGTGGCGCAGGGTTTGGAACTGCCCGTGGTGGAACTTTCGCTGCGCTACCACCGCGCTGTACAGATGGGACAAGCTGTGGCTGTGAGAACCCGGATGACTGCTGGCGATGGTGTGCGGTTGGTTTGGGATTACGAAATCCGATCGCCCGATGCTCAAGAATTATATGTCACAGCACAGGTGACTTTGGTTGGTGTCGATCGGGAAAAGGGCAAAATTATCCGCCAATTACCGCCGGCTCTAAAGAAAGCTTTGACAAGGCTTTCTGTTAAACCTTCAACCTAAGCTGCTGTTAATTATTTTCTGCCTTCTGCTTGCTATTTTCTGCCTTTTTGGAAATTTTTAACTATGTCAAAGAAACTGGGATTATCAGAGCAAAATCTTGAACAACAGCTAGATAGTTTGGAGAGTAATCAGTTAAATTCTGCTTTAAAAACTGAACAAGCAACAAGTATTGTTTCTGCCAGCCCAGATGATTTGAAATCCAGTGAATTAGTTGATAACAAAGCTAGTTTGTGGGCGATAGTTTCGCTGTCATCGGCGCTGGTGGCTGTGTCGCTGGCTGCCATTTTCATTCGGTTGAGCGAACGGGAAATCGGCCCAAATGCTACTGTTTTTAACCGTTTATGGATCGCAACTGTGGTGTTTGCAGTGTGGAATGGTGCGGGGGAGGTGCGCCGCCGAATGTCTGCCGATCGTATTGAAGATGTTCAAGGGCGATCGAACTACACTGTCCGCGATTTCCTGCTATTAACAGCCGTAGGCGTCGTTTCTTCCGCTTCCTTGGGCTTGTGGGCTTGGTCGCTAACTCAGACTAATGTCGCCAATTCTACTGTACTGCGAAACTTAACTCCTTTATTTACTACCTTGGGGGGATGGCTACTGTTGGGCCGCCGTTTTGACAATCGGTTTTTGCTGGGACTGGCGGTGGCTATCTTAGGCGCAATTGCGATCGGCATCGACGACTTGCAAACAGCCGGAGACAATCTAGCTGGAGACATTACGGCTCTTTTATCAGCCATGTTTTATGCAGCAAATCTGCTGATTGCCGAACATTTACGCACCAAATTTCCGGCGACAACTATCTTGATGTGGCGTTGTTTCATTGGTAGCCTCTTGATTTTGCCATTGGTGCTACTTGCGGGCGATCGAGTTTTCCCTTATTCTTGGCAAGGATGGCTATCTGTAATTGCTTTAGCGGTGATTTGTCAAGCTTTCGGGCAAGGACTACTCATCCACAGCCTAGGTCGTTTGTCATCCGGCTTTGTCGCTCTTTTTCTACTGCTAGAACCAGTGATTACCGCCATCTTAGCTTGGATGCTTTTCTCCGAAAGTTTAAGTTTGTTTAATTGGTTAGCTTTTTCTGTAGTTTTAGTAGGAATTTATCTAGCAAAATCCAGCAATTCATCCGCTAAAAAATGATTCTTCATCAGAAGTAAGGTGCATAAGCACCTACAAAATTAATTGGTGCGTCAAGCAGTAAGGTGCGAAATCCACACCCTACAGAATTAGTTACAATGAGAAAAATGAGATATTATGACTGCAAGATCAATTTTAAGTATGAATCCCTGGCATTACGAGTTTAATTTACTGCCTGAATATTTAGAGCTACTGTTTGCTAAATTACGGATTGCCGTGGTATTCGGCGGTGACTGCGATCGGGCCGGATCTGTGATTTACAAAACGCATAATCCTCGCTCTTGGAAAAGTTACAAAATCGTCGCCCGTGAGATTAGTCAAGCATTAGTAGAAATTGGATTCAAACACGTCTTTGTCATCCCTGACGACATGAACTTGCCGGAACAACTCAAACAAAAAAACATCCATTTAGTATGGCTGAATACTGGCGGAGTCCAAGGCTACAATCCTGTTTCTCATACTCCCGCTTTGTTAGAAATGCTGGGAATGCCCTATGTCGGTCATAATCCTTTAAATAGTTCAACTTTAGATAACAAACACGCTTTTAAACGAGAACTGCAATCACTAGGGATACAAACCGCTTCGTTTATGACTTGGCATCCTTCTCAAGGGATTTTTCAGCCGAATTTGCATGAGCGTTTTGCCCTTACTTTTGGCGAATATCAAGGGCCATTTGTGGTCAAACCAGTATCCGGGCGCGCTTCGCTACACGTTCATTTTGTAGACAAGATCGAGGGTTTGTCTCACGCAGTTTCAGAAGTTCACCGAGCCACCCACAATACTGCTTTAATTGAAAAGTATTTGCCTGGAAAAGAATTTTGTGTGGCGGTTTGTGGCTATGTTACTTATGCTAAGGGCGCGTTTTCTAAAAATACCAATCCCTTTGCTTTTTCGACCATTGAACGAGTTTTAGAATCGGAGGAACGCATCTTTACGTCTATGGACAAAAAGGCGATAACCACCGATCGCGGACGGTTGATGGGCCCCGAAAAACCTGAACTTAAACAGGAGTTAATTGAATTGGCTAGAAAAATTTATTGGGAGTTTAGTTTGAACAGTTTGGTACGGATTGATGTCCGAAGTGATGCTGATGGATCGCTTTTTGTTTTGGAAGCAAATCCCAAACCCGATCTGAAATATCCCGAAGAAAATGTGACGAGTCTGGTAGCTTTGGGTTTAGCGGAATACGGGATGAGTTATAATGATTTAATTTTGAGTTTATTGGCGGATAGGTTGGATTATTTGCTAACTCAACATATCGAAATTATTCCTCATATTGTGGATTTGCTTTGTTAAGCTTGCAACATCTTAATGTATGCACAATGCGCACCTTACCTATAAGACATCTCCTAAAAAGCAGGTTTTGAACAGGCTTTCCTGCCTGTTTCACAATAATTATGGGAGATGTCTATAGTAAAGGTAGGGTGAGCACCTTACCCGCTAGGTTTTTGTAAACAAATATAAATTGTCGAGCCAAGTCAACACAGGCGCTAAAATTGTGATAACTTTGAGTAACATAAGGATTTCTGGATGTCCCTGTTGGGACAGCCATCAAGGTAAATCAATTTATATCAATTAGATAAAACAAATGCAAGCATTACTTTTATTAATAGGATTTGGAGGCGGGGCGTTAGTCTGCTGGCTAATTTTGAATAAGCGAAATTCCCGGAGCTTGTTGCGGATGCAGGGTTCGCAGGAGGCTATATCAAAAATGGCGTCGCAGTTGGAGGCCAGAAATTCGGAATTACGACAAAAAGTTCAGATTGAAAATCACCTAAATTCTCAACTGTCACAGTTGCAAAATCGGTTGGAAACTGTGACGGATCAGCAAGCTTTTTTAAATAATCAAGTGTCGGAATTGGAAGGAATATTGGCAGGAATTTCCCAGGAGCGATCGCAAGTTAATTCTCTGATTGCTGATTTGCAGTTTCAACTAGAAAATGCTCAACAAGCTGAGTCGCAGTTAGCGGAAGTCGCAGAAATTCAATCTGAGTTGGAGGTTGCGCATCAAGATCGATCGCAACTTAACGCTCAACTACTGGAAATGCAAGCAGAATTAGAGACGGTTGATGCAGAGCGTGCTCAATTTCACGCTTTGCTGTCGGAATTTGACACTCAGTTGGAAAGTGTCAATCAAAATAGATCGCAAATACAGTACCAGTTGTCGGAAACTCAAATAAAGTTCGATCGCTCAATTCAAGAGCGGGAGCAACTTCAGTCGCAATTATCTGAGTTGCAAGCTCAACTAGAAAGTACACAAGAAATAGTCAATGCTCAATTACAAACTGCGATCGAGCAAAATCAACCTCAACCTGAATTATTAGAGCTGGAAAAACAGTTAGAAGCTGCTAATTCCGATAAAATCCAGCTAAACTCTCAACTTTCCGAGCTGCAAAGTCAATCAGAAACAATCGATCGAGAGCGAAAACAGCTACAATCTGATGTAGAAACTGCTAACACAGAGCGATCGCAGCTTTATTTCCAACTCTCCCAACTGCAAACTCAAATCGAGACAGCCAATCAAAATCAAACTCAAATTCACTCTCAAACATCCGAATTAGAACAGCAGTTAGAAAGTGCAGGTCAAATTCGCTCAGAATTAGCATCTCAACTGTCACAATTGCAAACTCAAATCGAGACAGCAAATCAAAATCAAACTCAATTGCAATCTCAAATATGCGAATTAGAAGAGCAGTTAGAAAATGGACATCAAATTCGCTCAGAATTAGCATCGCAACTCAATTCTGAACTATGGGAATTGCAAACTCAAATCGAGACAGCAAATCAAAATCAAACTCAACTGCAATCTCAAATCTCCGAATTAGAAAATCATTTAGAAAATGGACATGAAACTCGATCGGAATTACAATCTCAGCTACGAAATACTGACATAGAGCGATCGAATCTCAATTTTCAACTCTCCCAATTGCAAAATCAAATCGAGACAGCAAATCAAAATCAAACTCAACTGCAATCTCAAATATCCGACTTAGAAAATCAGTTAGAAAATGCGTTTCAAAGTCGATCGCAATTAGAATCACAGCTCAACTCTCAACTATCGGAATTGCAAAATCAAATCGAGACAGCAAATCAAAACCAGACTCAACTGCAATCTCAAATCTCCGACTTAGAAAATCAGTTAGAAAATGCGTCTCAAAGTCGATCGCAATTAGAATCACAGCTCAACTCTCAACTGTCAGAATCGCAAAATCAAATCGAGACAGCAAATCAAAATCAGACTCAACTACAATCTCAAATATCCGACTTAGAAAATCAGTTAGAAAATGGGCGGCAAACTCGATCGCAATTAGAATCACAGCTCAACTCTCAACTCTCAGAATTGCAAAATCAAATCGAGACAGCAAATCAAAATCAGACTCAACTGCAATCTCAAATATCCGACTTAGAA
>CASBQF010000007.1 GCA_949127775.1 Oscillatoriales cyanobacterium PMM_0080
AATTTTAGGTATTTGATGATTTGAATTTCGGCGAACCCGCCCCTACGAATTTGGGTTTTTCGGTATCTGGGATGGGTGGGGGCGGGTTGATCATTTTCTGGTATTTGATGATTTGAATTTCGGCGAACCCGCCCCTACGAACGATCGCATCACTCTACTTTAATAGCGGATAATACAGTTCTCCAGTAGAGTTGATATAACCAGCCCGATCGCCCGCCGAGTCACCGGTACCCATAAATACGTCAACTCTGCCTGCGCCTTTGATTGCGCCGCCCGTATCCTGATCCAACACAAACCGATTCACCGCACTTTGTTCGAGTTTCCCCGCCGCATTGGGATAGGGCAGTTTCGTGCTAATTAATGCTAGCGCGCCGGGGGGCATTAAAGCTTTATCGGTGGCGATCGACCTTTCGGCAGTTACTGGCACTCCAATGCTGCCCGTAGCAGGTGCACCTTTAGTATCCTGGAAGAACACAAAGCTTTGATTCTTCGGCAAATACTTGTCCATATCTGCGGGAAAATTGGTAAAATATTCGGTTAGTTTCGGCAATGTTAGCTGTTCTAAAGTAAACTTGCCGTCCTTAACTAATTCTCGCCCGACTCCTGTATAACTCTGACTGGTTTTGCCCGCAAAACCGACTGTCATCACTCCGCCGTCTGCTAATTGCAACTTCGCCGAACCTTGGACATGGACGAGAAATGCTTGGAAGCGATCGCGCAACCAAACTAATTCTAATCCCCGCAACAATCCCTTACTTCCCTGCAAAGCATCCGCACCTTCCAAATCCAATCTGGTTGGGTGAGGTTTCGCCCAAGAACCTATGTTTGGTGGCACTCTGTACAGGGGATAACGAAATTCGGAATTAGGCGTGCGAGACGCTTGGTAAGTTGGCTCGAAATAACCGGTAAATGCAACAGTTCCTTTGTTGTCTTTGCCGATCGACCTATAAAACACAAATTCCCGCTTGACAGATTCCTGGAGTTGTGATGGAGTTGTAGAACTGGCAACTAATTCGCGGAATCGAGCGAGCGATCGCCTAACTCGATCGCGCGTAATACCTGCCACTTGATAGCGTTGGTAAGCACTAGCAGCGGCCTGGGAGTTGAGATAACCGAGGCTGTGGTCGATCGACCTTAACAGCAATTGTTTATCCCCCGGTTTGCCATTTTCGCCCCAGATTTGAGCATCAAGGGCGATCGACTCCAACTCACTCGGTTGTAATTGACTTACACTGATTGGTTGTAGCGCCGGAATTGCGATCGCGGGTACTGAAAATGCGATCGCCAAAACGCAACAGGCAATCGCTAATAGCCGATAACGAAAAATCTTGCTAAACTGCCAATCTTTCCCACTCAATCGATCGCTTTGCTTATTCATCATATCGATCGATGCTAGAACTAAATATCGGTTCAACCCGAATTCCGACAACGCTGGTAGGCCGAACTACCATGTATTCGCCTTGAATATTTTTGATCGGGACATTGAGAAATTCTGTGGAATCTTGTTTGGGAACCAGGGTTTTGCTATACCACAGTTGAAAATCTTGCAGCGTTGCGAAACGGATTTCTTCGCGGTGGCCGCCCTCAAGCAGCAGGTGCACGGAGTATTCGCTGGGAGTTCTAGGCATATTTGTATTTTAGATTTTAGATTTTAAGCTTTTGGAACGATTTCATATTTTACCAGAAAGAATTGGTTTAAAGCCCAAAGCCCTAAAGGCGAGAAATTAAAATCAGACTATTAATTACTCCAATTCTCTTCCTTCTAGGTAGAGGCCGTTTTTATCTGTCAACCTTTCGACGGAGTTTATCCTGAGCGAAGTCAACTGTCAACGGCCCCGTTTCTCATAAAAATATTTATCTGGCTGGAATATCGATCGCGATCGACTCAAAAGCCTTGTACATCAGGTTAATCCAGCAGCGACCTAAAACTGACAGCATTTTACCACGCGATTTGTATTATGCGACACGATATTACCAACAACAATTAAAATAGTTTGGACTTGATGATATCTTGCACCATTTTGCGATCGAACTCTGCGCCGTCGGGGTTCCCCTCGCTGCGAAAGTTCCGAGCTTGGGTCTCCGACTGCTGGAAATTGGTGCAAAATGTCGAGTTAATCATTAATTTTGTCCAATTACCAATTACGAACCTATGCCCCGTCGTCAAGACTTAAAGAAGATTCTTCTCATTGGTTCCGGCCCAATTGTGATCGGCCAAGCGTGCGAGTTCGACTATTCGGGGACACAGGCTTGCAAAGCTTTGCGAGAAGAAGGTTATGAGGTAGTGCTGGTGAATTCCAACCCGGCTACAATTATGACTGATCCGGAAACTGCCGATCGCATTTACATCGAACCTCTAACGCCGGCCATCCTCGAACAAATTATTGCCAAAGAAAGACCACAAGCAATTTTACCAACAATGGGCGGTCAAACAGCGCTCAATTTAGCAGTTGCCCTCGCTAAAAATGGCGTTTTGGAAAAGTACAATGTCGAGTTGATTGGCGCGAAGTTGCCAGCAATTGAAATGGCAGAAGACCGACTGCTATTTAAGGAAGCGATGGCGCGAATTGGTGTCGCCGTTTGCCCTTCAGGAATTGCTAACAATCTCGACGAAGCCAAAGCAATCGGCCACCAAATCGGCAGTTACCCGTTAATTATTCGTCCGGCTTTTACAATGGGCGGCACGGGAGGAGGCATTTCTTACAATCAAGAAGAGTTTGAAGAAATGGCCCAAGGCGGCGTTGACGCGAGTCCCGTATCGCAAATCTTGATCGAACAATCTTTGATTGGTTGGAAAGAGTATGAACTGGAAGTGATGCGCGATTTGGCAGATAATGTAGTGATTATTTGTTCGATCGAGAATCTCGATCCGATGGGCGTGCACACGGGCGATTCAATCACCGTCGCACCAGCCCAAACTCTCACAGACAAAGAATATCAGCGCCTGCGAGATGCTTCGATTAAAATCATCCGCGAAATCGGAGTCGAAACTGGCGGTTCTAATATTCAATTTGCGGTGAATCCAGTCAACGGAGATTTCATCGTCATTGAAATGAATCCCCGCGTTTCTCGTTCCTCCGCCTTGGCCTCGAAAGCAACCGGTTTCCCGATCGCCAAAATGGCCGCAAAACTAGCGGTAGGTTACACTTTAGACGAAATCTCCAACGATATTACCAAGAAAACTCCGGCGTCTTTTGAACCGACAATTGACTACGTGGTGACGAAAATTCCCCGATTTGCCTTTGAAAAGTTCCCCGGCTCTGAACCGACTCTGACGACGCAAATGAAGTCAGTTGGGGAGGTAATGGCGATCGGGCGAACCTTCAATGAATCTTTCCAAAAAGCCCTGCGGGGATTGGAAACTGGCCGCGCAGGTTTCGGGTGCGACAAACCGGAAAAGTTGCCGAGTTTGGAGCAAATTCGTGCTGGATTGCGCACACCAAATCCCGATCGCATTTTTACAGCTCGCCACGCGATGATGATGGGAATGTCGGTGGAAGAAATCTTCGAGCTCACAGCAATTGACCCCTGGTTTTTGGATAAAATGCAGGAATTGTTGGACGCCGAGAAGTTCTTGAAACGAACTGCACTCAAACAGTTGACAAAAGACACAATGTTTGAAGTAAAGCAGTTGGGATTTAGCGATCGCCAAATTGCTTACGCCACCAAAACATCGGAAGATGAAGTCCGCGCCTACCGCAAACAGTTAGGCGTCATCCCGATTTACAAAACAGTTGATACCTGTGCCGCCGAGTTTGAAGCGTTTACACCTTATTACTATTCCACCTACGAAGTGGGAGCAGCAATTTGGGACTTGGGTGATGAAGAAAAGAAAATTTCGCCTGTCAGTCACAGTCTCGCGCCGGAGTCGGAAGTTTTGCCTTCTAATAAGCGCAAAGTGATGATTTTAGGCGGCGGGCCGAACCGGATCGGACAGGGGATTGAGTTCGATTATTGTTGCTGTCACGCTTCCTATTCCCTCGGGGAAGATGGGTTTGAGACAATTATGGTCAACTCGAATCCGGAGACGGTTTCGACAGATTACGATACGAGCGATCGCCTTTATTTTGAACCGCTAACCAAAGAGGATGTTCTCAACATCATCGAAGCCGAAAATCCCGAAGGAGTAATCATTCAATTTGGCGGACAAACACCGCTGAAATTGGCGATTCCTTTACAAAAGGCTCTCGAAAATCATCCTGATGTCCAAACAAAAATCTGGGGAACTTCACCCGATTCAATTGATGCGGCAGAAGACAGAGAACGATTTGAAAAGATTCTGCGGGAGTTGGATATTCAGCAAGCTGCTAACGGTTTGGCGCGGAGTTTTGAGGATGCTTTGATAGTAGCTGGGCGCATCGGTTATCCGGTGGTGGTGCGGCCTAGTTACGTGTTGGGCGGGCGAGGAATGGAAATTGTTTATTCCGATACGGAATTGGAACGTTACATGACTTATGCCGTGCTTGTAGAACCGGATCATCCGATTTTAATTGATAAATTCTTGGAAAATGCGATCGAGGTTGATGTAGATGCGATCGCCGATGCGACTGGCAATGTCACCATCGGTGGTATTATGGAACATATCGAGGAAGCGGGTATCCACTCCGGCGACTCAGCTTGTTCGATCCCTTACCAAACGCTTCCTGACGCAGCTTTGGTCACAATCCGCCGCTGGACGATAGAATTAGCAAAAGCCCTGAAAGTCATCGGGTTGATGAACATTCAATTTGCCGTTCAAGGGGAGGAAGTTTTCATTTTGGAAGCTAACCCGCGGGCTTCTCGCACAGTACCTTTTGTATCCAAAGCAATCGGGGTTCCCCTGGCAAAAATGGCGTCGCGAGTCATGTCGGGCCAAACTCTCGAAGCTTTAGGCTTTACTAAGGAGATTGTCCCAATTCACGTTTCCGTGAAAGAGGCTGTGCTACCATTTGCTAAGTTCCCAGGAACTGATACATTGTTAGGGCCGGAAATGCGATCGACTGGCGAAGTCATGGGAATTGACACAGATTTTGGCAAAGCATTTGCCAAAGCTCAACTCGGCGCAGGCCAAGTAATGCCGTTGTCGGGGACTGTGTTGGTTTCGATGCGCGATCGGGATAAACTAGCAGTTGTACCAGTTGTCAAGGAATTCTTGGAATTGGGTTTCAAAGTAGTAGCAACTAATGGTACTCGCAAAGTTTTGCTAGAGCAAGGTTTAGATGTAGAGTTGGTGTTGAAACTCCATGAAGGGCGGCCGAATTTGTTGGATTCAATCAAGAATGAGAAGATCCAACTAATTATTACCACGCCTTCGGGTGAAGAGTCTCGCGCTGACGGCATCTTTATCCGCCGCACAGCTTTGACTTACAAAATCCCGATTATTACCACAATAGCCGGTGCTAAGGCCACAGCAGCGGGAATTCGATCGCTCAAATCGCACCCGATGGAAGTGAAAGCAATTCAAGACTATTACCCGCAAATGTAGACTGCGTGGTAATTGTAGGGTGCGAAATACTGTTCGATCCTGATGCCACAGATCTCCCTGGCACCCCCCTTAAGAAGGGGGGGGACAAGAGCGTCACATTCCCCTTTATTAAGCGAAACCGTCCACTTTTCAAAGTCCCCCGACTATCCGGGGGATTTAGGGGGATCGAGACTTTGCTAGAAACGTAGATCACTGATGGCGCACCCTACAAACGCACTACCAAAATCTAATCTGAATGAGAATCCAAAGCACCGCTAGATAGCATTAACCTCGGCCAAACCAATAAGAAAAATCCCATCCAAGCTAATAAAGGAATCGCGACTAAAACAGTTATCCATACAGTTTTTAGCAAAAACCAACTACCGGAAATCAGGCTCGTACCAGTCAAAATAATTGACCAAGGCTGACACCACCAAGGTTTGTAACTCCAAGGACTAATAGCTTTTTGTTCGGAAATAGATTTCATATTTTTAGTAATTTTTCATATATAATAACAGAGTTAGCTCCATTAACCTAATTTAAGCATACAGCACCTGTTCGGCTGTCAGCGTTAATTCTGGAAAAGTCCGCGACACAATTCGATCGATACCCTTAAACGCAGTTGTTTGATAGTTACCGTCTGCATCTAAAAGGTGGACAAATATAGTCGAAACTTTGGGCTTTCCGATGAATTTAGAGCTAGCAATTGCTAAATAATCGACAACCCAATATTCGGCAATTCCCAGACGCTGATACTCATCCAATTTATGAATATAATCGACGTTCCAATTCATTGATGTTACCTCCACTGCTAACTGAATTGGTTCTCGCAAAGCAGCATAGGCAGAACGGTCAGAATACCACAAATCGCGATCGATTACGCTGACATCTGGTCTTCGCCCTTGTTCGACTCCGGCTTGAGTTACAGTTCTGATAGCTGTTTTGCTTGTTACTACATAATTTAAGCTCAGGTTTTTTATTTGAGCGTGAAAAGAGTCTAAGATGCAGTCAGCAACATCAATATGATTTCTGGTTGGAAATATTTCGATAATCTCTCCGTTCACCAGTTCGTATAATCCATCCTCGGGACATTCTACAAGAAATTGGTCAAAGCTGATTTTTGCAATCATCAGATTTATCCTTATTTTGCAGTATCACTATTAAAGTATATTACCACAGACAGGAATAAATCTATTTTTTTGAACGCAGATGAACGCGGATGAACAAAAGATCGTAGCGTAGCGGGGCGTAAGCGATCGCCCTTCTGATATTTGAGAGTTAATTTTTGATGGAAATGGTAAAATGCGATCGAGACGATTAGAACGTAATTAATGCTCCTAACCCATGCGGTCGATTGCTTCTTCCTTTTTCCTTCTTCCTTCTTCCTTCTTCCTTCTGCTATAAAGTAACAAACCTAGAAACCGAGCCACTCCAAGGTCAACCCCGAACCATGAGACTAGACGAAGCCGTAGAATTTGCCGAAAACCCAGAGCCACGGTGTCCCTGCGTCCTCTTGCTGGACACCTCCGGCTCCATGCAAGGCGCACCCATAGATGCCTTAAATGAGGGGTTGGAAGTCTTTAGGAATGACCTAATTAAAGACGAACTAGCTAAAAAGCGAGTCGAAGTCGCGATTATTTCATTTGACAATCAGATCAAAGTCGTGCAAGACTTTGTAACCGCAGACCAATTCGAGACGCCGCTGCTGACTGCTCAAGGACAAACCCACATGGGTGCAGGTATTCAGCAAGCACTAGACTTGATTGCCGCCCGCAAATCGGAATACCGCAACAATGGCATTACTTACTATCGCCCGTGGGTATTTATGATTACCGACGGCGAACCTCAAGGCGAATCAGATGATGTTGTGGAAATAGCAGCACAGCGCATTCAACAGGAAGAAACTAATAAGCGCGTGGCGTTTTTTGCTGTCGGAGTCGAAGGTGCTAATATCGCCCGTCTCGCTGAAATTGTCGAGCGCACGCCTGTAAAATTGAGAGGATTAGATTTTCGAGAGATGTTCATCTGGCTGTCGGCTAGTATGCAGAGAGTTTCTCACTCAAAAATTGATGAACAAGTTGCACTACCGCCGCCCGGATGGGGAACTGTTTAGTCAGTTGTTAGTTGTTAGTTGTTAATTGTTAGTTTGTAGGGGCGGGTTTAGCTAAGGATCTATGATACAAATGACTAAAAAAAGGGCAAAACCCGCCCTCCCCATTAATCATTGGTCATTAGCATATTGTAGGGGCGGGTTTAGCGAAGGATCTCTGATACAAATGACTAAAAAAAGGGCAAAACCCGCCCTCCCTGAATTTCCATATTTTTGAATTTACGAAGTTTTGAATTAAAGAGTTATTAATGGAGAATTCATCATCTAATTGGCAAGTTGTAGCAGCATCGGTTACTGGTACGAGCCACGAAAAACGATCGCAACCCTGTCAAGATGCCCACTGTTGGCGCGTCTTGCCTAACGGTGTTTTGGTAGCAGCAGTGGCTGACGGCGCGGGTTCGGCTGCACTCGCTGAAGTTGGGGCGAAAATTGCTGTGGAAGCGGTTGTGGAAACGATTTGTCAGCAGGATTTGCAGCCGGAAAGTGATGACGAATGGCAGGTATTTTTGACAGAATCTCTGCAAGTCGCGCGGGCGGCTGTGGAAGCAGAAGCGGCAACGCGGGAAGTGCCGGCGAGGGATTTGGCTTGCACTTTAATTGCGGTTGTGGCGACGCCGGATTTGATCGCGGTTGCTCAAATTGGCGATGGTGCGGCGGTGGCGGGTGATAGTGCCGGAAATGCGATCGCCCTTACCATACCTCCCTGCGGCGAATACATCAACGAAACTATCTTTTTGATTTCGCCAAATGCGATCGAAACTGCGCAATTTAAGGTGATGCGGGAACAACTGCCGCACTTGGCCGTGTTTTCGGATGGCTTGCAAATGCTCGCTCTCAAAATCCCCGAAGGTACGCCGCACCAGCCGTTTTTTGCGCCTTTGTTTCGGTTTTCTGGGGAAGTAAAGGAAGAGTCGGATGCAAAAGAGCAATTAGAGTCGTTTTTGCGATCGCCCAGAGTCTCCGAACGCACCGATGATGACTTAACATTATTGTTAGCAAGTCTTGCGAGTTCTCAGGCACTGGATAATTAAAAATAAAGAGTGGGCAAAAGTAAACATCCATCTGAGTCATATCAATTCCGGCTGCGCCGGAATGATAAGCGAGGAGACGGCAGTGCCGTCTCCCTACGTCCGATTCATTGTAGGGACAAAGGCCAAGCCGTCTCCTAATTTCTACTAATAATTCTGGTGCTACCGGATTTGATATCAATCGGCGTTTATCTGAGGTTGAAAATTCCTGCTGCTGAATTTTGACACAAGTCTAGTATGTTCAATTGATCGATCGACGAAATTTTGGTACAATTCTATAATAAAATCGAGGTGTCACACAATTCTGGTTTAGTTTGTACAGTAGGTCGTCGTTTGCAAGCACAAGAGATTAAGGATAAGCTCAACTCCCTAATTAGCGAAGCAGATCCAATAGATCCGAGTTTGGCGAGAAGATTGGATGAAATCAATCGCTGGGTGAAAGATGTTAAACCCGGTTCGCTAACTGCTAAGAAATTTGTGATGGCTTTTTTGCTACAGCTTATCCGAGATTCTCAGATTTGGCTGGCGGTTCAATCTCTACCTTCGGAAAGAGAGCGAGAAGCGGCGTTTGAGTTAATGACTCCGGGTGAAAGGTATTGGTACAGCTATCTATTTCCTAAATGGCTGAGGGAAAACGATCGCAAATTTTACATCTGGAAACAAAAACTCAAGGCCGGCGAATTCGATCCGGCGGATGATATCGTGATTCGTGCGATCGCCTCCCGGATTGTCGAACGCCAAGGCACTTTTTTGTATCGCTACGTTGCGGATCTTTCTATGGCTACCGATTCGATCGTTAGTAACCGCCAACAGCAGCCCCTCTGCATTCAAGTTACTACTCTTTCGGATGAGTTTTCTGAACAAAAATATCAAAATTGGCAACAAACTCTTCAAGATTGGGGGATTGACAGAGGACTATTTTTAAGTTATGATACAAAAGATGCAAATTTCCTGAACCAGTTAGTTAATATTGCATTATATAATAGCGATAATTTGCCCGCAGGTCGTTACCTCAAATTTCCATAAATCAACCCGATCTGCTGCTGAGAATAGTCGCACTGTTCAAAACTCGGTGAAACTCGGTGAATAATAAATTTTGAATAACTTACAGATTGCAGAATTCTAGACAATACTACAAATCTAAGCCTCCGATCGCTTCCCGCAAAAGGGAAGGCTACACTGAGATTTTTCCTCCCTTTTTCTGTTTCTGGGATGAGTCAGGCAAACTGCGGTAACAGGTGTCAATTTAATAGACAAGATTGCATAAGTCTTTGATTGATGCAGAAACCGCAGATGTAAGGCAGATAAACACAGATAAACGCAGATAATTTCAGGATTGGAAAGTGATTTTTGCAAGAGGTCTAAT
>CASBQF010000008.1 GCA_949127775.1 Oscillatoriales cyanobacterium PMM_0080
CGATCGCCCCACCCCACCAAAAACGATCGCCCTTCACATCCCATAAGGCTAAACTAATCTAAGTTTTACCACAAAATTTTCTCCCCCTTCATGAACATCGCCTACCTAGTCAACCAATACCCCAAAGTCAGTCACAGCTTCGTCCGCAGAGAACTCCTAGCCGTCGAAACCTACGGCATCAAAGTCGGACGTTACTCCATCAGATCCTGCGAATCCGAACTCGTAGACGGCGCAGACAAGCAAGAACAAGAACTGACCAAAGTCGTCTTAGGATCTGGCGTACAGGGCTTAGCGTTGGGCTTACTCCGCACTCTCGTAACTAGACCAATTCGATTCCTCGAAGCTTTGCGCTTAATGTTCAAAGTTGGCTTACACTCCGATCGCGGAATTATCCTTCATCTCGCTTATTTAGCAGAAGCTTGCATTCTTTTAAACTGGTTCGCAGAAGCGGGCATAACACACGTTCACGCTCACTTCGGCACAAATTCCACAACTGTAGCAATGTTGTGTCGTGTGCTCGGCGGCCCGACTTATAGCTTCACCGTTCACGGCCCTGAAGAATTTGATAAAGCTACACTTCTTGCTTTAGAAGACAAAATTCAGCGATCGACCTTTGTAGCAGCAGTCAGTTCCTTCGGCAAAAGTCAGCTCTTTCGGTGGTGCGATCGTACATTGTGGTCAAAAATTCACGTCATACACTGCGGTGTCGATGCTACATTTTTAGCTCACCCGCACGTCCCCATACCCGCAGCACCCCGCTTAGTTTGCATTGGACGACTCAGCGAACAAAAAGGTCATTTGCTATTGCTAGAAGCGGCTAATTTGCTCGCAGTGGCAGGTTTAGATTTTAAGTTGGTATTTGTCGGCGACGGGCCGCTGCGATCGGATATTGAAAAGCAGATTGCACAGTACGGATTGCAAAAACATATTGAAATTACTGGCTGGGCCAGTGGCGATCGAGTTCGGGAACAACTTTTAGCTTCGCGGGCGATGGTATTGCCGAGTTTTGCCGAAGGTTTACCAGTAGTAATTATGGAATCTCTTGCTCTCAATCGGCCTGTGATCAGCACCTATGTTGCTGGTATCCCGGAGTTAGTAGAACCTGGTGTTTGCGGTTGGTTAGTTCCTCCCGGTTCCGCAGAAGCATTAGCGGTAGCGATGCGTGCGGCATTGGAAGCACCTTTGGAAAAACTAGAAGAAATGGGGAAAATAGGAGCCGAACGGGTTGCTCAACAACATAATGTCGATATAGAAGCAAAGAAATTAGTCGCGCTATTTCAAGGATCTATTGAGTGATTTAAAAAGGAAATTGAGGACACGGCAATGCCGTTTCCCTACCCCAAAATAATCAATCTTTCTCGCGAGCAACTCAGGACACGGCAGTGCCGTGTCCCTACCCCAAAATAATCAATTTTTCTCGCGAGGAAACCAGCAACTCAGGACACGGCAGTGCCGTGTCCCTACCCCAAAATATTTCAGATAAAAAGGACACGGCAGTGCCATGTCCCTACCCCAAAAAAATCACGAACTCCACTCGGATGTCACCATCGCCTGATTAATTGTAGGGACACGGCACTGCCGTGTCCTGACTGTGGATAATATTAAGATCAAGGCTTTTTAAGGAATAGGAACCGATCGCAATAATCGATCGACAATCGTCTTAGCCCTTCTTCCCCCCGCCGGAATCAAACGGTGAGAAAGTACGTGTGGGGCCAAATATTTCAGATCGTCAGGAGTCGCATAATCCCGGCCATCCATAAATGCCAACGCCTGGGAAGCCCGGTACAAAGCCACTGCACCCCGGGGACTGACGCCCAGAGTAATTTCTTCATCCTCGCGAGTCGATCGCACCAAATCCACAATATACTGTTTCAAAGACCCTTCCAGCTTCACAGCAGCGCACAAACGGCGCAACTCCTGCACCTCTTCCAAAGAAATACAAGGCTGCAAATCTTCAATTGTAAAAGTATCAGAAAGCCGTTCCAACATCTGCAACTCTTCCAGTGCAGCGGGATAGCCTAAAGTTAAAGACAAAGTAAACCGATCCATCTGCGCTTCTGGTAGCGGAAAAGTACCTTGATATTCGATCGGGTTCTGAGTCGCAATCACAAAAAACGGGGCGGGAACATTCCGAGAAACCCCATCCACCGTCACCTGCTTTTCTTCCATCACTTCCAGCAAAGCCGACTGAGTACGCGGCGTCGCCCGATTGATTTCGTCCGCCAGCAACACATTCGCAAACACTGGCCCAGGCAAAAACTCAAACTTCCCGCTGCTGGGATTCCAAATATTAGTACCGGTGATATCTGTTGGTAACAAATCGGGAGTACACTGAATCCGCTGAAACTTACCATCGATCGATCGCGCTAAAGACTTAGCAAGCAGCGTTTTGCCGACACCAGGAACATCTTCCAGCAGCGCGTGTCCGCCCGAAAGCACCGCTACGATTACCAAGCGAATAGCATCCGCTTTGCCAACAATGGTCTTGCCTAGATTTTGCTTGAGTCGTTCAATGTGTTCTCTCATATCCCTGATTTTTAATTGTAAAATGCGATAGAACTTTAGCTTCCGGACTAGGGCTATTTCATTCTTTGTAGGGGCAATCCCCCCGTGGTTGCCCTCCTGGATAGGGGAGGGTCGGCACGGGGGCACGATCCTACAAAATCATGATTCTCAGAATGAAACAGCCCTAGCTCCCAGACTTATTTGAAAAATCAAGAACCTGGGTATTTTGTGTTTTTAGGTTGGCTTACTTAACACCTTTCTAGCAACATCACAGTCTGCCTGAATTTGAGTTTTCAGAGCATCCAGAGAAGCGAACTTTTGTTCGGGTCGCAAATACTCTACCAAACTCGCGCTCAAGGTTTGACCGTACAAATCCCCAGACCAATCTAACAAATGAATTTCGATCGTCGGTTGCTGGCCGTCTACCGTCGGGCGACAGCCAACATTCATTACCCCACTTAGAATAGATAAATCTGATGCTTTGCGATCGATGAGAGATTGAGGATTTTTCCACTCATAGGAAGAACTTGGATCTTTGATTTCTCCAGCTTCACTATTCGATAACATACTGACTAATACTTGCACTGCGTATACGCCAAAACGCGGCAAAAACTTTTCGGGTGGTAATTCGATATTAGCGGTGGGAAACCCGATCGTCCTACCCAGCCGCTGTCCCCCAACCACAGTCCCCACCAAACTGTAAGGTCTTCCCAGCAACTGATGCGCTTTTCTGAGGTCGCCGGATGCTAGAGCTTCGCGGATTGCAGAACTGCTGATCCGATCGCCCTCACCGCAACTGTATAGGGGCGCAAGAGTCACATCAATGCCGTAGCTAGAAGCGATCGACTGCAAATCCACAGCCGTCCCAGCGCGTCCCCGTCCAAACCGAAAATCCATCCCTACGCTAATTCGACTCGCTTGCAGTTGCCGCACCAGAATTTCCTCGACAAACTCAGAAGCCGTTAAACTTGCTAGTTCTCGATCGAACGGCAACAGTACAAGTTGCTCGACACCCATTGCTGTGAGCAATTCTACCTTTTCTGCCAGAGGCGTCAGCAGTTTTTTGGGTTGACCTGTAAAAAATTCTTGCGGGTGCGGATCGAATGTCACCACAGTGCTGTAAGGTCGATCGTCCGCATCAGAAATCAGACCAGAGAGGCTGTTGCTCGCCGAATCGTTGTAAGTTGCCGGATGTTTGCTTTCGGAATTTTGATCTTTGCCAGGGTTTGAGCGCAGGTTTTGCCCCGAGGCAGAAACCATTGCAGAATTTGGCTCAAAGGTCGATCGATTTAAAATTGGCTGCACGACTTGTCGATGCCCTAGGTGCAAACCATCAAAGTTTCCCAAGGCAACAGAAGTTGGAGTCAGAGCAGCAGTACAAGAAGAAGTTACCCACACGCTTTAGATTTTGCCATACTTAGCCGGATTGCGATCGCCGATCGATTTTAGATTAGAGATTAAAGATTTAAAAATCCACTCCACAGATCAATCTGGAAGCTTGAACTTTCATCTAAACTTGTTGTTTTCCAAGACTTAAGCCGTGGGCTTGTGTCTATGTTTGAGTGAGGTCAGGGTAACTTAAATTTGAGATTTCCGACCTCAAGATTTCTGAATCGGCAACCTCAAATCCATCACACAGAAACTTGAGGAGCTTCCACCGACGCTTCAGAGACATCAGTGTTAGGAGGTAGCAACTGCAATGACAAACCTTCCCGCGCCATCAAACTGTTCGGGAACCTTTGAGCCACTTGCTCTCCCACCTTGTCTAAAAACTCATCATTATGCAGCGGATCGTGGTGAAAAATCACCAACTTTTTGACATTAGCCGCTTTTGCCACCTTCACCGCTTCCTGCCAAGTCGAATGTCCCCAGCCAACCCTGCTAGACTTTTCCGAATAATACTCGTCATCCGTATAAGTAGCGTCGTAGATCAGCACATCAGCATCCCGAGCCAAATGCAGCACATTTTCGTCCAAGCGATCGGGAAAATGTTCAGTATCAGTCACATAAGCAGCCGAATACCCGCGCCAGTTCACACGGTAGCCTACAGCTTCCCCGGGATGATTCAACAAAGCAGTTTCCACCTTAATATCTCCGATGGAGAGAGGTTCACCCACTTCTATGTCATTAAATTTCAGGTCTGCCCCCATAATTTGTAGGGGTACCGGAAAATTGGGGTGCAGCATCTGGTCGTTGAGCCGCTGCTGAATAGTAGCCTTATTAGGAGGAGGAGCAACTGCGCCGTAGATGTGAAAACAATTGCCCTTGACAAAAGCTGGGATAAAAAATGGGAATCCTTGAATGTGATCCCAGTGAGAGTGAGTAAAAAACATATGAGCTTCTACGGGCATCTGCGGCAGGAGAGTTTGTCCCAAAACCCGCAATCCCGTACCGCCATCGAAAATTAGGCGACTGTCACCCACTCGCATTTCTATACAGGGCGTGTTGCCCCCGTAACGTACTGTTTCAGCCCCGGGGGAGGCTATGCTACCTCTAACGCCCCAGAAGTGAACCGTGAATTGGTTTTGCATACTAGACATGGGTTTTACTGCAAGATTGTTCCGGCGAGCGTAAGGTGTTTATATATTCATGAGTGCTTGAGGATCAAACCTAAGCTCTTTGACGATCAAGTTCGTCACTCGTTGGAAGTACCAAGAGTCTCCGCGAAGATAGAATCTACCCAAATTTACCCAGTTCTTTACAGATTTGGACTTTAGAAGCTACTTCCTATTTCAGCGTAGTCTCAAGATGACTCTTGAGAGGTTTGTCTACTTATTTGGAATCCTCCACAGCTTTAGATACGTTCTCTAATAGTTTATTGTTTTTGTGACTTCTAGACCCATAAAGACGGGCTGAAAACACAGCAACAAGTTCAATCATGTCTGTTACTAAGTAGGTGGGTACAAATAAACATCTGATTCTGGTCAAAGCCAGCTATTTTTGGGGCCTGGATACTGGCGATCGGGCGATCGGGCGATCGGGCGATGCTGCTTTTAGGGGTTTGAACCCGAACTCGCTTTCCTGCTATCTAGTTCGCCCGATCGATCGCAAGTGTCCAGATACCTGGGCGAGCTTACGGGGATCTCTAAACATTATGGTCGATCGGGCGCGACCCGCTCTACCAAAATTACGGCTAATTTACCGGACTCGATCTGCTACCGTCAATTCAAAAATCTTAGCAGTTTAGGACTAATCCTGCTATTAATTCTCAAACAATTCGAGTTCAACGCAAGTGCTGGCCAGGAGGCTGCTGTCCGTCCAGCTAGGTGTCATATCAAATCCGGTAGCATCGGAATTATTAATCTTACCGAAATCAGGAGACGGCACTCGCCGTCTCCTGTATATTATTCCAATACAACCGGAATTGATATCAAGCTGCTATATAGCCTTTCTTACAAAGGTGAGGTACGAATTTTGACCTGAAAAGCTTGGTAATATAGGGTTTTGGCATACCTCATCTATCTGAGAACCGCTATACATTTCTGAGGGGACTTCTTCAAACACTCAAAAGCCCCCAAATTTCATAAATTTAAATTTTTTCGGGTTTTTGCCCGCAGATCAACTCCGTTAGCCCAGCCCGCCCCTAGGGGGGCTACGCCAACGAAGAGGATCGCCCTTGGGCCTCAACAGTAATCTCGTTTTCGGCTGCATCGGTATTATTCAAATGTCCAAACAGTCAACAGTCATGTATAAGTGCAACCAGAATTGAGATGATTCAGAAATATTCGTTGTTAGCCTATCGTGCTTTTCGGGTGCATCTCAATGAATGTAAGGACTCTCGCATTCCGGCAGTAAATCTCTGGTTATAACTAATAAATTGTCTGCCGGAATGCCAGAACCATACGAATATATTGGCAAAACACCGGATGCACCTGCTTTTCTCAACTATTTATAAATTGCTCTATTTTTGGTATTAATTTTTCAGTCTTCGGCGTCGTTGCATTTTTAGCACTGGTTTGAATTTCGGGTATCATAGAGTCTAAGACTCTTGTTTCTCAAAAATCTAAATCAGTGCTAAAAAAGGCTGAATAATTGAAAACTATTCCTCACAAAAGTCAGTATGAATCAATTTAAAAAAACTACAAACAAGCCCAATCGATCGCCAATCAAAGTGTCCGTTAGCGAAGCCCGCCCCTACGGGGGCTACGCCAACGAAGAGGAGCGCACTTTGCAACTGAGTCAGCTACCCGAGCGCAACCTGTCTGGGGAGATGACTGATGCACCAGAAGAAAGACAACTCAGTCACCATAGCCCGCCAGGGACTCCAGAAACAAAGCGCCGGAGAGTAGATGGTAACAGCGATCGGGCCCGATCGCCTGTAGCTTCTACCGCAGGGATCAAGTGGTTGCTAGATCGTTTGAGTCGATCGAAAGGTTGGCTGGCAGTTGTGACTCTGGTAGGAGTTTGGGGATGGTGGAACAGTCAGTTACTGTTTTCGACAGGGCTGGGGATAACAGCGATGATGCTGGTTTATCGAGGACAGTCGCGTCCCGGACAATTGCTGCGAGAACAAATCGAGCAATTTTGGGAGGGCCCGAACCGCCCATTTGTTTTAGCGGTGGGTAGTGGCGGCATGATCACCTTGGGCACTTACATGAGTTGGGCGATTTGGACGGACTCAGAGAGCCACTGGATGGCTGTGAGCACCATTTTGCAGAATTTTGGGACGATCGCGATTGTAGGACTCTTGCTGCGGCAAGCATTAAATCTCGGGGCCTCACAAAATGAAGCAGTGCTCGATCGCCTCCTATCAGATTTGACTGATGCAGACCCCGTGAAACGTTTGATTGCTGTGCGACAAATGACCGATTTGGTGAATAACGGTGGGTTTGGGGCTTTTCGTTCTGGCAAAAGTTCGTTAGCGAAGCCCGCCCCTACGGGAGGCTCATCAACGCAGATGATCGCCCGAAACCGCGCTGCCGAGTGCTTTCGTCTGATGCTGAGTCAGGAACCCGAAGCTTTAGTCCGAAATGCCCTTCTTGAAGGTTTGCAGACTTGGGACAATACTTATGGTATTACCTTAAAATCCAAAAATAAAGTCATCGACTATTAGCTGACCGTCAAAAGCATAAAAAGTAATTCGATGAATATTCGGAGCTTTTACACGCAAGGGAGCCCTAGGGGCGATCGGAGAATTAGACCCTGCCAGATTGGGCGCGGGCATTTCATCTTGAACAATTGGGTTCCCGTCAATGTCGCAAGCAGATAAAACAGTTCGTCGCGAACTGGTGACAAGTCCTGACACGCTGCGGACGGGATACTTGAAATTTACTTCTATCAGTCCGCTTTTTGGAGCTCCCATTAACACTGTTGCCCCAGAACCCGTGAAAAATGCTGGATTTGAAGGTTGGATGGCGACGGTATTGACAAAAGTTAGGCCCCAATGTGCAAACTGGTCTTGTACTACTTCAAAGCATTTCAAGTCTTCTGAAGCTAGGCGGACGATCGCCGGTACCGTGGCGCCCGATCGCACATCTAACCCGGAGCCCGATCGTTCGGGAGCGGCGACTAAAGACTTTTTACCGTTCAAATCCATGCCTCGATAAGCAGTATCAAATTCTGCAAACCCATCCGATTGAAGACTTTTTGCGTCAACCATAAAACCTTCTCGATCCCGTTTTCTGAGCAGTTGCATTTTTAGTAGAGCTCCCTGCGATTAGTTGTTTTTTGTGTTTGGGAATTTATAACGGTCTTTTCCAGAGAAATGGGCAAACCGGAGATCGGAAACCAAAAAACCGTAGCTTGCGGGGCTCCCAGCCATCGCCCGCCCTTCAACAGAGACTTTCGACATGAAAAGCCACTGCTCCGCAAAATCCGCAAAAAAATATGATGATTAATTATTCGTGAGTGGCTGACAGCGGTAAACTTGCCGCTGGCCTGAAAGCGAGATTTAATAGTCCTGCTTTCCGATCGCCCGTTTTCCTCGTCGGCGAACCGACTCTGTTATCTTGAGGGGTCTTACCCATCATTTGATATTATCTTGGATCTGCGGTAGTTTGCAAAGGTGATGATAACTACACAGCCGAACTGCCCAAATCGCAAAACTTACGAACAGTCGGTAGTTTCAGGCGACACTTGTACTAAGATAGATTTAAATCATTACTTAATCTTTACAAAAACTCCGCTCGCGAGAGCAACTTTTTTTTAAACAAAGATCATCTCGGCGGACGAACATCTAAAATCTAATAGCTATTGAGGTTTATTTATGCTTGTGCCCCTCGGCTTCGGTCAGCGATCGATAGTTACTTCTCTCGGCAGAATGGTCTACTACACTGCTGAAAAAACGCCTTGGCTCGGGTTGCCGACCTCAGATTCGGAAAATAAACCGACTTTGGTATTTTTTCACGGTTTTGGGGGCGGTTCGAGTGCCTATGAATGGTCAAAAGTTTATCCAGCTTTTGCGGCAGAATATCGAACTTTAGCACCTGATTTAATTGGTTGGGGGCGATCGGAACATCCGCCCAGAGATTATCAGGTCGATGATTATATCACAACCTTGATTGAATTTATCGAAAAAACTTGCGACAGTCCGATAGATGCGATCGCTTCTTCTCTAACGGGGGCGATCGCAGCTCGGATCGCGATCGCCCGTCCCGATCTCTTCAAATCTCTAATTTTGACCATACCAAGCGGTTTATCCGACTTCGGACAAAATTACCGCAACAGTTTCTTCGCTCAGCTAGTCAACACCCCGATTTTAGACCGATTGCTCTACAGTACCGGAATCGCCACAGACGGCGGCATCCGCAGCTTCTTAGAACAGCGCCAATTTGCCGATTCCCGCCGCGTTTACCAAGAAATTGTAGATGCTTATCTCGCATCCGCCTTAGAACCAAATGCAGAATATGCCGCCCTGTCTTTTGTGCGCGGAGATTTATGCTTTGATTTGTCGCTATACATCACTCAACTAACAACGCCGACTGCGATTATTTGGGGAGAAAAATCACAGTTTACCAGCCCCGATATCGGGCAGCGGTTGGCAAATCTCAACCCCGAAGCAATCAAAGTTTTTCAATCTTTGGAAGACGTAGGTTTGACTCCGCAGTTGGAAGTTCCCGCAGTCACGATCGGCTTAATTAGACAATATTTAAAATTGCTTTCTCAAGGGTGAAGTTCGGCAACGGATTCGCTCGCGCGAAATGTAACGGATTGAGGAAGAGGGAAGTTTGGAAAGGAGCAATGTACCGGATGTAACGGATTTAATATCAAATCCGGTAGCGTAGGAATTAATATTTCCCGACAGTGGTAGGCGCATACGGACTCGAACCATGAGGACACTCAAGATGCCGTTTCCCTACTCCAATTAATTGTAGGGAAACGGCATCTTGAGTGTCCTCCGTTTATATAAATTCCGGTGTAACCGGAATTTATATAACGGATATAAGGGATTGAGTAAGAGGGCAGAAGGAAAATTAATTCCCAATTCCCGATTACCGATTACCAATGCCCAATGCCCAATGCCCAATGACTACTCTTTCACTCGCACGTCCATAACGCTGGCGTTGAAAATGTACTTTTTGCCTTCGAGTTCTAGAGTAGTGCCAATTTTGACTTTCGTATTCCCTAAAACCGGGCCATTTTCAGTAAGTTGACCTTTTCCCTCTAGGGTAAACATCATGTTTCTACTGAATGATTCTTCTTCTCTGGGATCGGGAAGAGCTTTGACAGATCCGTTGGGCTGGGGAACTGCTAGGGTTCTGGGGATAGTTTTGACAGATTTGATCGTAATCTGACCGGAGGGTTGATTGCGGATCACCACATTAATTTTATCGCCTGCTTTGAATAATGATTGAACGTTTGTGCCTTTGAGTCCGATCGCAATTGCATCAATCTCTACAGGTTTGTCAATGCTGCCGACTTGGGCGACGGAACCGCCAGAAGTGCCGGGAAAGAAGAAGATGCCGACTGCAACTAGCAGCACAATCATCGCGGCACCTACGTCTAGAATGCTGATTTTGCCGAACAGTCGGCCTTGAGAATCCAAAATTTTCATAAATCGCCTATAAACGGACAGCGACAGGAGTATCTGTACAAGCCAAAAGATATTACCACAACGATCGCCCAAAATCAGCAGGACTTGGGCTGCCGTCGGCAGAAGGTACAGGGGACGGCGGTTGGTTGATTTGCCCGATCGCCCGGGAGCTCGCGGCGCGGTGAAAAATTGGCAACAAGTTAAAATAGCAACTAAGCAGCATCAAATTTCGTCTTCCTATTGAGTGACTTTTGCCATTTTTCCTAAAATTTACCGATCTTTTCGCACGTATCAATCATGTTAAAAAGTTTGTGGTTGACTTGCCGGCGTAGTTGCGGGCGCGGGATTTATCTGTTTCTGTCGCTGATTTTGGCTGTGGGTATTTCGGTGATCAGGCCCGCACCGACGATCGCCTTTTCTTTGCCAGAACTAATTTTTCGGGGCATTCAAGTTATTCAATTGTCGAATATGTCCGATCGCCAAGAGGTGACGGTTGGCCAACAAATTAATCAACAGTTGACCAAAAGCGAGTTTAAAATTGACCAAGATCGCGCCACTACACTATATATCAACCGCATTGGTCAGCGGCTCGCTCAAGAAAGCACTCGCCCGGATATTCCCTATACTTTCCAGGTGATTGACGACAAGAATATTAATGCTTTTGCCACAATGGGCGGTTTTGTTTATGTCAATAAAGGTTTGATGGCGGCGGCGGATAATGAAGCTGAATTGGCAAGTGTAATCGCTCATGAAATCGGGCATATTACTGCTCGTCACTCGATTCAACAAATGCGTCAAATGGCGATCGCCTCTGGTGTAGCTTCTGCCACGGGACTCGATCGATCTCGGGCGGTTCAGATTGGGGTAGAATTGGCTTTGCGCCGCCCGCACAGCCGTCAAGCTGAATACGAAGCGGATCAGTTGGGATTGGAAACTATGGGGCGATCGGGCTACGCTCAATCTGGGATGGTTGATTTTATGAAAAAACTGCTCAACAAACCTTCTCCTCCGAGCATTTTGAGCACGCACCCGGCTACTGGCGATCGTATAGCTGCTATAAATCAGGCGATCGACCCGGATCTCGCTAGCGGTGAAGGCTTGAATAATGCGGCTTACAAGTTACAAATGCGCAGACTGTTGGGATATTAGGAATTTTAAATCATTTAAATTCTGGTTGCACCGGAATAATAGAGTAGGGAAACGGCACTGCCGTCTCCTAATTTCTTTTCGACATACGGGGAGGACACGGCAATGCCGTTTCCCTACCCAAGATAATATTGTAGGGAAACGGCACTGCCGTCTCCTAATTTCTTTTCGACATACGGGGAGGACACGGCAATGCCGTTTCCCTACCCAAAATAATATTGTAGGGACACGGCACTGCCGTCTCCTAATTTCGGCTAATAATTCCGATGCTACCCAATTTTGTGATGATTTAAGCCTGATGTTGAACCACAGGATCGATCGCAGGTTTTGGGAGTGCCAACTGTGGCAGTCTCAATTGTCTGACAACTTCATCAAACGGCAAAATTCGGACTTGATTGTTAAATACATTTACTTGATAAACTCTGCGGTAGCTGAAGTCGAGTCCTGTCAGCCAGCCGCTTTTTGGATGATAAGCACCTGTGTCAATATCCAACCAACCTTGACCCCTGACTAATTCGCCTGGCCTGACGCCCTCAAAGGTAAAGGTGATTGTGTGACCGGTGATAATTAATTTATTCGGAAAATAGGGTTTCGATATGGTGTGAAATTCTTTGCGAATCCAGCAGAGTTGTTCGATCGACTGGAGAGCGAATGGCATTGTGGGATGGACACCGGCATGAACCAGCCAGATGTCCCCTAAGTCAATGTACGTGGGGAGCGATCGCAGCCAATCTAAGTGTTTGTACGGCATCATCCCTGTATCTCTGTAGCTGGCGACTGTCGCATCGCCACCGCTGTACAGCCAAGATTGCCACGCCCGTATATCCACCGACTCCCCCGACAAAGCATCTAACATCAATTGTTCATGATTGCCCAGCAGAGTTTGGTAGGGGCTGTGCTGGACAAAATCTAATACCTGAGCACTTTTCGGGCCGCGATCGATTAAGTCTCCCAAAAAATACACGCGATCGTCCGATCTCGGGGCAAGTGCCTCTAGTAGCAGCATTAAACCATCGTAATGCCCGTGTACGTCCCCGATAACAATGCGCCGCTGATCCACTGTGTTTATCCGCTTCCCTAACTCAAAACCTTAACTATTAGCTTATAGCATCCAATTTTGGTACTATATTTACCACCCTGTTTTGTGGAGCAGGGGTATTATCCATTATACGGCTTTGTACAAAGATTCAGTAAAAATCATCAGTATCTGTTTGCGTCGCTACTAATAGCAAAACTCGAAAGCTCTTAATTTCGTTTTTGCAACTCCTGTTATTGAGTCAAAGCTGTAGGGTGCGTCAGCCATTAGCCGATCGATTCAGTCGAAAATAACGCTAGCTGACGCACCCTACAATACTATTAATTAGGTGATTGCGAAAAAACAATAGTATTTTGTAGGGGTGGGTTTAGCTAAGAATCACTCCTATACAAGCCAGTTTATAAAGGCAAAACCCGCCCGACCCATCAGAGGTTTATTTGTACCCACCTACTGAGTCAAAGCTTTGAGGAATGTCTGGAGTTCTGCCAAAAAACCTTTCTTTTTTAGCGGTTTGGCAGGTGCGCTGGAGTTGGGATCGGCGGTTCCCATAGCTTTGGCTAAAATCCGCTCTAAGTCGTCTCCGACTGGTTTTTGGGCAGTTTCCGAAATTAGTTCGTATTCGTCGTTTGTTTCCAGCCAGACTTGCCAGGATTGCGGGTAGCAGCGAAATAGGGCTGCACTGTCTAGGGGTCTGATGTAGTAACACGATTCGATTTTGTTGAGGAAGCGCTCGCGCAATTGGCGGCCTGCATAGCCTATGCCTATGGTAGCCACATCTTCGAGGCGCGGGTTGAGGAGGATTACGGGGCGATCGCCCGCAGCTCTGTAAAGTTTTTCGACTTGCGCCACTTCTACCGCCGCCGGATTCACCAACAAAAACAGTTGATCTTCCGGTGCTAATTTATCTTCAACCGGAGTGCGGCTACTGCCCAAATCAGTGATTTTAAACGCTGTTTGTCCCCAGTCGCGGCGCGCGAGGGCTGCTGAACCAGCATCGGGGAAGAAGACTTTAACTCCCGAGTGGATGTCCTCAAATTCTGGTAAGAATTGTTGGGTGATAGACTGTGCTTGCAGTGCGATTTCGGGAAATACTAATTCGACTTGCAGTAAAGTTTGACCATCTGCAAGAGCGGCGGCGGTTGCAATGCGGGATTGGGCGATCGCATCATCGAGATCCTTTGGCAGTTCTGTCATTAATCTTATTATTTTTAAGGGAATTCTCTCAATCCAATTTTACCTGAGATATTGCACCATTTTCAATTTGTATCGGGCTAGGAACAGGCAAGATGCCTGTTCCACAATAAAATTCACTCTTTGTGTAACAGGCATCTTGCCTGTTCTCGATCGTGGTACAAGATGTAAGTTTTACCGCATCAAGCCACAAAAGCGAACACAGACACGGGCGAACCGGAACCTCCCAAAAGGCGCAATATTCCGATCGCTAAAGTGAAGTCAGCCGCAGGTAACAAGTCGAGATTTGCCAGATTTTCCAGCACTATTCGCTGCTTTTCCAATACCAGTTTATTAACTGCAAAACTTTGATCTTGTCCCGGATCGACTCCGTGGGTGTCGGTGCCAATTCCAGCGATCGATCGTTCTTCTAGCAAAAATTGAGTTACTGCTTTGCCAAATCCAGGAAAATGGCAAATTCCGCCATCGTCTTGATTAAAAAATGCTCGCTCATCATCCCATTTTGCTTGCCAACCAGTATACAATAAAACTAGATTTCCTGGTTCTATAAATTTGTGCTGTTGTTCCCAAGTCAATATATCATCGACTGTTAAACTGTAGTCGGGATTGGCAAGACTTTGCTCGCGAATGTCGATCGCAATTCCCGACAAAACTAGCGATTGCGGCGTATAACTATCAATGCTCGGGCCTGCCGTCTCAAAGCTATTGGGTGCGTTGATGTGAGTGCCGCTGTGTTCTCCCATTGAGAATTTTCGCAGGAAATACCCATCTTTTTCTATGTGAGATACTGTTTCAAATTCTGTCGCCGGATCTCCCGGCCAGATGGGAATATTTGGATGAATTGGATGGGTTAAGTCTATAATGTCGCGGTAGGCGATCGTTTTTAAATTGTTTGAATTAAAGTTATTTGTCATCTGCAAAAACGAAGTTTTGAATCGCACGAAATATCGTAGGGAAACGGCATCTTGAGTGTCCAGGGCCGGATTATAGTTATTTCAATGATAAGGTGCGTCAGCCATTAGCCGATCGATTAAATCAAAAATCATCCTAGCTGACACACCCTACAATACTTCAGAATCACCCGACAATGCGATCGAGCGTAGCTTCCATCACATCCTTTGTCTGCCCGGAAACAGTATACACCAAAGCTTCTCGATAAACTCTCCCCGCCGGGTGCAGCGCACCGTTAGCCGCACCGCTGGAAACTGCAACCGCAGCGTGCCCGCAGCGCACCGCTAAATCAATAGCTTGAGCTCGGAGTGCTAATTGTTCGGCTTTTGAGCTATGTTGAGATTGTGCGAAATGCTGTTTTAGCCGATCGAGCTTCAGCTCCAATTTTGTGCAAGCCGCCGCAATCACAGGCGAATCTTTAGAAGTCGCCGCCGCTGAAATTACATCCAATCCCGCGCGAATACAACCAAAAGTAGTCGGAACAAAATTTAGGATATTTTTGCTGTCATTTTCCGCAATCCACCCGACAGGTTTAACGGCAATTATTTCCGATTCATCCAGCAACCAATTATCGAGAGTTGCTGTCACAGTATTAGTCGAATTCATGGCGATTAACTGCATGATTTCGCTAAAACGTATTTTACCATATTCACGGTCAATATTGACAAAAGGGAGCAAACCGAAAACCGCGCGATTGTCTGGAAGTACCGCAGCCACAATAAACTTTTGAAATAAGCCAAAACCTGTAATCCAAGGAACATTCCCCGACAGTAAATAGCCATTTGGTGCGGGAGTTGCGGTGACTGCCGGTTTGCCCGATCGCCTTAAATGCGAAAATCCCACACCCAAGCGTAACTCTTTTTGGGCGATCGCGCCCAAGTATCTGCTTTTTAGCATTTCATTGTCGCTGCTGGCAATCATCGCAGTTGCGCTGTGGTGCTGAGTTTGCAGGAAAGACAAAGCGCCGGAATATCGCGCCGTCAATTCCTGATATTCGTAAAAAATCTCCGGTGAAATTTCCGCGCCGCCCCATTTTTGGGGAACTCGCAGCGCCAAGAGCGATCGATTTTCCAATCCAGAAAGTGCTTTTTTCAGTGCTTCCGAGTCGCTGTCGATAACTTCTGCGTGGGGTGATACGCACTCTTTCAGGTAAGTTTCTGTCCTGTTAAGAATATCTTTAAAATCCATCTTTTATAATTAATGTGAAACTTATTATTTGTAATTTATTGGTTTACAATGATTGTGGGACGGGCCGGAGAGCCCGTCCCAAACTAACTTATTCCCAAACTTTCCAAGGAGCCTTCCCTTCATCCCAAAGCTCATTTAAATACTTATACTCCCGATAAGTATCCATCGCAAAAAAGAAGCCTTCATGGCGGTAAGCCATCAACTGTCCCTCTGCCGCCAAACGCTGCATCGGCTCCTGTTCTAAAACACAATCATCCCCACCCAAATACTCAAATATCCGGCGGTTAAATATGATATATCCCACACTAATCCAACCATCTATTTGAGGCTTTTCAGCAAATTCTCGTACTTGACCTTCACTATCTACATCCAAAATTCCAAAACGAGAAATCGGGCGAAAAGTAGTAACAGTTGCTAGCTTACCATGAGACTTATGAAATTCGAGCAATTTCTCAATATCGACATCAGCAACTCCATCGCCGTATGTCACCATAAAATTCTCGCTATCGATATATTTTTCAATCCGTTTTACCCGCCCTCCCGTCAAGCTTTCTGCGCCAGTTTCAGCCAGCGTTACATGAAAATCTTGTTCACGATGTTCCTCTTGATAGGTGATGCTATTTTTGCGGCCCAGACAGATAGTAAAGTCATTGTTCATGGCTTCATAATTCAGGAAATATTCCTTAATCATGTTCCCGCGATAGCCCAAGCACACCACAAAGTTTTGGAAACCGTAGTGGGCATAGATTTTCATGATGTGCCAAATAATCGGACGCCCGCCGACATCAACTAAAGGTTTGGGGCGAAATTCTGTTTCTTCTCTGAGACGAGTACCAAGACCGCCAGCCAGGATGACTACTTGCATTTTTTCACCTTTTGAAAACTTATCAATTAATCTATCATCAATTATCTGGGATTTTTTCAAAGAATTATTAACAAATTCTCAGATTGAGTGAAGCTTTGTAAATCATAAAAATAAATTATCTTCTAAATAAAAGTAGCGTCGCTATACACCGTGCAATTAAATGCTACGCGCAATTTGTAACTAACTAATGCTAAAGTAGGAAGCAGATAAAAATACTAGACAACTATACTGAATATCCAAAATAGCAATGAAAAGTCAACTCGATCGCCTAAAAAGATTTTTAGGTATCCTGTGTGCGATCGCCTCAATCACAGTCTTATTCCAATCGGCAATACCTGCGGTTTACGCCACGGTTGTTGCACCGCAAGTCTCAACGATACCACAAACTACCCTAGCTTTTGTCCCCAACATCCCGGGCGGTGGATTGGACTTTCACGAAGCAGCAGGAGGACACACTTTAGAGAGACACGTTGGCAAAACAGAATCACAACTAGCACAGCGACTCGCAAAGGAAAAGAGAATTTCTTCCGCATCTTCCTTTAGTTACCGTTCCGTTGCCGAGGCGGCGATTGCGGAAGCAATGAGCAAAAATCAAAGTGCGATCGACTCCTGGATGAAAAAACGAACTAATCGTTATACGATCGACTACGACGCCAACAGAATAATTGGCATTACTATGAGCCGCCGCGCATCCAAAGCAACTCAGACATCTCGCTTGAGAATCGTCCTCCAGCGCAGCACCAAATTACCTCCCGGATACTTTATTCTCACAGCATATCCCCAATGATCGATCAATTTTCTAATTTAACCCAATTTTTCAGTTCCTACTTTCACCAAGACTGGCCACTAGAAGCTGAAACCGCCAGCGATGTAGTCAACAACTACCTGAGCAGCGAACCGCCAGAAAGTATTGAAGCTGCATCGCAAGAACTTAGCCAACTGCTAGAAATGCCGATCGCCCCAGCCGACTTAGAAACATTCATTTTCGATGAATTAGGCTGTTACTACGATCCAAAATCGGACAATCAAACAGTCCGAGAGTGGCTGGAATCGGTACAAAAATCTTTGCACAATCCCAGGTAAATTCTATATATTTGTCAGGACACGGCTATATATTTGTCAGGACATGGCAGTGCCGTGTCCCTACAATTAATCGCGGTAGGGAAACGGCACTGCCGTGTCCTCTATAATTCCGGTGCAACCAGAAACGATATCATTTGCTAACCGTCAACAAATAACCTTCGTGAACGTTGAAATTAGGAATAATATAAGTCAAACTGCCGCTACCAACCGAAACACTTTCTTCTTTAACCGTCACAAGTTTTTGCACAGAACCTTCTAGATTATTAGGAATCTTTTGTAATTTCAGACTAATTTTTTGACCGCTTTGAATACCTAGAGCTTGCAAATTGGCAAGATTCAAAGTAACGGTTGTTGCTGATGAATAATTGCGATCGAAATAACCTAAAAGCACCTGTGCTTTGCCTTCATGATTTGACTTGCTAGCCAAAGCCACAAGGCGATCATTATCCGATCGACTCAGCACCCGCGAATTCACTCCATCAGCATAAGCTTTGTAAGTCCACCAAGCAGCCCTCGGCTCAAAGGTATTCGGCGTTACAATCCCAGTCAGCGTATTATTGAAGCAATTGCTAACTTTTTTCCCTACAGTTGTATCCCAACAAGCTCTGCAAGCACCATCAGCTCTTGCATACTCCAAGTTGGACAAATAACCTAAAATTTCCCCCGGTTGATACTGCGCTAATTCTCCTACAATCTCGTTGACATAAATCTTTTGCAACTTCAGTTCCTTGTAAGAAGGACTTTGTTGAAAATTGCGTTTAGCATCGAATACGTGGTCATCCACAAATAAAATTATAGTATCATTGAGTTCGTGCCAAGCTAGAAAATTCACTTCGAGTTTGTTAGCTTTGCAGTAATCCAAAAAAGCCGCGAGATATTCTTTTTTGTAAGTGCTGATACTCGGCCCACCAATCATCGCTGATGGCCCCAATTCTTCCCGCAAGATTTTGTAAGCCCTTTTGTAAGTTTCAAAGAATTGTTCTCTGCTTCCCTTCCAAAATGGATTTGCTAAATCTGGTTCGTTCCATATATCCCAAATAATTTTTTTGCCTTTATTTTGCTGGGCTAACTGTCGGATGAATGCTTCCCATGCGGGATAGTTTTGATAGGGCCAGCCTTTGGGATTGCTGCCGTATCCCCACAAGTCGCTAACTAATAGTTGAAATTCGGCTCCGCTGGCGATTACTCGATCGTAAACATCGAGTCTTCCCACACGCCACAGCTTCGGCTGCAAGGGCTTGACAGAGCTATCCGGGGGTTTTGTGGGGTCAATTCCGTGCAGGAAGCCGCTCATGGATGTGATACCCGTGGCTGGCTGTCCAAAATCGACTGTGACGTTCGATCGCATTTGGGCGATACTTGATTGCTGTCCAAAATATGCGATTAACAGGACAGTTACTACAGCTAAGCAAATTGGTAGCAGCTTATTAATGGGTGGGAATTTGAAAGTGAATTGCATCTTGTATTTGCTGGCTAATAAAAAAAACAGAAATTAATCACAAACGGCTAGCCTGTAGGGTGCGCATTGCGCACCTTACCCATAATACCTACTTAATTCTTCAGTCCGCGCACCATCCGGACTTCGTTTGTATAGTCGCGGTTTCAACCGCCGAGTCCAAACAGTCAGCTTTAACGAACAGAAACTGCAACTTCCAAACCCTGAATTGATGCGATCAATTCTTGCCACGCTGCGGAATGAGTGAGCAAGTAAGTATCAAGTTTCACGTCTTTTTCTGATGATAGCATCACAAAATTTGTGATCCAACTCAAAATAGTTTCTGTTGAAAACAGTGGCGTGCATTTCCAAGATAACTCCAACTTATCGACCATCCCAGGCATATCTCCGCGATCGAAAGCTTGCCATGCCTGCCATACTAGGTAATAGTAGTAGAGCATACTGTCAACTTTTTCGATCTGCTTTTGAACTTTGGGGGCGATCCTCTTCGAGGGCTTCGCTAACACAAATTCGTCTCGATTGCCAATAGCAGATAAGACTTGGGCGACAACATCTGCATATTCCAAAAGCATCCGTTCTTCCTTGAACATTTCTATAGCCCGCAGTTTGCAAGCTTGTCCTGTCAGCCTCCGCAATTCTGGATTTTGGGCCCATAGTTCTACCGTTTCAGCTAACTCTTGTGCAGTTTGTTGCGCGTCAATTGTCGGATCGGCAATTAACTTTCCGGTGTCTCCCAACTCTTCAGGAATGCCGCTGACGGCTGTAGCAATTACGGGCAATCCTTTCGCCATTGCTTCCATCACTGCTAGGGGCATTCCCTCTGCTTCGGATGATAGAATAAAGATGTCACTGGCATCTAACCAATCGGCAACATCCCACCGCTGGCCGATGAATTTAACTTGTTCTGTGACTCCTAATTGGCTGACAGTTGCTCTCAATTCCGGTTCCATATTATCGTGGGTGGTGGAACCCGGGCCGGCCCAAACGAAATATAGCTGGGGCCAAATTGGCAGATTTTTCAGTTTGGCGATCGCCTGCAATTGATACTGATATCCTTTAATTGGAGTCAGTCTCGCCGCCGTGAAACAAACCACAGCCTCTTCGGGGATGCCTTGTTCTTGGCGCAGGCGCAGGCGGTTTGAGAGATTTGGCGGCTCAAAATAACTGTCTGGCCTGCCGTAATAAATGACTTTGCCCTGTTCCAGAGGTGTTTTGAACAACCTTTTGAACAAGTTTAAGTTCTCGTGGGAAACAGCGATGGCGGCTTTGGCTAAATTGTACTGATAGGCCACTGCATCGAAGTAGGGAATCTGATCGCCACGGTTGAAATGTTGATAAGTGCGATCGATATAACCGAGAGTAATTATATAAGGTATATTCTGTTTGATCGCAACTTGTTTCGCCGCAAAATTAGCCATCGGCCAGCCATCGCTAAAGATAATTAAATCTGGTTTAGCTTGTGCGTAAATTCTTTCAGCATCCGTACAATTGTAAGCAATTCGCAAAAACTCCTTCATCGTGTCGAACTCCAGCCAAATATGCTCGACACCTAGCTGCTGCTGTTCGGTAATTAAAGGATTAGAAGCTCTACTTTGCACGCTAGTAACGCGGTAGCCGTCGGCTGCTAATTTGCAAAGCAACGAATGGTTGAACTGCGCCAAGCCGCCGATTCCGTGGTCTTCTGCGTACAGGAGTACGTGCCCTGCCTGTTGGCGGTAATTTGAACTAGGTGCTGATTTAAATTGATAGGTATTGTTTGCCGCTTCTACTACTATATTTTGCCATTCTGGTAAATTAGTTAAGGCATAAGCATCAAAGTTGCTGCCGTATTCTTCGGAAGCAAGTCTGAAATTTTCCAACCATTTAAAAACAGTTTCTGTACCAGTAAAAGGAGTGTAGTATAGAGATTTTTGCAGACACTCGACCATTTCTGCTAAATATCCGTCGCGGTACATCCGCCACGCTATCCACACTAAACATTTGTAACGTTCTGCCTTTTTTAGTCGGCGTATGCGATCGGGCAAATCTGGTCTAGCGAAGAATTGCTCCATCACAGTTTCCATGCTTTTCATCACTTTTGGCCCGCCGGACATTAGATTGCTTTCGTGCTGGCGGTAGCAGGTTAATATCTCTTTCAACCACATACATTTGCAGCCTTTTAAAGCTAAACGCAAAGCAAAATCTAAATCTTCGGTTGGCGGAAAGCGGGGGTCAAAACCGCCCAGACGTTCCCACCACTCGCGTCGCAGCATTATCGCGCTTGGACGCACACTTTTGTACAGGACAAAGGTTTCTAAATCTAAGTTGGGAGAGTCTTCCCAAGGCATCGCTGGGTAGATATCTTTTCCGGTTTCATCCACCATCAACCAGCCGTTTTGTACCATCCCCAAAGAATGATCGGCTTCAAAACAAGCAATTTGTTTGGCGAGTTTTTCTGGCAGAAAAAAGTCGTCGGCATCCAGAAAAGCTAAGAATTCGCCTCTGGCAAGTTCGCAAGCGCGATTTCGAGCTATTGCTGCTCCTTGATTTTCCTGATAAACGTACTGAATTACATCGCCGTAAGGCTCTAAAACTTGCCTCGTATTGTCTGTAGAACCATCGTCTATGACAATAATTTTCCAATTTTTATACGTTTGATCAAAAACGCTTTCCACCGCTCTAAGAATGTAGCGCTCGCTGTTGTATGCCGGAATAATTACGCTGATCCGCGGTGTTTCTGAGGTAAGTATGCTAGCCATTAACTGTTTCCATTCTAATAAATTTCTTAATGATTGAAAATCGATTGTAAGTCCGTAAACTGTAGAAATTGCAGCCAGACGTTTGAGCCAATCTGTGACAGTTACTTTGGCAGGATAAGGACTGTAACGGAGAGATTTTTGGAAAAACTCAACTGCCTCGACTGGATAGCTACTATAGTACAATTGCCACGCCATCCAAGTCAATGCTTCGTAAAAAGCCGGATTTTCTAAATCGCGAATGTGCTGCGGTAAATCGGGACGATCGAAAAATCTCTGTTTTAAGGTAATAAAAAGATTTGCTTGTTTTAGGACTCTTTTTATTGAGACATTTTGGTCGTGCTGGCGATAGGCTACTGTCACTTGAGGCAGCCAAGCTGCTTCGCAACCCAATTCTGCTAAACGTAGGATTAAATCTGCATCGTCTACTGAATCAAATTCTGAATTAAAACCGCCTACAAGTTCCAGCCACTGGCGTGAAAATATCATGGCACTGGGAAGTATGGGCATTTGTACTACCCAAGTTTCTAAGTCTAATTTGGGGAAATATTCCCAAGCTTTGATATCGGAAATTTTCTCGCCTTGGTGGTTGACAATGCGCCAGCCACTGTTCACAATTCCTAATGATGGTTGCTGACGAAATAGGGCTATTTGTGCTGCTAGTTTATCGGGAAAAAAGAAGTCATCTTGATCTAAAAAAGCGATGAATTCGCCTTTTGCTTCCTGAATTCCTCGGTTGCGGGCGGCTGCTACTCCGGCATTTTCTTGATATACGTAGCGAATTCTGTCAAGATAAGGCTCTAATACCTGATGCGTCTCATCCGTCGAACCGTCGTCTACAACTATAATCTCCAAATCTGTAAAGGTTTGGGCTAGGGCGCTTTCTACGGCTTGCACGATGTAACGATCGCCATTGTATGCTGGTATAATTACGCTGACTTGCGGTGCGTGAGTCGCTGCTGACATTATTTACCTCGCTGTTAACCTGTTGCTATCTTAGTTTAATCGAAATTGGTTTTTCCTTAACTTATGTGCAAATTAAATTAAATTTCGTTAGCGCAGCCCTCGAAGAGGATCGCACAAATCGCCATACAGGCGATCCGGTATTTACAGCTAAGGAGATGTCTGTACAGGAGTCGAAAAATAGATAAGTTTTGCCCTAGAATTATACAAGCAATTATTATTAAATAGGAACGCTAAAAGTGAATTCGGAAACAACAACGATTGATTTGCAGAAACAAGCCCAATTGTATTTGGCTGCTGGAAAATTGGATGAGGCGATCGCCCTTGGCACCGAATTCTTCGCCTCGCACCCCAATTCTGCCGAAACTTGCAAAACCCTGGGAAAGGCGCTGCAAGCTCAGGGCAAGCTAGAAGACGCGCGGTATTGGTACAAAGTTGCGATCGCCCTGCAACCCGATTTTGCCGAAGCTTTTGCCAACCTCGGTACACTCTGCGCTACTCTGCAACAGTGGCAAGAGGCGATCGACTGTTACCAAAAAGCGATCGCCCTGCAACCCGACTTTGCAGGATTTTACCGCAATTTGAGCCGGATATTTGCCCAAGTCGGTCAAACTGAGGAAGCGACAGATTGCTGGTATCAAGCACTGATGGTGGAACCAATAGAAGTAGCCGAAGAATACCTCGACTTAGGCAATACTTTGTTGGCGCAAAACAAGCCAGAAAAAGCCCTAGTTTGTTACCACCGTACGATTTATTTAAACTCTAGTTTTTGCGAGGCTTATTGCCAATCAGCCGCAGCGAATAGTCAGTTAAAACAGTGGGAAGAAGCTATTGTTGACTACCGCAAAGCCATTAAGCTTCAGCCGGATATTTCCGAATTTCATTACAAATTAGGCAATGTTTTACAAGCGGCAGAACTCTGGCACGAAGCAGAGACAGCTTACCGCGAAAGTATTGAATTAAATCCCAATTCTTTTTGGTCTTACTCCAATTTAGGTAGCGTTCTACTGAAGTTAGAACAATGGCAAGCAGCCATCGTTATCTACCGCACTGCTGTTGAAATCAACCCTAATTTTTCTTGGTCTTACTACAGCCTTGGTGAAGCTTATAGCAAATTAGAAAAATGGTCTGAGTCTGCCGTCGCATACCAGCGCGCTGTTGACTTAGACCCGAATTCTTCTGGCTCTTGTCACAAGTTGGGAGATGCGCTTTTTCAAATAGAAAAATGGTCGGAAGCTGCCACGGCTTACCAGGGGGCGATCGCACTCGATTCAGAATTCTTTTGGTCTTATTATAACTTAGCTTTGACTTTAGTTAAACTCCAGGATTGGTCAGCAGCAACATTCGCCTACCAGCGGGCGAGTACACTCGATCCAAACTTTTCTTGGACTTACCACAATTTAGGAGAAGCACTGTTGAAAACGGAACAGTGGAAAGCAGCCGCTGTCGCCTACAAACGCGCTATTGAACTTAACCCAAATCTTTCTTGGTCTTATTACAATTTAGGCGATGCTTTGACTGAAATACACGAGTGGAACGAGGCTGTTTCTGCTTACCTTTGCGCGCTGCAAATTGAGCCTGCTCTCCCGAAGATTTACACCAAGTTAGGCGATGCTCTAATCAAAAGAACTCCGGTAGATTTAGATGCAGCAACTAGCTACTATCACCACGAATTGCAGTCGCTACACGCTCCTAAATTTTACTGCGAAATCGCTCAAAAGTTTGCTGAGGGCGATCGCCCCGACGAAGCTACAGTCTTGTACATGATGGCCTTAGAAATTCGGCCTGAAGATCCAGCAATATCCGCGAAATTGGCGGAAGTTGTGGAGAAAAAGCACTTGTCGGGCGATCGTACTATACTATCAGAGTTCGAGACTGACGATATTCGCGATCGCTACATTGCCCGAGTCGCCAAAAATCACACTTTTGCAGAAGTCGGCGGCTTATGGGGAACAGTCAATGAAAAAGTATCTGTAGCTAGCAAATACGGTGCTGTTTCTCTGACAATGATTGATGTAACGCCCGCATCTGTACACATTTGGGATGATTTTCGCGATCGTATGGCAAGTTTAAATATTGCTAATTATAATTGTATCAGTCAAGATATAACTCAGATTCAGCTTGCAGAAATTGGCAAGCCTTACGATGTAGTCCACTGTGCAGGAGTTTTGTACCATCACCCCCATCCTTTGCAAATTTTAACAGGCTTGCGTCAAATAACTGGGGAGTATTTAATCTTAACTTCAGCTATTACTCAAGAAGTTATAGAAAACGAGCGGGGACGCTACGAAATTTCAGCTTCTGGAGTAATCTTCATTCCCGCTTTAAGCGAAGCAGAACGAGCTATCCTAACAGCTTACTGGCAGCAGTACACCTACGGCACACCAATTCTCGGAGTAATTGAAAAAGCAGTTTTTGATGTCAACGACTTTGGCCCGTGGTGGTGGCTGCCTACAGCTTCTGCTTTAGAGGCTATGTGCAAAGTAGCTGGATTTAAGGTTTTAGATAAAGGATTGACTTGGCATAATAATGCTTTGACTCTACTGCTGGGAGTTTGAGAATTGTTCATTCAGTTGACATTTGATATAGCAATCCTAAATAATTTGTACATATTTGTAGGGGTAGTGCCCCCGTGCCTACCCCCAGCGTCAACTAAAGAGGGCAACCACGGGGGTTGCCCCTACAAAAATTACACTGATGAACGGACTGTTATAGTCTGGATAATGATTTAGGATTGCTATAGTTGACAGTTGACAGCACTTGACAAAAGAAGTCCGAGGATTGGAGTAATGAATAGTCTGATTTTAATTTCTCCCTACAGGAGGCTTTAAACCAATTATTTCTGGTAAACGAAGAATCACAGCAATTGCAAAAAAAACGGCTAAAAAACTGGTTTATGAGCGAATTACTCGTTTGATTTCCCCAATCTTCTTACTAGGAAACCGTTTTTTTGTATGAGTTCAAAATAATACATAGCAATCCCCAGATGGTGAGGAAGTTCTTAATTACTGAAACCCTTCCGAAAGATTCCTTCTTCGGTCTTCCGTCTTCTTTACATCCGTTACATCCGCTATACAATCCGTTGCCGAACTTCCTTTATATTTTGGAAAATAATCAATGAATAATCAAGAGCCAGGGACGGCATTAGGCAATATTTTAGTAGTAGACGATACGCCTGAAAACCTGCGTCTATTGTCTACGATGTTGACTCATCGCGGGTACTCTCCCCGCTGCGTAATTAATGGGCAAATGGCTTTGAGAGCCTGCAATTCTAATCCGCCGGATTTGATTTTGCTCGATATCATGATGCCGGAAATGAACGGCTACGAAGTATGTCAGCATCTGAAATCTGAACCGAAAACTCGTGATATTCCGGTAATTTTTATCAGCGCTAAAGATGAAGTCTTCGACAAAGTAAACGCCTTTGCAGTTGGAGCAGTTGACTACATCAGCAAGCCGTTTCAGTTTGAAGAAGTGCTCGCCCGCATCGAAAGTCACCTTACCCTGCGGAATTTACAAAAGCAGCTAAAAGAACAAAATGTGCTGCTTCAAGCAGAAATTACCAGCCGCTTAGCCGTTGAAAAAAACCTTCACGAAAAAAACCAAATCCTGCAAGAAGAAATCAGCAACCGCCTCGCCGTTGAAAAAGCTTTGCAAGAGCAAAATTTGCTCCTCCAACAAGAGATATCGCAGCGCCATTATGTCGAATCTGCTCTCTTAAAATCTAACCAAGAATTGGCGCGTTCAAATGCGGAACTCGAACAATTTGCTTATGTAGCTTCCCATGACTTGCAAGCGCCTTTAGCAACCATTGCTAGCTACGCTCAACTTTTAGAAAAACGCTACAAAGATCAACTCGACAGCCAAGCTAGTAAGTTTATCGGCAATATCGTTCATGGCTGTACGAGAATGCAAACTTTAATTGACGATTTGCTGGAATATTCGCGAGTTGGTCGGAGTCAGAGACCTTTTGAACTTGTAGATTGTAATCAGGCAATCCAGCAAACAATTGCCAATCTGCAAGGGGCGATTCGCGACACTGAAGCAGTTGTTACATACAACAATTTGCCAACGGTAATGGGGGATACTTCTCAGCTTGTACAACTCTTTCAAAATTTAGTTGGTAATGCGATTAAGTATCGCCACGATGCAGCGCCGGCGGTTCATATTACGGCTTGCAAACAGGAGGGAAATTGGTTATTTTCTATCTCTGATAATGGAATTGGGATTGCTCCCCAGCATCAACAACGCATCTTTCAAATTTTTCAGCGCTTGCACACTCAAAGAGAATATTCTGGGACAGGTATTGGTTTAGCAATTTGTCAAAAGATTGCGGAACGTCACGGCGGATCTATTTGGGTGGAGTCGGAACCGGGTCAAGGTTCAACTTTTTACTTGACTCTTGCTGATTAATCGACACATCATCTAGGCACTTATGCAGAAGCTAGAAGGCAGGGGAAGCTGAATTAAATCCTATATTTTCAGGCAGAAGCTAGAAATTAGCAGTTAAATTGCAAGTTAGAAAAAAAATGTTTTGCGTTGACAGCCGAGTCAGTTCGTGATATGATTATGCATCTTAAACACAATTTTTGTAACGATCGCCCTCACCGCAATCTAACCGCGGATGTCTGTGTAGGTGCAATTTAATAACAGTCCGGGAAATCAAAGGTGACATCTAATTTAGTTTGAAAAAATTTTGATTAATAATTATTAATTATGAAAGCAGTTTTTGACTTAGCTGTGCCTCCTGCTTGCTTTAAAGTTTTGTTAGTAGAAGACAACCCTCAAGAAGCTGAGCTGATTGAAGATTTGTTGTCAGAAATTAGTGGCAAGCAGCGTATATTACTGACGAAAGTTGAGCGCCTCAGCGAAGCGCAGGAACGATTGAATCAAGAAACTTTTGATATCATTTTATTAGACCTTTCACTGCCAGATAGTCGGGGAATTGAGACGGTGGCTCGGGTACAAGAGTATGGGGTAAATGTGCCGATCGTAGTTTTGACCGCCCAAAACGACGAAGAGCTTGCCCTGCGGTTGATTTCCGTCGGCGTACAGGATTATTTAGTCAAAAGAAAAATCGACGGCGAACTGTTAATTCGATCGCTCCGTTACGCCATCGAACGCCAGCACAGCCAAGATGCTCTGCGAAAAAGTGAAGAAAAATATCGCTCGATAGTCGAAAATTCCCTGATCGGAATTGCCATTGTCGCTCCAATTGTTGACCCCAAAATTGCCCAAAATTGCAATTGGATAGAAGTTAATGATGCCCTGTGCAATTTGCTAGGATATGAGCGCGACGAACTTGTACAAAAAAATTGGCTGGAGTTGACTCATCCAGAAGATTTTGAGGCCTATACCGAAAAAATGTCTCAGATTTTTGTAGGGACAATAGACGGTTATATCTCAGACAAAAGGTGGTTCAGAAAAGACGGTGAAATAGTTTACACGCGAGTTTCACTGCGCTGCATTCGCGGGCTGGATGGGTCTATTGACCGGATGATTGAAGTAGTGTTGGATGTGAGCGATCGCTACCGTTATGAAGCGCAACTGAAAGCGTCTGAAGAATTTTTAAACCACACGATAAATGCTACGCCAGACCCGATTTTTGTGAAAGATGAGCAGCACCGTTGGATTATATTAAATGATGCTGTTTGTCAGTTTGTCGGAAAATCGCGGGATGAACTAATCGGCAAATCAGATTATGACTTTTTTCCCAAATCAGAAGCTGATGTTTTTTGGACAAAAGATGAAGAAGTATTGACAACAGGTATTTGCTTGGAAATCGAAGAAAATTTAACAGACACCGCCGGGAAAGAACGCATCATTTCTACCAAGAAGAGCGTATTTAAAAGAGCAGATGGCAGTAAAGTAATAGTTGGCACTATTAGAGATATTACCGAATACAGACGGCAGCAAAGAGCCTTGGAACAAAGTGAAGCTCGATTTCAAAAATTGGTAGCTAACTTGCCAGGAGCAATTTATCAATTCCGAAGGTCAGTAACTGGACAAAGGTTGTTTCCCTATGTCTCTTCAGGTAGCCACAAACTGTACGAATTAGATGCTGAAGCAATACAGGAAAATGCGGAACTAATTTTTAGCGGAATTCACCCAGACGATATCTTAGATTTAGAAACATCGATCGCAATTTCAGCAGCTACCCTGGAACCTTGGCAGCAGCAGTGGCGGCACATCATGCCATCGGGAAAAGTTAAGTGGCTACAAGGAGCTGCGAGACCGGAAAGGCTGAAGAATCAGAGCGAATCTGGGAGCGAAGGCGATATTCTCTGGGACGGTTTAGTGATGGATATCACTGAGTTGAAGCAGGCACAAACAGAGCGCGATCGCTTTTTTACGATTTCCTTAGACTTGCTTTGTATTGTCGGTTTCGACGGTTGTTTTAAACGACTAAACCCGGCTTGGTCAACTGCTCTAGGCTACAGCAATACTGAACTTTTTGCCAAGCCGATGCTCAAATTTGTTCATCCAGACGATCGAGCAGCCACCGCATCCGAAAGGGCAAAATTAATAGCTGGTACGTCTAGTATCTGCTTTGAAAACCGCTATATTTGCAAAGACGGTTCTTACAAATACCTGCTGTGGTCGGCATCACCATTCAGTGAAGAAGGTTTGATCTATGCAGTCGGTCATGACATTACCGATCGCAAACAAGCCGAGTCAAAACTCCAGCAACAAGCAGTAGCAATGGCTGCCGCTTATGATGGTATCGCTATTTTTAACGATCGTAAAGAATGTATTTATTCAAATGACGCGTATCTCAAAATGTACGGCTTGACTAGCATTAACCAACTGTATGAAAATAAATGGGAAATGCTCTACAGCCAAGCAGATAGTCAATATGTTGAACGAGAAATAATACCGATACTCCAGCAAAAAGGGTATTGCAATATAGAAGGAATAGGTCAGCGCGGCGATGGTACTCAGTTTCATCAAGAACTGTCGCTGACAATGCTGGAAGATGGCGAAATTATTTCGATCGTCCGCGATATTACTAAAAGAAAACAAGCAGAATCAGCACTGCAATCGAGCCAGCGTCGCTATCAAACTTTGGCAGAAACGTCGCCTGTCTGCATATTTCATAGCGATGCGTTTGGCAATTGCCTTTATGTCAATCAGCGGTGGCACGAAATGACGGGATTAAACCCAGAGTTAGTAGCAGAAACTGGTTGGATGAATGTCATACATCCCGATGATGCAGAGCGGGTGAAAAATGAATGGTATCGGGCAATTAGTGACAAAATTGCTTTTAAATCAGAATACCGCTTTTTGCGTGCAGACGATCGCGTAATTTGGGCGATCGGTCAAGCAGTAGCGGAAATTGGAGATGCTGGCGAAATTAAAGGCTATATCGGCACTATTACTGATATTAGCGATCGCAAAAAAGCCGAATTAGACTTACTGCGCGTGACTCAAGCGGTAGAAAGCACCAGTGATGCGATCGGCATTGCGGACTTGACAGGGCGATCGATCTACCACAATCAAGCGTTTGTTGAGCGGTACGGCTACACAGTAGAAGAACTGAACACAGCAGGAGGAGCAGCGGCGATTTACCCGCAAACTCAAGTGCTGCTAGAAATGTTTAAAACTATCCGTAAAGGCAAATCTTGGCAAGGCGAACTCAAAATCAAAACTAAAAGTAACGAACTGGTAACAACTTTATTTCGCGCCGACTGCATTAAAGATGAAATTGGCAATTTAATCGGGCTAGTGGGAGTAATTACCGACATCACCGAACGCAAACAAGCCGAGATAGCGCTGCTACAGCAATTAAGGCGAGAACGGCTGGTAGTTGCCATGCTCGATCGCATTCGCTCCTCCCTCAATTTAGAAGAAATCCTCACCGCTGCTGTCGAACAAGTGCGGCAATTTTTGCAAACAGACCGCACAGTTATTTACCGCTTTAATCCCGACTGGAGCGGCTTGGTAGTTGTGGAATCTGTGGGAAAAAATCGAATTTCCGTCCTAGATTTTGACAATTTCGATCCCTGTTTTAAAGATGAATTTGTTGCTAGTTACCAGCAAGGCTATATTCGAGCTATAGAAGATATTTACCGTGAAGAGTTGAGCGAATGCCACATTAAATTTCTCGAACAATTTGAAGTAAAAGCTAGCTTAGTAGTACCGATTTTAAAAGCGCGAAACACCATTTCTCAGACCGAACCAACCGCCGAAAATCAGCTCTGGGGACTGCTAATCGCCCACGATTGCAGCGGCCCCCGTGTCTGGGATTCGTCAGAAATAGAATCCCTGCGGCAATTGTGCGTCCAATTGGCGATCGCGATCCAACAATCAACCCTATTTCAACAAGCACAAACCGAAATTGCCGATCGCAAACTAGCAGAATCCGCCCTGCAACAAGCCGTATTAGCCGCCGAAACTGCTAACCGCGCCAAAAGTGAATTTCTCGCCAACATGAGCCACGAACTGCGCACACCTTTAAACGGGGTTTTAGGTTACGCTCAAATTATCAAAATAGACAAAGACTTAAGCTCAGATCATCAAGAAAGTCTCAGCAACATTCAACTGTGTGGCGAACATTTACTAATGTTAATCAACGATGTTTTAGACCTTTCCAAAATCGAAGCTAGAAAAATGGAACTCTACCCGGAAGAGTTGAATTTTTTAAATTTCACAAAAAGCATTGCCGATCTCTTTCAGATGCGAGCCGATCAAAAAGGAATTTCCTTCAATTACGAACAAGTATCTCCCCTACCTAGTTGCGTTCATGTAGATCAAAAAAGATTGCGCCAAATTTTGATAAATTTACTCAGCAATGCCGTTAAATTTACCCAGAGTGGCGGAGTAAAATTCAAAGTCGGCTATGTTGGCACAGCAGCCTGGAGTCAAGGGCTAGGAGAAAATCAGGCATTCTCGACTTTGAGTTCCGAACTAAAACAAAATTATCTGCGCTTTGCTCACAATGCGATCGTAGCCAAACACGCTTTAAAAATCCGCTTTCAAGTTGAGGATACTGGTACTGGAATAGAGCAAAGTAAGTTAGCCGAAATATTTTTGCCATTCCATCAAGTAGGAGGTAATAGATTTGTTGAAGGCACTGGTCTCGGATTATCTATCAGCCAGAGATTGGCGAAATTGATGGGAACTGAAATTCATCTCAATAGCACTTTTGGAAAAGGCAGCACTTTCTGGATAGATTTAGAAGTGCCTGTAACTAAACGATACTTAGAAATATTTCCGTTGCGGGAAAAACCCTGGCTTGTCGGTTTTGTCGGCAACAAGCGGAAAGTGCTAATCGTGGACGACAATCAACTAAATCGCGATTTGTTGTGCAGGCTGCTGGGCCGTTTGGGATTTGAAATTGCCGAGGCCCAAAACGGTCAAGAATGCCTCTACAAAGCAGTCGAATTTCAACCGGATGTAATTTTAATGGAGTTGCGGATGCCTGTGATGGATGGCTTAGAAACTGCAAGGAGACTGCGGCAGTTGCCGGAATTAAAAGATGTTGTGTTAATCGCTTTGTCAGCTAGCGTTTTCGAGTCTACGCAGGAAGAGAGTATCCTCGCGGGGTGTGATGATTTTCTTCCGAAGCCGATCGAAGCAAATCACTTTTTGGAGCAGTTGCGCGTGCATCTGGGACTAGAATGGATTTACCAGGAATCTTCCAGTAAAAAGCGCAAAACTTCCAGTTTGTCACCATCTGGTTTTCCTACTTATTCTTCTCTGTTACCTGCGGCTGCTGAGTCGGTAGCAAAAATTTTGAAACTTGCGGCTATGGGCGATATTGAAGAAATTTTTGAGGAGAGTGCTAATCTGGAGAGTTTAGAACCTAAATTAGTGCCTTTTGTCGCGAGGTTGCACCAATTGGCCAAGGGGTTTCAGCTTAAGCAAATTCGGAATATTTTAAAGCAATATATCGAGGGGAATTAATTGGGCATGGGCCAAACAGGGCATGGGCCAAACAGGGCATTGGTTATTGGTTATTTGTTATTGGTTATTTATACCAATTTTAAAAAAGAATGCAACAGTATTCTTGTCCCCCCCCTTTGCAAGGGGGGCTAGGGGGGGTCGAAGAATGTTGCACGATTTTAGAAAATTGGTATTACTTCAACATCCGGCTATACCACCTTGCATCCTGCGGCTAATCTTGCTTCTATATATTCAGAGACAATTTTTGAGAGATTTGGGATTGAAAATACTTTGCCTCAGTAACGGCCACGGAGAAGATGCGATCGCCCTTCGCATCTTGCAGGAACTGCAACAGCACCCGCATCCCCCAGAATTAGCCGTGTTTCCGCTAGTGGGCGAAGGACAAGCTTTCGCCCAACTGGAAAACGCCCGCATCATCGGCCCGGTGCAGCGGATGCCTTCGGGCGGCTTTATTTACATGGACAGAAGAGAATTTTTGCGCGATGTCAAAGGCGGACTGCTTCAGTTGACCCTAGCTCAGTTTAAAGCGATTCGGGCTTGGGTGCGGACGCAAAAACAATCTGGGAATCAAAAAAGTTTTATTTTAGCCTGCGGGGATATTGTACCGCTGCTGTTTGCTTGGCTCAGTGGCGCGCCCTATGCCTTTGTCGGCACCGCCAAGTCGGAGTATTATTTGCGGGACGAAAACGGGCCTCTGGCTCGCAAATCCCGGGGCATTAGTTTGGAGAGTTTGTCGGGTTCGGTTTATTTGCCTTGGGAGCGCTGGTTGATGACTGACTCGCGCTGTCGGGCCGTTTTTGCCAGAGACGCGCTCACCGCCGACAATTTAAAAAAGCTGGGAATTCCCGCCTACAATCTCGGAAATCCGATGATGGACGGACTCGAACCGGAAAACCCCGCCGGTTTTTACGGCCCTGACGCAGAGTTTCGGGAAATCCAGCGATCGCTGATTATCACCCTACTGCCCGGCTCTAGAGCGCCGGAAGCCTATGCTAATTGGCTGCTAATAGTAGAGGCTGTAGCCGGAATTTTGTCCTTGTTTGCCGATCGTAAATTGTTATTTTTCGGAGCGATTTCAAGAGAGTTAAACTTAGAAGCTTTGCGGCCTAGTTTAGAATTTTTCGGTTGGCGTCAAGAGGGCGAAACTAGAACGCAGCGGCGAGAAGGAAGTATTTTGCGACCTCCTGTTTATAGCGCTCAAGAAATTCAGCAAGAATCTCCTAATTTACTATTACCCTTAACATTTGTGCAGAGAAACGCCACAATGATTTTGACTCAGCAAAGTTTTAACGATTGTTTGTACGAATCCGATTTAGCAATAGCAATGGCCGGAACAGCTACAGAACAGTTTGTCGGTTTAGGAAAACCCGCGATCGCCATTCCCGGAAACGGCCCCCAATTTACTTACGCCTTTGCAGAAGCTCAAAGTCGTTTGTTAGGCCCGTCACTAATTTTAGTCAAACATCCCGCCGAAGTTGCCAACACCATACAGTCTTTGTTCCGCGATCCGGACAGGTTGCAGCTAATCGCAGAAAACGGCTTGCGTCGCATGGGAGAAAGTGGTGCAGCAGCCAGAATTGCCGATTGTTTAATGCAGCAATTTGGCACTGAATTTAGCAATGTTTAATGGTCGATCGTACAGTAGGTACACAAGATTAGTTATGTTCCTACCGAATATCTTGAATTGTACTTTATTTAAAAGACATCTCGATCGCTAAATACTAATTTCCGTTGTTTGTAGTGAGGACTTTAGTCCTCAGAATTATAGGACTTTAGTCCTCACTACAAACCAAAAAAATCAAGTCGCAGTTTTTTCCGAAGATTCAACCCAGAAATCAGCTTAAGGAATTTTAAAATCCGACTTCACCAAAACTCCCGGTTCTCGCTGTATCGGCAGCACATCTAAAGTATCCATTTGCGCGCAATATTTTAAATCTTCAATCACACCCAAACGGAGGAGACGCTGGCCGTGACTGGCACATTCCAACAATTCATGCAGCCGATCTTGCCAGTGCAAATAAAGAGCAATTGCCGCAAATACTTCATCGTTACCAGCAAACTCGCTCACAGGAATACCACTTTCTGCTAGGAGGCTTTGGGCGATCGCCCCAGCGCACACCGTATCTTCCAACGAATAACTTCCTTCCCAACCAGAACCCACAATCCAGATACTTTCCGGCTTTTCCTTCAACAGAAACTGCACCACAGATTTGCGATTAATCAAAGCCGCCGTCAACACAGTTGCAGCAGATTGCACTCGCGCCAAAGCCCTAGTACCGTTAGTTGTGCTGATAAAAATTCGCTTTCCAGTCACCTTTTCCGGCGCGCAGTCTAGCGGGGAATTTCCCATGTCAAATCCCTCAACTTTGCCACCACCACGCTCTCCGGCGCGAATCCGCTTGTCTGGCGGCCATTTTTCGCTCTCGGCCATCAGCTTATCTAAGTCACTGAAAACTTGGACAGCTTCCGCCCCATTATTCAGGGCTGTCGCCATTGTCGTAGTCGCCCGTAGCACATCAACTGCGATCGCACAAGCCGGCATTTTGTCGATCGGCGTAAGTTCCGGGGTATGGTAAATAAAAAGCTTCACTTTTAGGCAACCTACAATAAATCCTCATAGGTAATAATAATAGAAAGTGACACTCTCACCGCTAATATGTCAAAACAGATCAATTCAAATCCCGCCCGCGCAGCAATTAGTGCACCAATTGGACTTCTGGCAGGTTTCACCTATCCCATTCGTGCTTTCACGCTGATTTGGCAAACTCCCAAGTTGTGGAGTTATGTATTAGTTCCCGTGGTGCTAAATTTTATAATTGGTATCAGTCTTTATTTAAGCTTGCTATTTCCCAGTTTGGCAGGCATAGATGTTTTGGTTGCCGATTTGTCCGTCCGATTCAATACTTTAATTGTAAGTTTTCCAGCTTGGCTGAGCTTTCTCGGCGGGTTAACAGTCGCTTTCGGATGGCTGCTGCGCGTACTCCTAGTATCAGGACTTTTGCTGATTATTGGATTTTTGTTAGTACAGTTTGGTGTGATTTTGGGTTCGCCCTGGTACGGCAAACTTTCCGAACAATTGGAACTGCTGCGGAACGGTCAATTGCCCGCAGAAGCACCAATGGATTTGGCGAGTAGTTTGCGGGATATTCAAATGGCGATCGCCTTTGAACTGCGAAAACTACAAATTTTGTTGAGCATCGGCTTACCGCTGCTGCTGCTAAATTTTGTGCCAGGATTCGGCTCTATTATTAGCAGTTTGGGAGGTGTAGCTTTGGGCGCGACTATTGTCTGTTTGGACTTTTTAAATGCACCTTTGGAGCGGCGGAAGCTACCTTTTCGGGAGAAGTTGGAGATAATTTGGGCAAGTTTTCCGGCTAGCGGGAGTTTTGGTTTGGTTTGTTTGGGTTTGGTGAGCATTCCGCTGTTGAATTTGTTGGCGATTCCGCTGTGCGTGACGGCGGGGACTTTGTTTTTTTGCGATCGCATTTGGCCGGTTCGCTTTGCCGCAGCAGAAACAAAGAGTGCTCCAGAAAGTAACACGACAAACTAAAAACTAGGGAGATGCTTCTGGTTTCTGCCGATTCTGGGAAGTCGCAATTAGAAACGGGCTTAAAAACAGCCAGCTAACGAAGAAAAAGGAGGCTGTAAATAGCTGCACAATATCGATCGCCGACAGGTATCCGTCAGATAATAGTGCAATGCTTCTATCTGTCAGCCCGAATATCCATGAGAGAATCCCAAACAGCCAAATGCCTTTTTGGAACATTAGCACAAATGCTGAGACTTCCGAGTTTTGCTGATTATTCATTGATTTAGCCCTTATTGGCGAAGAATCTGATTAACCGGAGCACCCCAAGGGCTTAAGGATTTTTGGTGTCTCCTCGGATTCCCTTTGTTCTCTATATGTTAAGAAATGTTTCCAAATATTGCAACGTGGCCCGGGAGGTATTTGTGCATCTATCTCAAGAAGTAGTCGTAACGTCAAAAATAAGTAAACTTTGATACACTTTGGTAGGAGGGGCGATCGCGATCGGGTACTAGCCTCCACCAAAAGCTTGTAATTTATTTTGAAGTATGCCATACTACATTAGTGGCTTTCAGGACTTCAGTCCTCAAAGCCCTAAAAGCCACAGGATAAACAATTTGACGATCGCTATTAACCAGACTTGACGTGAGTTCAGCATCAATAATATAGAACTATGGCACGATTAAATCAGATTATCGCGATCGAGAAAGGCATCAAAAGCCGATCGATCCAAGAACTAGCAGAAGCTCAAAAAGCACTCCAGAAGCCCGCCGTGCTTTCTGGAATCTCCCGCACATACCGCCCCAAAGACGAAGAAGGCGAACAACTGCCGCCCGAGTCCAAAAAAGTTGAAGTCAAAGCCGAAGAAATTATCCGAAAAACAACCGAAGTTTTGACCAAACTCTTCGACGTAACCGCAACCAAAGATTGGACAAATTGTAGCGCCCGCGCCGACGTAACTGTAGATGGAAACGTGCTGTTGAGCCAAGTCCCCGTCAGCTATTTGCTATTCATTGAAAAGCAGTTAGCAGATTTGCAAGCATTCATCAAAAAACTTCCAGTCTTAGATGCTTCGGAGACTTGGAACTTCGATGCTTCGGCCGACTGCTGGGGAACAGAACCCGTGCAAACTCTCAAAACTTTTAAAACTCCGCGCAATCACGTTAAAGCTGAAGCTACCGAGCACCATCCGGCTCAAGTTGATGTTTATTACGAAGATATTACGATCGGCTACTGGCGCACTGTCAAGTTTTCTGGAGCTTTACCAGCGCGGCGGATCAATGAGTTGCTGCAAAGAGTGGAAATATTGCAGCAAGCTGTGATGTTCGCCCGCGAAGAAGCTAATAATTCGGAAGTTGAGGAACAGAGAGTGGGAGAACGAATTTTTCAATTTATTTTCCGCTAATTGCTTGTTTTTTTGATAGTTATGGTTTAAGATATAAACAGAGTACAAGTTCAATCTAAAACTTCAACTTAAACCGTACAACTGTGACAGTGCAGGTTCGACTCCTGTCTTCGTTCAATAGCGAAGTAGCCCAATTGGTAGAGGCCGCGTTACGTACAAATTCAATAGCAAGCTATTACTCTAAACTCAGCATTCTCCGCCGATCGCTAAAACGAATGTCAGGAACAAATAGGTCATCGAGGTTGCTGGCTCATATCCAGCTCCCCCTACCAAACGCAGGGGGGTAGCTCAATCGGTAGAGCGCGATGTTATCAATCTTAAATCCTTGACTTAAATGTGATAGCGTGCGCAAATGGGCGGTAAATTGGAACCCAGTAGTAAGGTCAGAACTACTGGGTTTTGTGCTAATTTATAAATCAAAGCGATACGCTTTACTAAAAAAAATGCCCGAGCAAGTTTTCAACCAATAAAGTATCAGTCATTTCGATCGTTTGGACTTCAGTCCGATCTCCGGCTGCGGACTGAAGTCCGCACTACAAACAAAAACCGTTGGTAGTGCGGACTTCAGTCCGCTTTTATGCTGCGGACTGAAGTCCGCACTACAAACTAATCTGATTGTGGTCAATCCACCGGACATGATATGAGTTACTGCATCAATCCTCAATGCACACAACGCGAAAATCCTGCTGCTGCTCAAAATTGTCAGACTTGCGGTACGGCTTTACTAATTGTCGATCGCTATCGTATCCTTAAACCAGTACGATCGCCCAATCCCGCACTCGCCACAGATATCTTTGAAGTCGAAGATTTGGGGACAGGGGAAAACGAATGGGGAACTGTCAAAGTTTTAAAAGTCTTGAAACACACCCACAATCCCAATTTGGTTCGCTTGTTTCAGCAGGAAGCGCGAGTTTTGATTTGGCTAGCGGGAAGGGGCGAAGTTCCCCAAGTCGAACCAGACGGTTATTTCTCAATTAAACTCTCCCATAACTCCCAGAAATTGTCTTGTTTGGTGATGGAAAAAATTAGCGGAGAAAATTTGGCAGAATTCTTAGCTAAAAACCAGTACGTTTCTCAAGAATTAGCTGTTGATTGGCTGCAACAAATGCTTCATATTTTGCAGAAAATCCACAAATATCATTTAGTGCATCGGGATATTAAGCCCTCCAATCTGATGCTGGAATTTGATGGGAAACTGAGATTAATTGACTTTGGGGCCGCAACAGAAGCGGGGATTGATACAGCGCCCGTAGGTTCTGCGGGATATGGCGCGCCGGAACAAATCGCAGGGAAACCAGAAGTGCGATCCTCTTCGAGGGCTTCGCTAACGGACTTTTTTGCGCTGGGGCGTACTTTTGTACATTTATTGACTGGCATATCGCCGATCGACTTTCCCGTCAATCCAAAAACTGGTAAAATAAATTGGAGAAATCAGGCTGTAGGTGTTGACGAGTGGTTGCTGAGCTCGATCGACCAATTGATGGAACCGCTACCGGAAAACCGACCTGAAAATACCCAAGTTATCTTAGAAAAAATCAAAAATATAGACCTTTTGATGGGTGCATCTCACTTTTGAAGAGGGCGAAGCATGACCGCATATAAGTTATTAGTTATAATCTCATATTTACTACGGTCATGCTTCGCCCCTACAAATATATTTGCTCTCATTGAGATGCACCCCCTTTTGATTACCTCCACAGAATCAAACTAATAATTTTCAATCCTCTATGCGCAATTCCCAATTCCCAATTCCCAATCAATAAATCTCTTCTAATCTACGAAAATCCCGCTCAACTTCCGCCCACAAAGCCCGATTGTGAGGGTCAGTTTTTACCGCTTTTTTCAAATAAATTCTCGCCTTTTCAACCTGCTTTTCCCCAATTAAATGCCGTCCCCAGCGCTGATAGGCGATCGCCTGCCACTGGCGCACCTCCAAATCTTCGGGCACCCGCTGGGCCAAACCTTCAATCAGGGCGATCGCCCGCGGGAACCTCTGATATTTCAGCAACTGTTGCAGCTCAATATAAGCATCTTTCTTTAACTTTTGTTCCGCCGCCGACAATTCTGCCTTAGATTGAGCCTGTGGCTCTTTTCGAGTCACTTTAACTGCCTGTGGTTGAGCTTTCACCGCCTCCGCTGGCGCTGTCGGAGGAGGCGGTACAGTTGAATTGCCAACTTTCGACTCCGCAACATCGGCGGGCGCAATACTCACCAGGAACTTATAAGCCTCAGTAATAGCAATAAACTTATTCTTAGCCTGTTCGTTTCCCGGATTCACATCGGGGTGATACTGTCTGGCTAACTTTCGATAAGAGGCCTTAACTTGCGATAAACTCGCACCAGGCCTCAGTCCTAACTGTCGATAATAATCTGCAATATCCATTTAGCATGAATGATCGTTAATAATCCCATTAAATATGGCAGAATCCTTAAATGTAAAGATTCTGCCAAAATTTACTGCTAACTAGGGTAGTGCGAGGGTTGCCCGCACTACTTCGCTATAAAAATCACTTACCTGTCAACTGTCAACTGTCAAGGACGATCTTCGACCACTTTGTCAATCAAGCCATATTCCTTGGCTTCCTCAGCCGACATGAAATAGTCGCGATCCATGTCTTTTTCGATTTTCTCGATCGGCTTTCCGGTATTGTGAGCGTAAATACCATTGAGTTGGTGGCGCAGTCGCAGAATCTCTTTCGCCTCAATCTGAATATCTGTTGCTTGTCCCCGCGCGCCCCCAGAAGGCTGGTGAATCATGATCCGCGAGTGAGGCAAAGCTAAGCGTTTGCCCTTCGTACCAGCAGCTAGCAGGAAAGAACCCATCGAAGCAGCCAAGCCCACACAAATCGTCACCACGTCCGATTTAATGTGCTGCATGGTATCAAAAATAGCCATGCCTGCCGACACCATTCCGCCTGGGGAATTGATGTACAAAATGATATCCTTACCTGAATCTTCCGAATCGAGATAGAGCATCACAGCGATGATTTGATTGGCAATTTCATCGTCAATGTCTTTGCCCAAGAATATAATCCGTTCCCGGTAAAGCCGATCGTAGATATTAATCCACTGAGTATCATAACCACCCGGCATTTTGTAGGGAACTTTTGGCACACCTATAGGCATAATTCGGAACTCCGTTTAGTTGGTAATTGGTAATCGAGGATTGGTTATTGGTTATTAGTTATTAGTTACTTGTTATTAGTTACTTGTTATTAGTCACTTGTTATTTTTTGGTTATTAGTTTTTGGTGATAACAACCAATAACTAATAACCAACAACCCAGAACTAATAACCAATAACCAATAACCAATAACCAATAACTAATAACCAAATTAGATAGCTGCCGCAGGAAGGGCTTTCGCCAATTCTTCCGAACTTTCAAGAACGCGATCGATCAAACCGTATTCTTTAGCTTCATAGGGTGTCAGGTACAGCAACCGATCCATATCTTTAGTAATTTTATCGATCGGTTGACCAGTGCAGCTTGCAAAAATATCGAGCATTGTCGCCTTATTTGCCAGCACTTCCTTCGCCCGAATTTGAATGTCACTGGCTTGACCGCGCGTGTAAGCCTTGGGTTGGTGCAACACAATCGAAGCGTGGGGTAAACTAGCCCGAAAGCCCTTTGTACCTGCCGCTAACAGCATCGCAGACATTCCCATTGCCGAACCGAGGCAAATAGTATGGACGGGCGGCTTAATGTATCTAATCGTGTCACAGATAGCGAAGGCTTCGGTTTCAAATCCGACGGGTTCGCCACTGTAACCAGAAGTGCCTGTGGAGTTGATATAGATTTTGATCGGCTTATCTGGATCTTCGTATTGCAAGAACAGCAGTTCAGCGATAATCAGTTCTGTTACCGCAGGCACCAGAGGCATACCCAGATAAACGATCCGCTCCTTCAGCAACAGGGAAGGTAAATCGGGAGGGGGAGTTCGAGAGTTGCCCTCTCCGTAGTATTGGGATTGCACAGCTTTTATTGGTGTGTTCATAAACCGAAATGTTGCCTGAACTGATGGAGCTATTCTTATAAGAAATAGTAACGCAATCTTTAGGTATCCCGCATGAAAGTTAGTTTGCTCCCGGTGTTAAACGACCCTAACCTTGACGCTACCGCACCCTCAACCCAGCGCCAGCTAGCGATCTCGGTGTCTGCGACGGCAAGTGCGATCGACTCCAGCGTACCCTTAAACTTGTGCCTGATTCTCGACCACAGTGGCTCGATGAGCGGACGCCCCTTGGAAACCGTCAAACAAGCCGCCGGACGGTTGCTCGATCGGTTGAAGCCTGGGGATCGCTTTTGCGCGATAGCTTTCGATCACAAAGCCAAAGTCCTCGTCCCCAATCAAGTCGTGGGAGATCCCGCCAGCATCAAACGGCAAATTGAGCAATTGCGTCCGGCCGGAGGCACAGCAATTGACGAGGGCATTAAGTTAGCTATTGAAGAGTTGGGGAAAGGCAAAAAAGAGGCGATATCTCAGGCGTTTTTGCTGACTGACGGCGAAAATGAACACGGTGACGACAGCCGCTGTTTGAAGTTGGCGAAACTGGCGGCTGAGTATAACATGACTTTGAATTCTTTGGGATTTGGCGATAACTGGAATCAGGATATTTTGGAAAAGATTGCTGATGCTGGCGGTGGTGCTTTGGCTCACATTCAGCGTCCTGAAGATGCGGTTGATGAGTTTGGCAAGTTGTTTACTCGCATCCAAGGTGTAGGTTTGACTAATGCTTATTTGCTATTTTCGCTGATGCCAAAAGTGCGGTTAGCCGAACTCAAACCGATCGCCCAAGTTGCTCCTGATACGATCGAATTACCGGTGCAGCAAGAGGGCGATCGGTTTATGGTACGTTTGGGAGATTTAATGAAAGATGTAGAGCGAGTAGTTTTGGCTAATATTTATATTGGACAGTTGCCAGAAGGTACACAGGCGATCGGGCAATTGCAAATTCGCTACGACGATCCGAGTGTCGGCCCAGGTTTGCTCTCCGATCCCGTTGCACTTTCTGCTAATGTCCTGAAAGTTTATCAGCCAGCACTTAACCCGATGGTGCAGCAGCACATTTTAGCTTTGGCTAAGTACCGCCAAACTCAATTAGCAGAAACCAGATTGCAACAGGGCGATCGGGCTGGTGCGGCAACAATGCTCCAAACGGCGGCTAAAACTGCTCTGCAAATGGGCGACAAAAGTGCCGCAACTGTGCTACAAACCTCTGCTACTCGTTTGCAGTCCGGCGAACAATTGAGTGAAGCCGATCGCAAGAAAACTCGCATTGCTTCTAAAACTGTTCTGAAGTGATATTATTTTCGCTTAATTGCGGGCACCATTGTTCGTAGTAAGGACTTTAGTCCTAATTTACTAAAAACTTTAGAAAGGACTGAAGTCCTTACTACGAACCAGTCTATAATGTTTGTATTACCTATCAAGAGTGTTTGTATGAGCCAGACAATATCTGATAAAGTACGCTTTACCACCGCTGATTTAGAACTATTGCCTGATAATGGCGATCGTTACGAACTTATTGATGGAGAGTTATTTGTCACATGGGCCGCACACTGGAATCATCAAGCAGTTTGTGGTAACATCTGCATAGAATTAAATAATTGGTCACAAAAAACAGGATTAGGAGAATCAGTAATTAGTCCAGGGGTTATTCTTACAGATGTTGATTGTGTCATTCCTGATGTGGTTTGGATTAGCAACGAACGCTTGACTATCTTGCTAGACGAAGCCGGTCATTTAACAGGCGCACCTGAGTTGGTTATAGAAGTATTGTCTCTCGGTGCAGACAATGAAAGACGGGATAGAGATTTGAAACTCAGACTCTATTCGGTGCGAGGTGTCCAAGAATACTGGATTGCGAATTGGCAGTTGCAACAAATAGAAGTTTATCGCAGGGAACAAGCAAGTTTAAGGCTCGTTGCTACGCTGTTGAGAAACGATCAACTGACTTCGCCTTTGTTACCTGGTTTTAGTTGCTCTGTCGCTCGGATTTTTGCTTAGATTATTTATGAAACTCTTTTACAGGGCGATCGCCATTTGGGGATTTATTACCGTTTTGGGTGGCATATCCCCTGCCATTTCTATTCAATCCTCACCAATACTAATCGTTCAAAATCCCGCAGAAGACTTATTTAATAGCGGTTTAGCAAAATCAGAGGCTGGAGATTTTCAAGGTGCGATCGC
>CASBQF010000009.1 GCA_949127775.1 Oscillatoriales cyanobacterium PMM_0080
GTAGATTCGCGAGTCAGCTACAAAATCGACATCGGCAGCAAAAACATCCTCAACTTCGGCAAATTGCACTCAGCCAACAAATTTCTCGATCGCCTTTACGAAGTTTACCACAAAAACACAGGCGAAAAGCTAGCAAAACCCACCTTCGACATCACCTTAGATGAGCCTGTCGTCTTCGCCCACAAAACAGTTTCAGCCCGCACTAAAATCACCCAAGTTGACGACTTAATGAAACTAATTTTCGATGACTTTTTGGGGTTAGAGAATAATGGAATTGTTAGCGCAACCTTAGCCAAAGTTGGTGCAGACAGTTTGCTCAGACTTCTGCAAGCAAAATGGCAGGAAGAAGATGTCAAGCGAGACGAGTTTGTTGCTGCTTTAGCTAGTGCAAACGAGCAACTGGAAAGCTACGCCGAAAAAGTGTACACCGAGAAAGTTTCGCCGCTAGTTTTCTACATCGGTTCGACTGGACTTATCCCCGATGAAATGGAGGCTAAGGCGGCGACTGCTGAGGAAATTGGTGCTAAATATGGCAACTTACAATTTTCTAAAGATGAGCAAGAGGGGATGTTTTTTGAAGTTGGCGACTGCATGATTAGCGTGTATGCTAAGAATGAGTATTTCACCGTAATAAAGTAGGAATTAGGGTGGGCATTATTTGCCCACCTTGGTTAAAGATCGCTGATTGAAATGAACCGTAAAGGTGTAGCGGTGGCGACCTGAAATAGGTAGATAGGGCTAGTCTTAGGTTGCCAAGACGAAAGGAGCGATAGCAAATCTTCTATGATGGGAGCAGAACAAGAGTTTGAGTGTGTGCAATTGCTTAGCTTTTAGCTTTAGGCCAAGTCATCACTAGATACTTATGATCGTGCTCAACCCCATAACCAGTAAATAAAAACTCGTGTTTTTTATAGAAAGCAACCGCTATTTTATTCTCCTCATAGACTGCTAAGTTAATTGGAGATTTGCAGTTTTGTTTAACGTGCTTCATCAATTTAGTTCCGCAGCCTTTGCGTTTATAATCTTTCAAAATATATAAACAAGCTAATTTTGTCTCAAGATTATACTCACGAGCATAGGCAAATCCAATTACTACATCACCATCCATTATAACCCATGCTTTAATAGACCATTTATTATTATTATCTTCACCTTTGCCATTCAATAAATTCTTTTCTATATCATCTAGTTCTTTCTGTAAAGCATCATCAGGCACCAAGCCTAGTAATTTTTCTTCTGTTTTAAATATGTCTAAAACTTGATTAAGATGAATTGATTTATTATACTTTCTGATTTGTCCAACCATAGTTGATTTGTTCCCAAAATACAGTGAACGCAATAAATGCCGAGCGTCGCGCTTGTCTGTGTCAAGCCTAGACACAGACAAGATAAGACACATCTAGTATTGCAGGTAGCTACAGCTATATGGAGATGTGCAAGGCGGCTGCCCAAGCAATACCGATTGTATGCTCATCTATTCCGGTAAACTTCAAGCAATCACAAAGTTCATTATAAAGCACAGTACAGTCATCCCAAGATTCTAAATACTCTGAAATTGTTTTGTTAAAATTTTGGCTGTTCATTACCTCGCTAGGAATAGAAATGTTTAGACCATTTTTAATTACTTTTACGATATCTTCCCTTCTCAATTTATTATCTGAAGATGTAATATATAAAACCCTCTCCGAAAAGATTCTGTAGATTTCCACTGCACTTGTGTTTTGACCAAGAAGAAGCGACAAACTAGCCTCCTTAGTAAACTCTATTCCCTGTTTTCGATAAATTTCAACTACAATATCTTGTTGCCCTTTAAGGATTAAGTCCCGAATATCTTTTTTTTGCATAAAAAAGTTTAACTATATAAATTAACACGAGCTATTATCTCACTTTTAGTGTATTACTGCATTAACCTGCAACAACTTGTAACACCTCAGCATTAGATCGCCCTACCCCTCAACATCCTTAAGCCTATCCTTCAGCAATTTAATAAAAGCGCGTCGCGCTTTTACCCCCCTTTTTAATGGCAGCAGTAAGGCGAGCGCCACAAACACAGCGATCGCACTCTGCCTCTACCTCCTTACCTTCGATTTTTGCTGATTAGGAGCCGGGATGTGCAGCCCAAAGTAAGCGCCGACTACAACGATTACTTTTATGGATTGGTCTCGGAATTCGATAACAACTGATAGTTCCCAATATTTTTGGGTCTTAACTTGCAGAAAGTGAACACTTAATTAGATTTTAGCAGAGAGAAGAGGTGATATTTTATTACTCAAAACGGAATTTCCTCATCTTCATCTTCCACAGTCTTAGCCGTCATCCGCCAACTGGTAATATACTCAATTTGCACATCAATTTTATTGATTGCTTCCCCTAACCGCTTTTGGATATATTGAGTCAGCGTCACCATAAAATCTAACTCAACTCCCGCAGATTGCACAAGTTGAGCCAAGCTAGCAAAATCCGCCTTCAAAATCGAGGAACTTGATAACTTAAAATGCGGAGTATTTCCCTTATTCTGCACTAACATTGCTTTTTTAATTCGTTCTTTCAGATGCTCAACTTCAGAATCTAGCAACTTCCATTCAGGCAAAATTTCTTGATATCTTTTCCCCAATCCTGTTAAATCCTCATTCTCCGGTTCCGGGGCATTTTTTTTAGTAGTAGATTTGCGCCGCTGCTGTACGTTGGAATTCAACCGCCAACTAGCAATATCCTCAACTTGCAAAGATGGATGAGTGATGAATTTCCCTAACTGTTTTTGAATTTCTTTTGTCAGCGTCACCGGAAATTTTAACTCAATCCCCTGAGTTTGCGTCAGTCTCGCCAGCGTCATAAAATCAACTTTCATCGTTATCGAACTGGAAAGCTGAAAACAAGAACTATCTTTGAGCTTTTGCGCCATCATCCCTGCTTTAAATCGTTCTTTCACTTCAGCAATTTCTGAATCAAGCGGCTTCCACTGAGATTCTATTTCCTGATATTTTTCCCCCAAGGCTGTCAAGTTTTCCGTTGCGGGTTCGGGGTAAGATTCGGCAAGAATTTCTAGCAAGCGCTCATGCACTTTAACTAAATAAACCGCGTCCATCTTGGCAGATTCTAGTTGCTTCTCAGTCAGGGGACGCTTTGCCCAATCGCCACTTTGTTCTGTTTTATCTACATAATCAATGTCGCAAAGTGTTTCGATTAATGTTTTTAGTTGTCGATTCGGTAATGGCAGAATGTAAGCTGGAATTTGTCTCGCCATTTTTAATGTGCAAGTGACATTTTGAGCGTCGTCATTTCCCAGAAATCTGATGTCATAGCTGGCGTTGTGCAATACTTTTTCAATATCTGGATTTACCATGATTTGGCTTACGAAATCTTTTGCCAATTCAGGTTGATCCAAAACATCTAGTAGAAAAGTGGCATCTCCCGTCGAGTCTGTGGAGTCAGCTAACACTTGAATTAGAGATAATCTGGGATTAGATTTATAGTCAGCGATTTCTGTATCCACCCACAGGATTTTAGCTTGGGCAAATTTAGCAATGAGTGCTTTGATGTCGTTTGCTGCTGTTAAATAAGGCATTTTTACAGACTTTTGCTAGTAACTTTATGCTTGTATTAAGCTATAGCAATTATCGGATCAATTGTCAAGTATTTCTCGGCTCTGAGTTCCTACAACTAGGGTATCATCAACATCCCTACAAATTGTTAACAATTCACACAAGATTGCCAGATTGAGATAAGATTATCATAGGAAAATCGCAAAATCATAACCCGATTTAATCCTAGCAAAATCAGCCATGTCTGATCTAATAACTCTTGACCCCAGTCAATACCCAGATACGACACAACTCGTACAAGAAGATGATACTCCCTTGGATAGTTTCATTAACGAAAAACAACAGCGACTGCTTACGGAAGTTCTCTCTGGATATGAGTTAAATGGTGGTATTCCGTTCATTGTCGCAGCTAATGTGGGTATCTTCCGTACAGTTCGACATCCGGCGATAGTTCCTGATATATTCCTCAGTTTAAATGTGACTGTTGCGGATAGTTGGGATCGGCGAGATGTTCGTTCGTATTTACTCTGGGAATTTGGCAAACCTCCAGAAATTGCGATCGAAATTGTTTCTCCGACTCCGGGGAATGAATTGGGTAGCAAATTTACTGATTATGCCCTAATGGGTGTAATGTATTATGTTGTTTACGATCCTCTTGGTGAATTGAGCGATCGCCCTTTACAGATTTTTCAACTACAAGGGGGGCGCTATGTGCCGACAACCGATACTTGGTTTCCCTTAGTAGATTTAGGTTTAACCCTCTGGCGTGGTGTCTTTGAAAGTGTCAATGATACTTGGCTAAGATGGTGCGATGCTGAAGGTAATGTTATTCCTACTGTCGAGGAATTAGCCGCCAGTCTCTCTCAAACTCAGTCACAGTTAACTGAATCTCAGTCACAGTTAACTGAATCTCAATTACAATTAACTGAATCTCAAAATCAGACGAAACAAGCTTTATTACAAGGGATTCAGTTAGGTTTACAGCTTAAGTTTGGAAGTTCCGGGTTAGAGATTTTTGAAGAAATTTCTGCCATTGACGATCTGAATTTGCTGCAAACTATAACTTCTAGCTTGTTCACAGTTGAGGGTTTAGAAGACTTACGACAAATTTATTTGTCATAACTTACCCAAAATATCTAGATGGAAAGGGAGGGTTTTGCTTTGATAAACTGCCTTGTATCATGGATTCTCGGCTAAACCCTCCCCTACCAGATACGCCGCACTTTTACCATTCAGTAGTAAGGTGCACCGAAGCGCACCCTACAAACTATTAACCTTTACTCTTCTGCCGCTTCCTCGGATTCCTCGGATGCCGCTTCTTCGATCGACTCTTCACCCGCAGGTGGCACCAAAGCCACAGCTACTATCGAATCATCCTCGTCCAAGCGCTGCACCCGCACGCCCGTCGCAGTCCGGGATTGCGTGGAAATTGCACTCACAGCCTGACGGATAATAATACCTCGGTTGGTAATAATCATCAATTCGTCATCTTCGTTGACAATTCGCAGCGCTGCTACCTCATCCTTGCCCTTTTTCGACTTGAATTTAGTAGCCGTCAATCCCTTGCCAGCCCGTCTTTGGAGGCGGAATTGAGAAACTGGAACCCGCTTGCCGTAACCGTTGATGGTGATTACCAACACCGAAGGAATTTCGCTGCTAACTGTGGCAATTTCTTCGGCATCTTCGCCTTCAATTTCCTCAGCTTCCAGTTCTAATTCTTCGTCTTCCAATTCCACATCTTCCGTTTCCAATTCAGCAATTTCTGCGCCTTCCAATTCCGAATCGCCCGTTTCTAACAGAGCAATATCTGCTCCTTCCAATTCCGAATCTTCAGTATCAGCAATTTCGGCAACAATGGAACTCGGCAAAATGTCCATGCTGATCAACTCATCGCCCGATCGCAATTTCATCGATTTCACACCCCGCGTCGCGCGGCCAACAGGGCGCAACTGTTCATGATTGGTGCGGAAATGAATCGCCATACCTTGGCGCGTACCGATGATGATACTATCACCAACTTTTGCTCTCCGCACCCAGCGCAATTGGTCGCCTTCTTCTAGAGAAATCGCGATCAAGCCATTAGTGCGGATGTTACCAAAAGCTGAAAGTGCAGTTTTCTTGATGTAGCCGCCGCGAGTCAGCATCACCAAGTATTCTTCGCTAGTAAATTCGGTCACTGACACCATAGAAGTGATTTTTTCTTCTATCGGAATCGGCAACAGTTGCACCACGGGAGTACCGCGGGCAGTCCGCGAACAGATCGGGATTTGATAAGCTTTGACAGAGTAAACTACGCCCCTGTCACTGAAGAACAAAACGCTATCGTGATCGCAGCAGGAAAGGAAATGTTCTACTCCGTCATCTTCCTTCATTTTCGCGCCTGCTTTGCCACGAGTAGCGCGACTTTGGGCCTCGAAAGTGCTGACCGGCATCCGCTTGATGTAGCCTTGCTCTGTGATCAGAATAATTGCTTGTTCGTTGGCAATTAAATCTCTTTCATCGATTTCTCCTTCGGCGTGTTCAATGATACTGCGCCTAGGAGTGGCGATTTTGGTTTTGATTTCCAGTGCTTCGACTTCAGCGATTTCTAAGATGCGTTCCCGGCGCGCTAAGATATCTTCCAAATCGGCAATTTTAGTGCGCAGTTCTTCGTGTTCTTGCTGAATCTTCTGCGCTTCCAATGCTGTCAAGCGTCGGAGCTGCATTTGCAGAATTGCATCGGATTGCTGTTCGGAAAGACCGTAATTATCGATCAATTCCTGTTTCGCTGCTGCGGAGTCGGCAGCGGCACGAATTAGGTGAATAATTGCATCTAAGTTGTCTAGGGCAATTAATAAGCCTTGCAAAAGATGGTCGCGTTCTTCTGCTTTGCGGAGTTCAAATTGAGTCCGACGAGTAATTGTCTCAATGCGGAAGTCGAGGAAGACATTGAGGAATTGGGAGAGCGTCAGTAGTTGGGGTTCCCCATTTACCAGCGCTAACATATTGGCTCCAAAGTTAGCTTGGAGGGGTGTTTGTTTGTAGAGGTTATTGAGGACGACGCGGGGATAAGCGTCGCGCTTGAGTTCGATCACGATGCGCATTCCGTCTCTATCGCTTTCGTCGCGAATGTCGGAAATTCCATCTAATCTTTTGTCGTTTACTAGCTCGGCAATTTTCTCAATTAACGCTGCCTTGTTTGTTTGGTAAGGCAATTCGGTGATAATAATTGCTTCTTTGTCGGGACGGCCGGGATGTTCGATCGTTTCAATGCCGGCGACTCCGCGCATTGTAATCGAGCCGCGCCCGGTGGTATAAGCATCGCGAATGCCGCCTCTGCCGAGAATTTGCCCGCCGGTGGGGAAGTCTGGGCCGGGGATATACTGCATCAATTCCAGGTCGGTAATTCCTGGATTGTGGATTAGGGCTAAGAAACCGTCAATTATTTCGCCCAAGTTGTGCGGCGGAATGTTGGTTGCCATCCCGACGGCAATCCCGGAGGAACCGTTGAGCAAAATTTGGGGGATGCGGGCTGGGAGTACCAGGGGTTCTTGCTGGGAACCGTCGAAGTTGTCGCCGAAATCAACTGTTTCGGAGTCGATGTCGCGTAGCAAAGCGTCGTGAGTCAGCGAGGTGAGGCGACACTCGGTGTACCGCATGGCTGCGGCGGGGTCGTTGTCTACTGACCCGAAATTACCGTGACCGTTGATTAGCCGTTCCCGCATTGAGAAATCTTGAGCCATTCGGACTAGGGCGTCGTAAACCGCTGTATCTCCGTGCGGGTGATACTTACCCAGTACCTCCCCGACGACGCGGGCGCATTTGCGGAAAGGTCGATCGGGTGTCAAGCCCAATTCGTTCATGGCGTAGAGAATGCGTCGGTGAACGGGCTTGAGACCGTCCCTAGCATCTGGTAGTGCCCGACCGACAATTACGCTCATGGCGTATTCCAAGTACGATCGGGACATCTCACCACCCAGATCCGTCGGGATTATCCGCGACTCAGAGATACTCATAGGTTGAAAAACTCCGTTAAAAATTTAAATTTGACCGCCATAAATCCCAAAAATCCGATAAAATCGATTTGGATTCAGTAGAGCTGCCAAATATTGCAAATTACTCCTAAAATTATATCACAATTTGTCTTGAAATTTAGCGAAAAGTCGCCAGAAAAATTAATGCACGAAACAAGCACAATTAGTAATTTGGTAGTTGGTGATTTAGTCATCAATTGGGAAAACCTAAAAAGTTTGTTTTAGGCAGACAGCAGAAGGCATTTCTAAGGATTTTTTCGGGCATACAAAAAAGAGAATGGGTGCTTGAATTCTGCAATTATTTAATCTAAAATCTAAAACTTGTGCTAAGCCCTTCGGCGGAGTATCTAAAATCTAAAATCGATCGACCATCTAAAATCGAAAATATAAAATATAAAATCTGCTGATGCTACCCGTCATCTACTCCGAAGATTTCTTGCTACACAAGACTGGAATGCTTCACCCAGAGCGACCAGAACGTTTAACGGCGATCGCCAATGCTCTCTTAGCTGCTCCTTGGGCCGATCGCCTTGAGTGGCAACTACCCACCCCTGTTGCAGATCGCGAACCAGAACTACTCGCAGCGATCAAAAAAGTTCACGCGCCAAGATACATCAAAGAAGTCGAACATTTGGCTCGTCGGGGAGGTGGCTACCTCGACGGTGACACGCCGATTTCTGCGGAAAGTTACGATGTAGCGCTGCTGGCGGCGAGTGCTTGGCTCGATGGGGTCGATCGAGTCCTAGCCAGAAACGAACCCGCTTTTGTGCTGGCGAGACCGCCGGGACATCATGCTGAGAGCGATCGGGCGATGGGTTTTTGCTTGTTTTCCAATGCTGCGATCGCCGCCCATTACGCCCTGGAACAGCCAGGAATCAACCGCGTCGCCGTCCTCGACTGGGACGTGCACCACGGTAACGGCACTCAAGCTTTGGTGGAAAACTGCCGACAAATTGCCTATTGTTCCCTGCACCAATCTCCGTGCTATCCGGGAACGGGAGATGCCGACGAACGCGGCAGCTACGACAACGTGTTGAATATTCCCCTGTATCCGGGCGGCGGCATTGCTGAATACCTGAGCGCCTTTGAATCTCAAGTTGTACCGTTTTTGTCAAATTTTGAACCGGATTTGTTGATTGTCAGCGCTGGTTACGACGCTACAGCCTCCGATCCGCTGGCGAGTATGAATCTAGCGCCGTCAGATTTCGGGACTTTCACCGGATACTGCCTGCAAATCACCCGTCGCATCGCCTTTGGTTTGGAGGGCGGTTACGCGCTGAAAGATTTGGCAGAGTCGGTTGTGGCGACGATCGAGCGATGCCTCAATTAGCTGAAAAATTGCCAGACGTTGAGAAGGGGTTATATCAAATCCGGTAGCATCGGAATTAATATCACCCGAAATCAGGAGACGGCAGTGCCGTGTCCCTACAATAAATCCGGGTAGGGACACGGCACTGCCGTCTCCTCCGTTTAGATCGTTGCCGATCGCCAGTATGGCCTTCTTCCCTCTTCCTTCTTCCTTGAATCAGGACACGGCAGTGGCAGTGCCGTTTCCCTACAATTAATCCGGGTAGGGACAAAGGCCAAGCCGTCTCCTCCGTTTAGATCGATCGTTGCCGATCGCCAGTATGACCTTCTTCCTTCTTCCTTCTTCCTTCTGTGACAACCATCACAAATTTAAAAGATCCAAGTCACTTGACATCACAGTCTCTGTCACAGATTTTTAGCGCAAAAATCACACCGTGTCAATGTTTTCGATCGCCTTTGGGGCCGATCGAATAGAGCATAATAAAATTATTATCAGCCTGTAAAAATTTTATGTCTCTCGATCAACTAGGAGGTTTATGATGTCAGTCTCCCAAATGACACTCGAAGAGTTATTTGGTCAGGTCATGTTCTCCAGCGTCGTGACTCGCCACGATCGGAGACAGCTCAGATCTGCACTTTTAGAAAGAACGCTGAATGACGACGAGTATGCAATCATCAACCGACTGCTGTACAACGTGCGCCGCGGTTGGGTGAAAATTATCGATTAAAGACGCGACCACCAACTCTCTTTACCGGAGTTAAAAGTAGAAATTGCCCGTTAAAAACTTTGAGTAGTGGCATTTCTATGGGTGAGATTACGCGTTAGACAGTTTGATGTGTTTTGAAACGGTTGACGATTATTAAAATCGCAATCGACATCAGCCTAAAGGTAGAGATAATTATAAAATAACAGGTTTCGGGTGCATCTCTACTTGTTAAAAAAAAGATGAGTTTTGAGTTGCTAACCCAAAAGTTAGAGTTAACTCAAGACTCATTATTTTTGCCAAAAAATTTAGTCGTGGTTGGTTACTAGACAAGATTGCAAAAATAACTAGGACGGGCTCTCCGGCCCGTTCCACAAAAAACATTTTTTCTTGTGGAACAGGCCGGAGAGCCTGTTACAAAATTTGATTAAAATAAATCTTGTAATCTTGTCTACTGAGCGTAGTCGAAGTATACGAGATTACTGGTTTTAGGAGGTAAGGCCGAGAAAGCCATTGCGTGGCGGTTGCTTAATCAGCGTAGTCGAAGTGTCGAAGTATGGTTGGTAAAACCCGCCCATAGTTAAGTTAAATTTACAAGCCATTCCCGTAGGTCGATCGCCCATTCCGGCAATTTGAGCCGGAAAGTGTCAAAATATTAACAACCAGTTCATCCCTAAAATAATATGGCTCCCGCCGTTTTAATTGAAAATCTTCAGAAACGCTACGGTAATGTAGAAGCCGTTAAAGATGTTTCCTTCAAGGTAGAACCGGGGGAAATATTTGGTTTGCTAGGCCCCAACGGTGCTGGCAAAACCACCACCCTGCGGGTACTTTGTACATTGAGCGCGCCCGATCGCGGACGGATTGAAGTTTCAGGCATTTCAGCAGTCAGCCAGCCGAGAATGGCCAGACAGAAACTAGGCTATGTGGCCCAAGAAGTTGCTCTCGATAAGGTGCTGACGGGGCGGGAACTCCTGCAATTGCAAGCAGCGCTTTACCATTTGCCACGTAAGACTATTAAAGGACGGATTGACGAAATGGTGAAACTCCTCGGTTTGGAGGAGTGGGAAAATAAGAAGACGGGCACGTATTCCGGCGGGATTCGCAAACGCTTGGATTTAGCGGCTGGATTGCTACATCAGCCGGATGTTTTGGTGCTAGACGAACCGACTGTCGGGCTGGATATTGAAAGCCGGGTGGTGGTGTGGGATTTCCTGCGCCGCTTGCGGGATGAGGGTACGACGGTTTTGATTACGAGTCATTATCTGGAAGAAGTGGATGCTTTAGCTGATCGCGTCGCGATTATTGACAAAGGTACAGTGATTGCACAGGGGACGCCGGAGGAGTTGAAAAATCGGGTTGGGGGCGATCGGGTGACGCTGCGGATTCGGGAGTTTTCGCCGATCGCAGAAGCAGAAACAGCAAAAGCTCTGATGGAATCGCTCTCTTTCGTGCAGGAAGTGATTGTCAACGCGGCTCAAGGAAATTCTCTAAATTTAGTAGTAACACCGCACAGCGACGCGCTGGTGACAATTCAGCAAGCTTTGAAAGATGCGGGATTGCCTACTTTTGGCATTGCTCAATCTCGTCCGAGTTTGGATGATGTGTATTTGGCGGCGACTGGTAAGACGCTGTTGGATGCGGAGTTGGCTGCTGCTAGCAACCGCGATTTGAAGGCCGAGCAAAAGGCGTCGATGCGGTCTTAAATTATACCAATTGGTGAAAGCGACATCTGTAGGGACACGGCAGTGCCGTGTCCCTACAATATTATTTTGGGTAGGGAGACGGCACTGCCGTCTCCTCTATCATTCCGGTGCAACCGGAATTGATATCATACATCCAAGACTTGCTCTGCTGTCAGCGCTAATTCTGAAAAAGTCCGAGAAACAATTCGCTCATTTCCTCGGAAAGCAGTCATTTGATAAACCCCATTTTCATCAAGCAGGTAAACAAAAACTGTGGCAACTTTGGGATTACCCAAATAATCGCGACTTCCCAAAGCTAAATAATCGACAATCCAGTATTCCGAAATTCCCAGCCGCTGATATTCATCCAGCTTATCGATATAATCATCTTCCCAATTTGTCGAGACAACTTCTACAACTAATTGCAGCGGTTCAGTTATGGCTGAATGGGCGAAAGGCTGTGATTCCCAGAGAATTTTATCTACTACACTAACATCAGGATGGCGGCCTTGTTCTCTACCATTTGAGGTTAAAGTCCTGACTACAATTCTGCCAGATATCCTGTAATTTAGGTTGAGGCGTTTCACTTCGTCTCGGAAGGTATTTTCAATAAAATCAGCTACATTTTCGTGCAGTCTGATTGTTGGTAAGATTTTAACAATCTCTCCATTAACAAGTTCATAGCGGCCATCTGCGTCGGGAAGTTGCTTGACAAATTGCTTAAAAGTGAGATTATGCTTAATTTGGGTAGGAGTTGCGGTCATGGTTGATTCTCATTTATCTATAATTTAGGGAAAATAACGCTCTAGAAAATCCCTAGCTGTAACAATAACAATCCCTTCATATTCCTGCAATACTAACAAATCCAAATCCCCCGTAACAATCGCATCAGCACCAGCAGCAATTGCCGTAGCTAAAATCATATTTGCACTTGATGACATAGGTTTATCCTCCATATTTAATTTACAGCAAATTCCGTGTACTGCCGAATATGGGGAGCACGAAATCCCAAAACAATCTGTTCTTTTGGGATTCCTCCCGCTACTAACTCATTGGCAATTCCCTCTTCGGTTCCATCTCTTTGAATCCAAATTTTTCCATCAATAATATCAACATGAACTAAACATCCGTGAACTCTGATATCGTTTTCACGTCCCAATATTATTAGCAAATAACGGTCTGAATCCCTATCCAAAACAGTTTGAATCTGAATATCTCCATAAGCATAAGGTATTCGAGAATATTCAGTCATAATTTCTTTAATAATGCGACGATAATTTGCTAAGGTTCCCATTGTACTATCTCCTCATTCTTTTCGGCAAAAACGATTAAACATACTTGATAATCGGCTCTAATAATTTGACCAAGCGGTTCCGACAATAATTCGCCGAAAACTGCTTGTTTAATAGCTAGATAGAGCTTTCTATCGGGTTCAGTTCTAGCGATTACCGAACGGTAAACTAAATATTGACCCAGCGCATTCTCCAGGTCATTCATGTCTGATGCGCCCACAAAACTCTTGACTTCTACAGCTATCTTCTGTCCAGCCTTCTCAGCACTTAAAATCCGCTCTGCACCCAAATAGACGTACATATCTTTAATTCCCCATTTTAATCGCAAGGGATCGTGGGTAATTCTCCATCCGTCTTTGATTAGAGCATTTTTGACAACATTGTGATAGAGATCTTTGGCTGGCATATTGGAAGAAGTCAACTTTTTATCAATACAATTATATCCTAAAGTTAAAGATATTGGTATCCAGTACAACTTTCATAGCTGTGACTCTCTTTCAGACTGTTTTTCGCGGCGCACTTGCCGGACAACTTCACAAATTTCCTCTATTGTCATCGGATTGGGATCTGGTGGTAATGAATCTATACGTCGCCGCCATTCCTCCCAGTCAAAACCTGCTTTCATTTTCTGAAAAATAATGCTATCTTCTATAACTGTAACTGTGTATTTATCGCCCGCTTTCAGTTGACTTTCAATCTCTGCCGGAATTTCCAACTTACCGTCAGGACTCACAGTAACAGTAATCTTATATTTACGAATGTATTCTTTCAAATGTTCAACAACTATATCTTGCACAGTTGGCGGCAGAGATTCCATGATTTTGACCAAAGTGTCGATTCCCTACGGGATAGCTACGCTTCACGCACTTGATGACATCAACTTATCCTCCAATTTTCTTAATAGTCGAAAAACTAAATTATTAATATGTAGCGTTCACTAATTTTACCACAAACTTATCCTGTCATGCCAGCTACTCGATGAACACGCAACCCCGCCCTCTCAACTCCAAATAGCCTATAATCAAAGCAGCCTGCAAAAATCCCTTTCATCATATTTCCTGTAAAAATAATCACCATAGTCAAAATCAACAAGCAATTATGAGCGGTACTGTCACATCCCCCAACAACCTCAACCAGCAACGATCGCCCCGGGCGGCGATTACAGCCTCCAACAGTTCCCTGCTGGCAGACTTTATTCAAGAAACACTCGCCCTAACCAAGCGCCTGTTTATTCAATTGCAGCGCCGCCCCTCGACGCTAGTTGCAGGAATCATTCAGCCGCTGATGTGGTTGGTTTTATTCGGAGCTCTGTTTAAAAATGCACCAGCCGGCTTGTTCGGCGAAAGCCAGAATTACGGACAATTTCTCGGCGCTGGCGTCATCGTGTTTACAGCATTTGCAGGCGCGCTGAATGCCGGTTTACCGATTATGTTCGATCGCGAATTCGGATTTCTCAACCGCTTATTAGTCGCGCCGCTGGCTTCGAGATTTTCGATTGTCCTCGCTTCGGCTATTTTCATCGTCACCCTCAGCTTTATCCAAACAAGCACAATCGTTACGGCGGGAGCATTTCTGGGTTCCGGATTACCGGGAATTGCCGGACTAGGCGCGATCGCCCTGATTGTCTTACTGTTAGTTTTAGGAGTCACCGGTTTGAGCCTCGGTTTAGCCTTCGCTCTTCCCGGCCACGTAGAATTAATCGCAGTAATTTTTGTGACTAACTTGCCGCTATTATTCGCGAGCACCGCCCTTGCGCCGCTGTCATTTATGCCAGACTGGCTGCAAGTTGTCGTGACTCTCAATCCGCTGAGTTACGCGATCGAACCCATCCGCTACCTCTACCTGCACAGCGATTGGTCGCTAGCGAGCGTCGTGATGCAAGCTCCTTGGGGTACAGTTACCTTTGGAGGAGCGCTATTGGTGCTGCTAGTGTTTGATTTGGTGGCGCTCCTCAGCATTCAACCGCTGCTGAGACGCCGGTTTGCTTAGGGCGATATGCACCGTCAATTGTAGGACACAGCGCCGTGTCCAAAGCGTGTCAACAAACACGTCAAACGTAGTCACAGAAGACTGTTTGACGATTAGGTCTAGATCCCCCCTAACCCCCCTTAAGAAGGGGGGGACAAGAAGCGCTCAAAGTCCCCCTTCTTAAGGGGGATTTAGGGGGATCGAATCTCGGATAAAAGCGAGATTTCTGATGACTTTCCGGCTTAAGTTGACACTCCTTGGGCATTGCCGTCTACGCGAGCCCGATCGAAGTAATATAATATTTAGCCGCCAGTCAGAATATTGTTGAGATACAATAGTTTTTTTGAAGGTTGAACTAATAAATCATGAACATCAAAACTTCTAAATCAGGCAATTGGATGATTCGGATTGCTGCAAGCGCGATCGCCTCCTGTGCTCTTTTCTCACCTCAAGCAACCTTCGCTCAAGCCAGCGGTTTAACTAATTCTCCCCAACCACTGCAAGACTTTCAAACTCAAGACAACACCGACCCTTTTTCCGGCCGCAGCAGCGGTAGCGGAATATTTGATTTAATTCACCGATCCCGATTGGGAAACGGCCGCAGCATGGAAGAATTCAACACTGAACAGCGTCAAAACTTGAACGAGGCGGCCGCAGAATTTCGCAACAAACAGCGCCTACTACTCGAAAAACCAGCAGTACCTACACCGGGGGCGATCGCACCCACAGAAATTACCGCCCCCGTCCCTTAAATTGCTTTCTTAGTCCGCGCACCATCCGAACTTCGTTTGTCTAGCAGCGATTTCAATCGCCGAATCCCAATCTTAATTTCTTAGTCTCGCGTTGCGCGGACTTCGTTTGTGTAGTCGCGGTTTCAACCGCCGAGTCTTATCTACAAACCATCGCCCTCAATCCCGTTCCAACCACGCCCGCATTTTACCAGGATTCAACAAACCGTAAGGATCGACCAACTCTTTAAACTGCAACTGTTCCACATTAACACTCTTCATCCCTCCATCTTCCAATATATAAGTATGGGGATTAGCAATCAGCGCACCTTGCTTTTCGTGATAGCGAATAATTTCATTAAGCCGTGCTTCCGTAGTGTAGCGAACTATTTGCAAAGCCGCCGCGATCGCCCGACCGTTCATCCGTAAAAACTCCAAGTGCATTATCACCTCATCGCCATAGTAATGATACAGTTCCTCAACTAATTTCAAACCTTGATCTGCGGGAAAAAGCGTCTGCAAATAAGTCAGAGATGGGTCAGCGCTGCGAGCGTGCAGAGTCGTATGATTCCAAGTATATTCAGCAATTGCCGCACCTTTGCTCGCTTCTTGCGCGCTTTTTTGATGGCAAATTGTGCCACCATATTCGCGCACCAAATCTTGCAGCGGTTCCAGAGAAGATTCAGCTACCATTAGCAAAGCGCAGTGCTTGCCTTCAGGAATCGCATCGCGGAAAGCCGCAAAATAAGCAGGAATTGGCCAAGCACAAACACAAATTAGTTTTTTGATAATGCCGTCAGCATCGCCCAAAGCTTGACCGAAGTTTGCCGATGTCATAAAATCATCAAAAGCGACGATGATTTCTGCCCAAGGATAAGCAGGGGCGAGGGGAATTTCTAACTCAGTAATAATCCCATTTGTGCCATAAGCGTGATTGACTTTCTGCACTTCATCCCCGCGCAATTCGATGACGCGCGGCTCATCTTCCATTGTAACTACTCGCACCGCATGAAGATTTCCCCGATCGCGCAACTGGCCGTAAGTAATCGAACCAATTCCCCCGCTACCGCCGCCGATAAATCCCCCAATCGTTGCGGTGCGGTAAGTTGAGGGAACCATCCGCAATTCCCAACCAGTTTCTCTGGCTTGTTTGTCGAAAACCGACATTTTCACCCCCGGTTCTACGCAAGCTAAACCCGGTTTGATCCAGCGAATACTGTTCATTTTGCTGGTATCTAAAATGACGCCGCCGTTGAGGGGGATGCACTGCCCATAATTGCCCGTTCCCGCACCTCTGACAGTCAGCGGAATTTGGGATTTGACGCAGGCCGCAGCTATTCGCAAAACTTCGGCTTCGCTGGCGGGACGAACTACTAAATCCCCAGTTTTATCACTTAAGATAGGTTGCAAAACAGGACTGAAGTGATAATAATCTTGAGATAGCTTGACAACTTGCGCGCGATCGCGAATTATTTCGATTCCCGACAGTTCCGAACAAAAAGCATCCCAGTCAATACTTTGAATCGCAGTTGCAGTCATTTTGTTTCCTCAATCCTGACACTATTATATATTTTTCACAGCCCAGATTAGTAACATAAAATACTAACTGCAATCTTTCTTTAAGCGGTAAGTCAGTAGGGTGCGGAGCGAGAGAAACCCTAATTATTTCGCGCACCTCATAAATCTGACGCACCTTACAAGTCGATTGAAACGTGATAATTGTGTCGAGGAAAAACTACTTTTTTTTAATTAACAAATCCCCCAAACACCGCCATACCATAGTATTTCCAAGGCACTGCCACAGTCTCAAATCCAGCATTTTGCAGCATTTCCAACTGTGCCGAAAGTGTCGCTAGGCGATCGGGATTAGAATACCCATAAGACACACTCGTGCCCACACTTGCCCGAACTTGTGCTAAAGTTTCCCCCTGACTTAGCGCCCAATCTTCTCGCGCCGCTTGATAAATATCCTTCATTGCTGTTGATTCCGATAAAACAGGATCAGCATTCCAAAAACAGCCGCCAGCATTTAAACTTTCGCGAATCCGTTGAAACAATTTCAGCTTCATCTCATCCTCAAGATGATGAATTGCCAGAGAAGAAATACAAGCATTAAATTTATCGCCCCATCCAGAAAAATTTGGATTGTTTGCCCATTCTCCAAAATCCAATTCTATGCCAGTCCACCTAGATTCGTATCCTGCCGCCCCTATTTTGGCGCGGGCAAAATCCAGCATTCGTGGCGAATAATCCACAGCCACTATTTCCGCATACGGATAGCATTCCAGAACTTTTAAACTCAGTTCCCCCGTACCACATCCGAGTTCTAAAATGCGCTGGTTGCTGCTAGCAATGCAGCCGACTAATACATCTAGCATTTCGTCATATTTAGGTAAGAGTCGCCGAATACCGCTATCAAAATCCGCAGTATTGACGAAAACTTCTCCCGGAAAAATTTCGCGCGCAGGTGAGACAGTAGAGTCAGAATTCACGATCGCCAACCGTAGACTACGATCGCTATCCTAACTTGTAGGGGCGGGTTTAGCTAAAAATCTATGATATCAGCCAGTTGATCAAGGCAAAACCCGCCCGATTTGTAGGGGCTGGTTTAGCTAAAAATCTATGAAACAAACCAGTTGATCAAGGCAAAACCCGCCCTCTCCCCATCTAATGTTTATTTGCACTCTCCAGTCTTGCTTTACCCCAGACGCCAGCAAAACACTCTAAAAAAGTAGTGTTATGTTAGTAGTGCATAAATTCAAATAAAGATTAAACCTCACACTTGAGGATACCATGCGCCAGTTAATTTCTCAGATTCGGGCTGCCATCAGCAAATTAATTTACAAACGAATTATCCTTGCGGTGACAATCTTATTCTGTGTAGGTGTAGGAGTAGCGATGGCAAGTATGTCTCGTCTTTCCTCTACCCTAATAGAATCGCAAGCCCTCCAAAATGCCACCCTCTACGCCCAAGCTATTAAAGAAGCCCGCACCCTTTACAGTTCCGATGTTATCAGTCCTCTCAACACCGCTAAAGCGATTAACTTTACTCACGACTATAACCCAATATCAACAAAAGCAACAGTTCCCGTACCTGCCACCTTCTTAATAGAACTCGGCAACCAGATCACCAACAAAAATCCCGAAGTATCAGTTCGTCTCTACAGCGACTACCCGTTTCCCTGGCGGCGAGAAGAAGGTGGCGCCCGGGACGATTTTGAACGTCAAGCTATTACCTATTTGATGCAAAATCCAACCGAAAATTTTTTTCGCACTGAGAATTTTCGCGGTAAGCCCGCATTTCGATATGCCCAGGCAGATATTCTGCTTCCTAGTTGCGTTAACTGTCACAATACTAACCGCGACAGTCCTAAAAAAGACTGGAAAGTCGGAGATGTACGGGGGATATTAGAAATTACTCAACCTCTGGATAGCATCACTCAAAAGACTCGCGGCGGACTCAAAGATTTGTTTTTACTGTTAGCAGGACTTTCAATTTTAGGCATTGCAGGATTAACTTTGTCTATCAGCAGGTTGCGACAAAATGCCAAACAATTAGAACAGCGCGTCAGGGAACGCACGGCACAATTGCAAGAAACTAATGTAGAATTATTGAAAGAACAGGAAAAGAGCGATCGCCTGCTGCTCAATATTTTACCCGAATCCATTGCTGCTAGGTTAAAAGATGGTCAAAATAGCATTGCTGACGGCTTCGCAGAAGTCACGATTTTGTTTGCGGATATCGTGGGTTTTACCGTGCTTTCAGCACAAATATCTCCCGAAGAATTGCTCGTTTTTCTTAACGAAATTTTTTCCGCCTTCGATGATTTGACAGAAAAGTACGGCTTGGAAAAAATCAAAACAATTGGAGATGCTTACATGGTAGTGGGAGGTTTGCCAAATCCCAGCACCAACCACGCCGAAAGCATTGCGGAAATGGCCTTAGATATGCAGGAGGAATTGGCAAAATTTAACGCTAAACATCATGCAGCAATTAACATTCGCATCGGCATCAATACCGGGCCTGCGATTGCGGGGGTTATTGGCACCAAAAAATTCATTTACGACCTCTGGGGCGATGCCGTGAATACAGCAGCCCGCATGGAATCCCACGGGATTGCTGGCGCGATTCAAGTCACAAAATCAACTTACGATATCTTGCAAAATAAGTATCTATTTGAAGACAGAGGAATTATCCATGTCAAAGGCAAGGGTGATATGAATACTTATTTGCTTGAAGGCAGGTTAGCTAGCCCAGTTTTGGTTTAATTTGTTTATTATATGATTAAGGGGTCTGCTAAAGAAGAAGACCGGGCGGTTGAAACCGCTTCTTGTCAAACAAAACCCGCCTCCGCGGGTTGAAAAGCGGGCGATTAAAATTACGTGATATTCTTCAGTCCGCGGAGGCGGACTTCGTTTGTCTAGGCGCAGTTTCAACCCTACGTCCTATCTGTTGCTTCGTTGACAAACCCAAAACTTATTACGAGAAACCCGGTTTCTTTTCCTATATCCTAAATTAGCCATTTGCAGAATACTAAATTTTATGTCAGTGCGCATTTTATCATTTTTGGGTTTTTTCAAATCTCGTTTGTCTAGGCAAATAGCTTTGTGGGTATTTGCCAGCATTCTTGTCATCGAGGGAATTATTTTAGTTCCGTCTTACTTTCGGCGCGAAAA
>CASBQF010000010.1 GCA_949127775.1 Oscillatoriales cyanobacterium PMM_0080
ACAATTAAATAAGCCTAAATGTCAAGCCTGATCAAGACTTGATTTACTTTTCTATATATTTGTTCAGATATTTTTACTGATTTAGCTATTGATTTAGCATACCAAGTAAGGAAGAACCGTAATTTATGATGCAGTTCCCTCTCACACCTGTCCTTTCTGCGGGTGTGAGAACTTTGATGCACCAAGAGTACCCCGCGAGGCATTGGATCATTACCTGGCAGAAAGCAAATACCCATTCGCAGCTTCAAATTTGCGTAACCTTGTTCCAATGGGAAATAAATGCAATTCTCGCTACAAGCTCGCTAAGGACATTCTCACTAGGGATGACGGTACTCGTCGCAAGTCGTTTGATCCCTATAACTCTACAGGAATCAAACTCTCTCTCGAAAACAGTCAGCCTTTTGCTGGCACACATACAGCAATTGGTCAAGTACCAAGATGGCAAATCGAGTTTGAGCTGAACACTGAAGAGGTGGTTACTTGGGATGAGGTGTTCCACATCCGAGAACGATATGAAAAAGACGTGCTAGACCCGAAATTCAAGAGCTGGCTCGATGATTTTAAGCATTGGTGTAAATCTGCAAACATTGTGCCTAATTCTGACCAAGAATTGGTGGATGGAATCGATCGTTATGCAACTTTATATGAGGAAATGGGAATTAGCGATCGAGCTTTCTTAAAAGCGGCTGTATTCCGAATGTTGCACACACATTGCCAGAAGGGCGATCAAAGACTCATCTCCTTTATTAGGACTGTGCTGATACCGCCAACTAAGAAATCATTGCCTCTTTCATAACTTTAGGCAACGCCCAATAGGATACACAAAAACTTCAACCTCTTATCACAACGACATCTAATGTGCTTTGACGACATCCATGTATCAACAATGAAATTTAATTTGTCAGTGTAAAATATAAAAATATGGGCAATACAGGATTTGAACCTGTGACCCCTTCCGTGTGAAGGAAGTGCGCTACCACTGTGCTAATTGCCCGTAGATAACCAACATACCATACTTAGTCCAAATTCGCAACTAAAAATTTCCAAATAATTCTGTCGCACTCGACACAATGCCCATAAGACAGGCATTTGTCGAGCCACCAATCAATCAACCACCCACCAACCCGCCGCGGGCCCAACAAACCGCACTACAATCCACCAACCAACCAACAAACTAATTCCCGTCCAGCTTCCGCGACTTGTCCATTTCACAAAATCTGCGCTTTGGGTTTTCGTGATCGGCAGCCACGGATAGATACGCTCTTCTGTACCGTATTTGTCGCCGATCGACTCTTTGCGACGTTTAGATTCGCCCATAATCTTTGTTTACTAATTAAATTTCAATTACAATACCTAAGAAAATTATAGGCTAATAGGTATTCTCAAGCCTGCGTCAGCCAAGTTGTATCGAGATAATCAATCCTCGCAAACGGACTCATTGCCGCCAAAACTTGCTGTCCATAACTACGGTGAAGCACCCTGGTGTCGAAAATCGCCACTACGCCCTGCCTTTCTCGCACAGGCCCGATCGCCCTTTGCAACTCATTCAACGCCGCAGGCAACAAATACAGCCGAAACCAATCTTGACGCCGTTCCTTATAATAAGCTACCCGCGCCGTCACTAAAGGATTTTCCATTGAAGGAAGCGGCAAAGTAGCGATCGCCAGCAAGTGAGGCGCGCTCAATTCCCCCTGATGTTGACGCCAAAACTCCCATCCAGTCACCAAAATCCCATTCTCACCCACATCGGTTTTTTCCACCTGCACCCGAGAACCGAACTCAGAAGCCAAAATAGCGGCCAGCCGAGCCTTCAGCGGTACATCTCCGACTATCAGCACAGTTAAACCCGCTACCGACGCGCTCATAAACAGTAAAGTCCGAATTTCTTCAATTAAAACTCCCTGAAATTCCGGCGTATTCGGTAGTGGCAGCCAGTTGGGAATGTAAAGTTGAATTAGTTCACTTTGTCGATCGGGCGAAAACTTAACGCTAGTCAATTCTGGAAGTCCCAGCATTTGCCGGAAAATCGGAGCCGTTTGTTCCACATCCACCGCCCCACCAATCAACACCACAGGCACGGCAGACCAAATTTTGCTCAAAACCTCCGCCACCTGAATCGGCGCGCAGTACAGAGAAAAAGACCCAGCCGATCGATTAATTTGTGCCCATCTCAGTTGTCCGTTGCTTTTCCACCGCCGCCAAAAATTGCTCCAAGCCGCCGGAATCAGCCCGGAAGGCTCGATCGTTTCAAACAGCCCTTTCAAAATATTTTGCTCTGCGGTTTCCAACAAATAGCACTCATCAGGTTTCGCTGGATGCAGAAAGCAAGCCCGCGTTAACAGTACCCGCACTTGCAGAATTGCATCGACTTCCTGCGGTACAGCCAGCATCAAGTCATTCCAGTCTCCCGGATGCAAACTCGCCGTCAATTGCTCGCGAGTCCAAGATTCCAAGTCATCCACACCATCAATAATTGTCGGAATCTTGCTATGAAATTGTGCATCAGTCGCCAAGCGCGACGCCAGCCAAGATTGCGGATCTGCTAGCATTAGTCCTGGGAAATTGGTATTTTGGTCATAGGTGGCGATCTGGCGATCGGTTTGCAGCCACTCTTGCAATCGGGGAATTTCCACTGCTCTCAAATGCTCGATCGTCCGTGTCGGCGCCACTAAAATCACAGGCTCCGGCCACATTAAAATCGGCATCAAATAACTGACTCGATACCGCCGTTGATAGACTCCTGCGGTAAGCCCTGTTTGAATCAGAGCGCTGCGCCCCAAACGCAAAGCCCGCGCCACGAGACGCGCCATTGTCAAATGATGTGGCCACTGCGGCTCCGAGTTCGATCGCAGGAAACGGAGCAGCGAGTTGTGGACTTCTACCTCAATCAATCTATTTTGCGGTTAATATTTCTCAATCAACATAATCAAAACTTGCCAGAAAATCAAGTACCTTTTGATCGATCGGCAAACTGAACTTACTTTCTTGACTACTAGCATCTCGTCTACCAAAACTCGGATGAGAATTCACCATCAAAGTCTCCTGTCCCGAACTAATTAAAATAGTCTGCGTAGGTGACTGAAAAAACTTAATTTTTTGGTCTGGATTTAGTGCTTTTAGCAGCATTTTTATCACCTCATTTAAATTATTCCTCGCTGCGTTCAATGCTTTACACAACTGGACTATCCGTTTTTTTTCCAAATTTTGATTTTCAATATTTTTGCAGATAGCCATCAGATTTTCCTGAGTTTCTAAGGCATCATCAAAAGGAATAATTGCCAAAAAAGCTGCTGCCAATAAATGCTCGTCGCTATCAAATCTAAAAGTGAGAGTTGTCCGGCGGTAGCCGACTTCAATATTCGGAGGACAGCTCATTGCCCGGTAATGCCGAGCTATTTCGCTGTAAGCTGTCGCTAAAGTTCTGTTTGCTGAATGGTCTAAAAGTGCATCAACCACAATTTGGACTAATCCAGGCGTGTGATTTAAAAATCTTCTCGATTCTGATGGCGAATTAAATTGTTGAATCTGAGTGCGATCGCCTGCGGGACTCATGTCAACCCACTGACAAGTAATATCATCTGCGATAATCCCAAACCGGGGAACCAAATATAGTTTTGCCCCTGTTAAAGTTGCCCTCGTCAAATCAGCGCCTACCCAATCTGCGTTAATCAAATTGGTTTCTGTCAAATCAGCGTGCACCAAACTAGCATTAGCTAAATTAGTATTTCTTAAATCTGCTTCCTTGAGGTTAGCTCCGCTGAATTGAGCACCAGTCAGATTGGCGCCATTGAGGTTAGCTCCGCTCAAATCAGCCCATTTGAGGTTAGCTCCGCTCAAATTGGCACCGCTCAGATTCACCTCCTGCAAAGAAGCTTGTCTCAAATCGGCATTGCTCAAATTGACGCTGTTAAGTTCTGCTTTTGTCAAGTCCGCACCGTGCAAGTTAGCTTCAGTAAAGTTAGCTGATGAAGCCGAAGCACCTCTGAGATTTGCACCGCACAGGTTAGCACCGCACAGGTTAGCTTCTGTCAGTTTGACCTCTCTTAAATCTGCTTCAGTCAGATTAGCGCCACTGAAGTTAGTTTTGCTGAGTTCGCAGCGGACTAATTCACCTCTAATTAGGGATGCTCCAATTAATTGAGCTCCAGTTAAATCGGCTTTCACTAAGTTTGCTACGTTGAGACTAGCCCCGTTTAGGATTGCGCGCGAGAGATTGGTGCTGCTGAGTCTCGCCACATTCAGGTTAGCTTCGCTGAGGTCAGTTTCGCTCAAGTTAGCGCCACTGATGTTGGTAACAAATAAGCTAGCCTTTCTTAAAATGGATTTACTGAGGTTGATGCGGCTGAGATTAGCTTCATTCAGGTTGATTCCTGTGAAATTTCTGTCGCCTTCTGTGTATCTTTTGACGAGTTCAAATCGTTTGAGTAGTTCTTCAGCTTGCATTGTTTTTACCTAACTGAATCGGCTAACTTTTAGGCAGGGCTGTTTCATTCTCTTGTAGGGGCGGTGCCCCCGTGCCCGCCCGAGTTCTGAAACGCCTGCAAAATCGTCGATTAAGAGGGTCGGCACGGGGGCACGACCCCTACAAAATTATCGTTTTCTTGAGAATGAAACAGCCCTGAACTTTTAGGTGTCATGAATAGAAATTATCTAAAGTTAATTTATTTTAGTATTTATTCACCGAGTTGATAAAAGCTTTTGACAAACTCAACCACCGTATTTAGCGGTGGGGTTGTGAATCTTTGGGCTTTAATTGCAGGACTAATTGAGGTTTTGTTGACTCCCGGCAAATTTGTCAAGTTTCTACCAAAGTCTGGGTGATAGTGAACCATCAAACTTTCGCCACTGGAGTTAGACAGTACAGTTTGGGTAGGAGATTGGAAAAAACTCGAGGCCGATTCGCGATCGAGGCGAATCGGCTGTATTTTGATCTCCCCCATTTTTCTAATTGTTTTGGTCAGGGCGACGTTCAATTGCACTACCAGATTTGAGACTCTGACGCCCAGATTATTGCCGTTTTGGGGTTGAATCATCTTGATCAGAGTCATGAGATTTTTCTGAGTAAATGCCGCGTCGCTAAACGGAGTAATCGCCACGAAAGCTGTGGGAAATAGTTGCTCGTCTTGGTCTATTCTAAACGAGATGATGGTGCGCCGCGAATTAACTTCTATGCTGGGAGGATGGCTCAAACCCGAGTATTGACTGGCAATTTGGCGGTAGGTAGCCGCGAGGACAAAGTTAGCGTCGGGATCGAGGGGTCGATCGACAATAATTTGCACTGTCGGCGGTGTAGCATTAAAAAACCGTTGAGACTCTTCTGGAGTAAAACGCTGAATGTGACTGCGATCGCCATTAGGGCTCAGATCGACCCAATCGCAGGTAATATCATCCGCTTTCAGGTCAAACCTCGACACCGCGTAAATTTTTGCCCCCGTCAGCGCCGCTCCCGTCAAATCAGCGCCTACCCAATCAGCGTGAATCAAATTCGCTTGAGTCAAATCCGCGTGTACCAGAGTAGCGTTCAACAAATTGACATTGCTCAAATTTGCCCCGTACAAGTTAGCCCCGCTCAATCTCGCTTCATCGAGGTCAGCACCCGTCAGATTCGCCCCGCTGAGGTCAGCCCACCGAAGATTAGCGCCTCGCAAGTCAGCGCCACTGAGGTTGGCCTGAGACAGATTAGCTTGTCTGAGTTCGGCATTGCAGAGGTTCACACCTCGCAAGTCTGCCCTACTGAGGTCGGCTCTATGCAAGTTAGCTCGTTCCAAGTTAGCCGCTGTCAAAGAAGCTCCTCTGAGATGAGCCCCGCTGAGGTCGGCTTGCTCTAAATTGGCTTCTCGGAGCGTTGCTTCTCTCAAATCTGCTTCGCTGAGGTTTGCACCGCTCAAGTTAGCACCGCTGAGGTCGGCTCGGATCAGTTCGGCTCTGATCATTGTCGCTTCAACGAGTTGGGCTTCGCTGAGATCGGCTCGAATCAAGTTAGCGACGTTGAGGATAGCACCGCTCAAGTTGGCTTTGTTGAGATTGGCACCGCTGAGTCTAGCAACATTGAGTTTGGCTTTTCTCATGTTGGCGCCGGACAGATTGGTGCCGCTCATATTGGTGAGGCTCAAGATGGCCTCGCTGAAATTAATCCCCTTGAGATCGATCCTGCTGAGATTGGCTTCGCACAGGAGGATGGCAGTAAAGTCTCTTTCTCCTGTGGCATATTTAGCGATTAGTTCTTCGGCGTCCATGCTTTTGACTTTCCCTGATGTGTTAGCTAGAACAAAGCTTTGTTGTGCCAACTTTTAAATAGAATAAGCATTTTTTTGATTTGATGCAATATGCTCAGACATCGATATTATGGAAGCCTTTTATAAAATCCAAAATGCTAGCGATATTAGCTTGACCCAATTTTGTGGTTTCGGCTAACTTCGCCGCGCCAGAATTATTGGGGTCATATTTTTTGATCAGCCGTTTGCCAAAGGCTGGGTGGTGATAGACGCTGAGTTTTTGATCGCGGGAATTAATTAAGATCATCTGTGTAGGAATTTGAAAAAAATTGATGCTTTCGCCGATTTTGGGAAAAGAACTTGAAATTTTGATTTGGTCTACTTTGCTGATAGCTTGATTGAGAGCTTTGGTGCATAACTGGACGTGTTTGGATTCTTTGACGCTAAGTTTGCCTGCATCGTGGGATTGAATCATTTTCATCAAAGCTATCAGGTTTTTTTGAGTTGTGGCCGCGTCGTTAAAAGGAATTATGGCAACATAAGCGGTGGCAAATAATTTATCGTCGCTGTCCATTTTAAAGGCTAGTACGGTACGCCTGGAGCTGACTTCGATCGTCGGTGGCTGACTTAAACTCGGGTATTGTTGGGCAATTTGGTAATAAGTTGCAGCTAGGGCAAAATGGGCGCCTTGATCTAAGGGCGAGTCAATCACGATCCGAACTGTGGGTAAGGTTTCGTGAAAAAATTCGTGGGTTCCTCCAGAATTCAACCAGTAAATTTGGCTGTGATCGCCGTTGGGGCTCAAATCGACCCATTTGCAGGTCATGCCTTCGGTTTTGATGCCGAGTCGCGAAACTGCGTGGAGTTTGGCTCCGGTTAAGGTGGCTCCGGTTAAGTCGGCTCCAATCCAATCGGCGCGGATCAGATAGGCATTTGACAGGTCGGCGTGAACTAAACTGGCATTGAGTAAGTTGGCGTGGCAGAGGTCGGCTCGGCTGAGGTCGGCACCGCTCAATTTGGCTTCGCTCAAATCTGCCCAGCGCAGGTTGCACCCGCTGAGGATGGCCCACCGCAAATTGACGCCGCTGAGGTCGGCGCCGCTGAGTATGGCTTGAGTGAGGTTGGCTTGTCGGAGTTCTGTCCCTCGCAAGTCGGCGCCGCTGAGGTCGGCTCGACTGAGGTCGGCACCTTGCAGGTTGGCTTGTTCGAGGTTGGCTTCTGTCAAGCACGCGCCGCTGAGGTGAGCGCCTCGGAGGTTGGCTTGAGCGAGGTTGGCTCCTCTGAGGGTGGCTTCGGTGAGGGTGGCGCCGCTGAGGTTTGCCCCTTGCAGATTGGCGCCGCTGAGTTCGGCTCGAATTAGCTCGGCTCTGATCAGTTTGGCTCTGGTGAGTATGGCTTTTTTGAGGTCAACTCGCACTAGGTAGGCGACGTTGAGGTCGGCGTCGGTGAGGTTGGCGCCGCCGAGATGGGCGCCGCTGAGTCTGGCAATGTTGAGCTTGGCACCGGTCAGGTTGGTTTTGCTGAGGTTGGCTCCGCTCAGGTTTGCTACACTCAGATTCGCACCCTTGAGGTTGGCTCCGCTCAAGTTGACGCCGCTGAGGTTGGCCTCAGTCAGGTTGATTCCGGCAAAATTTCTTTCTCCGGCGGCATATTTTTTCAGGAGTTCCTCGACTGTCATTGGGGCGGCACCGTATCAAATATCCCCATTTTATTGCTATGAATATCGGTATTGTCGGACTTGGTTTAATTGGCGGCTCGATCGCTCTGGATTTACGATCGCGCGGGTTTGATGTTTTTGGGGTTTCGAGTCGCCAGCAGACTTGCGATCGTGCGCAAGAACGCGGTGTGGTCTCTGAAGCCAGCATACACCTGTCTGACATGGCAGGAGCCGATTTGGTTTTTATCTGCACGCCATTAGGAGCGATCGAGCCGATCGTCCAAAAATTAATCCCCTATCTTTCCCCTGATACCATTTTAACGGATGTCGGTTCCGTAAAAACACCGATCGTACAAGCTGTGTCTTGTCTGTGGCCGAATTTTGTGGGAGGACACCCGATGGCGGGGACTGCTGAAAGCGGGATTGAGGCGGCGGTAAGGGATTTGTTTGTGGGCAGGCCTTATGTGGTGACGCCGACTGCCGAGACTCCGGCGCAGTCTGTGGAGAAGGTTGAGGAAATTGCGCGGTTGTTGGGTGCGTCGGTTTATCGTTGTGGGCCCGAAGAGCACGATCGAGCTGTGGCTTGGATTTCTCATTTGCCGATTATGGCTAGCGCCACGTTGGTTGCTGCGTGCGATCGAGAGGGCGATCGAGATATTGTGAATTTAGCCCAACATTTAGCCAGTTCTGGTTTTCGGGACACCAGCCGCGTTGGGGGCGGGAACCCCGAACTGGGAGTGATGGTGGCAAGGTACAATCGGGAGGAGTTGTTGCGATCGCTCTCTATCTACCGCGACAGTCTCGACCAGTTAATCGGCGATATCGAGACAGAAAACTGGCAAGCTCTCGAACAGAAGCTGAAGCTGACTCAACAAAAGAGAGAGAATTACAACTTATGAGTCAAAAATTAGTTACAACTCTCTCCGTCTCCATTATGATTGTGGACGCCTATATATTGAGTTTCAATGTACACTTATTCTCGGCTCAAGCGGGTTTTACTGGGTGAATCTCTCCCCACCAGTGCATCTATTCACGAACGGCTGAGCAACGCTACAGGACTAGCTGTTCTTGCTTCTGATGCACTTTCGTCTGTTGCCTACGCTACTCAAGAAACTCTGCTGGTACTGTTACTAGCCGGGAGTAGCAGCTTGAGTTTATCTCTGCCTATTTCTGGCCTTATTATTTTGCTGTTGGCGATAGTTGCACTTTCTTATCGACAGACGATTAAAGCGTATCCCAACGGTGGCGGTGCTTACATTGTGGCACGAGAAAACTTGGGTACTTATTCGGGTTTAATCGCAGCAGCTTCGCTGATGATTGACTACATCCTCACCGTAACTGTGAGTATTTCCGCTGGTATTGCCGCCTTGACTTCCGCAGTTCCCTCGCTGCTACCCTATACCGTCGAACTGTGCTTAGTTTGTATTGTCCTGATCATGTTTGCCAATCTCAGGGGATTGCGGGAATCTGGCAAGATATTTATGGTTCCCACCTATGCGTTTATCGTGGGCATTTTTATCTTGATTGGCTGCGGTTTATTCCAACAAGCAACAGGTCATGTTTTGCCGACATTAGAAAATATTCCAGCGAAGGAACCTTTGGGATTATTTCTAATCGCGCGCGCTTTTGCGGCGGGCTGTACAGCCCTGACTGGAGTTGAAGCCATCTCCGATGGGGTGTTGGCTTTCAAGCCTCCTGAATGGAAGAATGCTCGCCTGACTTTAACTTATTTGGGAGTAATTCTGGGATTTATGTTTTTGGGCATTAGTTACTTAGCCCATATTTATCAAGTGATTCCTAGAGAAGATGAAACACTGCTTTCTGTGTTAGGAAAAGATATTTTTGGAGTCGGCATATTTTATTACTATTTGCAGATTTCAACGCTGTTAATTTTGCTGTTGGCTGCGAATACGAGTTATGCCGATTTTCCAAGACTTTGTTATTTTTTGGCGCGGGACGGGTTTTTGCCAAGGCAGTTGTCGCTGTTGGGCGATCGGCTAGTTTATTCTAATGGAATTACTCTGCTCAGTCTTTGCGCTGCAATTTTAGTGATCATCTTCCGAGGTGATGTCACTGCAATAATTCCGCTGTATGCGGTTGGGGTTTTCACTTCTTTTACTTTGTCCCAATCGGGAATGGTAATTCACTGGTTTAAGGAGCGAGGTAAAGGTTGGCAAGCTAGTGCTTTGATGAATGGTGTCGGTGCGGTAGCAACCACGCTTGTTTTGAGCGTAATTGTCGCTACAAAATTTCTTTTGGGAGCTTGGGTTGTGGTAGTCACTATCCCGATCGTAGTCAGCCTCTTTTTAGCTATTAACCGACACTATCGCTATGTAGCAGCTCGCTTGAGCATTCAGGGCATAGAACCTATATCTTATCCTCCCAGACCTAAAGTTAAGCTGGTGAAACATCCAGCAGTCGTGTTAGTTGGACAGTTGCACCGGGGAACTTTCGATGCGCTGGATTATGCTCGTTTAATTGCTGATGAAGTTGTGGCTGTTCACGTAGATATTGGTTTGACCGATCGCGCAAAATTGCAAGCAGCTTGGCAAGATTTGCAATCTGACATTCCCTTGGAAATTCTGGAATCGCCTTATCGTTCGGTTGGCGAGGCTTTGACTCACTTTTTGACTTTGTTTGAAGAACAACGTCCGGGAGTATTCTTAACGCTGATTATTCCGGCGTTTGTGACGAAAAATTGGTGGGAGGGGCTACTGCATAATCAAACTGCTTTCTTTTTGAAGGCGGCTTTGCTGGCCAAAAAAAGTCGGGTTGTCACAACGGTTAGATATTATCTTTAAGCACTCTCTCGATCGAAGTTTACGACTTTTTAGCTGTCAAACAAAGTTATACCATGCGTGAAAAAATATTGCCACAATAAAATTGTTGGCTTTTTTTCGTTCACCCAATGTGTAAGGTGCGTCGCCCCCCGATTTTCATTTTTTATTTAGAGATTGTCGATGGCGACACACGCTACATATACTTTAGATGCACCTCAGCTTAGTGCGATCGAGCAAATTTCATGATAATGGTATTACTCGCTACAAATATATTTAATTGCGGATAATTGACCTGGCGTGACATATTACCATTTTCAAAAAAAATGGAACTGTAGAAAAGACTCAAACCCATACCTAGTCAGTTATTCCCAATCTCAAATCTCAAACGATCTAAGTTGTATAAAAAACCAAGTTGATGAGCCGGAATGCGGCGAACTGTTGCTGTTACAAATTTAATCAAGCACGCAGTAAAGTTCTCAGTATTTTTACGGAAATAATTTTACTTAAAATTGACAATCATATAAAATTTGAGTAACTTAACTAATGGACGAGCAAAATATCTGTTACCCCTGAGAAAAGAAATTATGATCGAACAGTTAAGCAAACTCAGCGAAGTGTCGATGGTCTCAGCTAATTTTGGCAATGGGTTAGCCTATAGAGAGATCCTCCTGGATTGGTTTAATTTTTTAGGAGGCAAACCAGGGGAAGTTATTGTTGTGGACGGTGGCAGCGATAGCGACACTCAAAAAGTTTATTGGGAACTGTATCAAGAGGGTTTAATTGATAAGCTGCAAATCATTGCACCGCACCATCAAGACAATGATAAGGACAGATGTTTTGTTCAGGAGTATACAGCGGCAGCAATCGCTAGCAAGCCGTATGTATTGCATTTTAAAATTGACACGTTGCCTTACAGAGAAGGTCACGAAAGTTGGTTAGAGGAAGCGATAAATCATTTAGATCGAGATGAAATTTTTGCAGTGGGCGGAGCTTTTAATAGAACCTTCAAACATTTTGATGCTTGGCCTGGCTGGTACTATATTCAAGCTTGCACGATCAATTTTTCTTTGATGAAGCGTAGTACCTTTGTTGCAGTCATGGAAGAATGTGCAGGTGAATATATTTCTTCAGGATTTGAAGGAACACACAAGTTTGGTAGGTATTTGCTGGAAGGAGCATTTATCGAATATATGGAGAATCACAATCAATATACTTTGTGTAAGGTTGAAGACCCGAGCTGGACGGTATTTCATACAAATGCTCAAGACGAATATTTGCAGGAGGTTCGGGCCAAATATCTGGCTCGCGAAAATGTTAAAACTTTCATGAATCCGTGCCTGACTAAAGATATCAGCCAATTTCTTTATTACGGACAGCTACCTGTAAGAAGCAGCATGATTCAGAAAATGCGTATGGCTTTTGGAGAAACAAAAGTTGGTGGTTTTTGGCGAGAATTGAAACAAAACTTGGCCTCTTTGAAAACTGAGTCCAATCCTTAGTCAGCTAGTCGATCTTTGATTGGTTTAAAACCAAAAAATAATCTGCTCTGGTAGCGGTAGGGTGCGCAATTCGCACCCTACAAGAAAAGTCAATAGTTATATTTGAATGAACACTGGCAAGATGCCAGTGCCACAAGAGAAGTCAATAGTTATTTGAATGAACACGGGCAAGATGCCAGTGCCACAAGAGAAGTCAATAGTTA
>CASBQF010000011.1 GCA_949127775.1 Oscillatoriales cyanobacterium PMM_0080
CAAGCCATCACCACTTCCGCCGACTCTTCACCAATTTTCTTGAGAATCTTATTATCGCCACCCTCGAACAACTTGCAAGTATAAGAGGTTTCATTAGGATTGTCGCGCCGATCGCAAATTACGTCAAACAATTGAGACAACATATCCCCCGGCGGCGCTGAAATTTCCCCATCAACTTGGTGGAAACAACTCCTCTCACCCGTGTGACAAGCAATATCTCCAACTTGTTCGACTGTCACCAGTAAAGCATCACTGTCGCAGTCATAGCGCAGCCCTTTCACATTTTGAATGTGTCCCGAAGTCGCCCCTTTGTTCCAAAATTCGGCGCGCGATCGACTCCAGAACCAAGTTTGACCCGTTTCCAAGGTTTTTTGTAGCGACTCGCGATTCATCCACGCCATCATCAACACTGTACCATCCAAGTAATCTTGGACGATCGCAGGCACTAAACCGCGATCGTCGTAACGAATTTTTTCCACTGGGATCGATCGGCTCAAACTAGACACATCATTAACAGACATAGTTTTATTGCAGCTTTTCATCTAAATTAACGCTTTCGTGTCGGATTTTTTTTACCGCAGAGAGCGCAAAGGACACAGAGAGAAGAGAGGAGATTGGGCAAGCGATCGGCAAATTGTCAAGAACTATTTTACAAATTATTACACTTGAGAGCTAGGAGTGCTAGTGCGACTAAGCCTAAAAAAACCAGCTAGTATTGCTACTGATTGGTTTGTATCCTAAAATCTACTACTATAGTCTCCTTAAATCGGCTTAGCCTTTAACCAGAAGTCGCTATAAAAGTATCCTACCAACAACAGACCTTCACTAAGGAGAAAACATTGATTTCCACAACCTTGAAAACGACCAAATCAGAAGAAATCTTTGCCGCAGCCCAGAAATTGATGCCCGGTGGCGTCAGTTCCCCCGTCCGCGCCTTCAAATCTGTCGGCGGACAACCCATTGTATTCGATCGCGTCAAAGGAGCCTACATTTGGGATGTAGACGAAAACCAATACATCGACTACGTAGGTACTTGGGGCCCAGCCATCTGCGGCCACGCCCACCCCGAAGTCATCAAAGCCCTCCGCGAATCCCTAGAAAAAGGTACCAGTTTCGGCGCACCCTCCCTCTTGGAAAATGTGCTCGCTGAAATGGTCATCGATGCCGTTCCCAGCATCGAAATGGTCAGATTCGTCAATTCCGGCACCGAAGCCTGCATGGCCGTTCTGCGCCTAATGCGAGCCTTCACCGGACGCGACAAACTGATTAAATTTGAAGGCTGCTATCACGGGCACGCCGATATGTTTTTGGTCAAAGCTGGTTCCGGCGTAGCAACCCTCGGCCTTCCCGACTCCCCCGGCGTACCCAAATCTGTCACTGCTGACACCCTCAACGCTCCCTACAACGACTTAGAAGCAGTAAAAGCTTTATTTGCCGAACATCCGGGTCAAATCGCAGGCGTGATGCTAGAGCCAGTTGTGGGCAATGCCGGATTTATTGTACCTGATGCAGGTTTTCTCGAAGGTTTGCGGGAAATTACCAAAGAAAACGGTGCTTTGTTAGTATTTGACGAAGTAATGACCGGTTTCCGCATCGCCTACGGTGGAGCTCAGGAAAAATTCGGTGTCACCCCAGATTTAACAACATTAGGTAAAGTTATTGGCGGCGGTTTACCAGTTGGAGCTTATGGTGGCAGACGGGATATTATGGGCATGGTTGCTCCGGCTGGGCCAATGTATCAAGCCGGTACACTTTCGGGAAATCCATTAGCAATGACTGCTGGGATTAAAACCTTGGAATTGCTGCAAAAACCTGGCACTTACGAACAGTTAGATAAGATTACTAAAAAACTATCTAACGGCTTGTTGAAAATTGCTAAAGAAACCGGACACGCTGCTTGTGGCGGACAAATTAGTGGGATGTTTGGCTTGTTTTTTGCAGCAGGCCCAGTTCACAATTACGATGATGCGAAAAAGTCTGATGTCGCAAAGTTTGGCCGCTTTCATCGGGGAATGTTGGAGCACGGAGTTTATCTGGCTCCTTCTCAGTTTGAGGCTGGATTCACTTCTTTGGCTCATACTGAAGAAGATGTCGATCGCACTTTAGCAGCCGCCCGCGAAGTAATGGCAAGTATTTAAGTCTTTGTAGTGAGGACTTTAACATAGGGGCGAGAAACCGGGTTTCTACGAGATTTTGTGTTTAGTAACCAGAAATCACGCAAGAAACCCGGTTTCTGAGCTCAGCTTCACGGTTGACGAGCGGGCGAGAAACCCGGTTTCTACGAGATTTTGTGTTTGGTAACGAGAAATCACGCAAGAAACCCGGTTTCTGAAGTCAGTTAAAGCAGCCCAGTTGCATCAAAGAAACTAGGAGCAGTCAGAGCACTTTGAGCTACGCCTTTGACAATACCTAAATAGCTGGTATTGAATTTAATCGCCGTAGAAAAGCTATCTATGCCATCAAGTCTCAAAGTAATCGGTTCAAAGGTGAGATTAGCAAATCCAACTCCATCAGTCAAACCAATTAAATCACCTGCACCGAAGTCGGTAATGATATCAGCTTGACCAACTACGATCGCACCAGATGAAGTTGTAAGCACAAATTTATCATTCCCAGGCCCGCCCGTGAGAATATCTTGACCCAAATCACCAATCAGCACATCATCACCTGCATCGCCATTCAAGACATCGTTTTCTTTCCCACCCCGTAAAGTATCGTTATCAATTCCTCCATTCAGAATATCGTTGTTATTGTTGCCAAAAATGCGATCGTTCCCAGCGCCACCGTCAATAAAATCGGACTCTTTACCTCCATACAAAAGATCATCTCCTCCAGCACCGTTAAGCACATCGGAACCTCCATTACCGTTGATGGTATCGTTACCAGCAGAACCGGTGAGATTGTCGTTGCCGGCTAGAGCTTGGACTGCCAAACCCGCTGCCGCTGGCGGAATGCTTGTGTCATTGTTGTTGGTTAAGAAGTAAGATCCACCACTGGCAGTATTGGGAGGTGCTGATGACGGAGAGCCTGGGCCAAACGCATCAGGTACAGGCGTGTTGAGAATTAAAGGCGCCGCAGTGCTATCGCCGGGAACTGTCAAACCCAGAGTATATTTCGTACTGCTATTACCAAAGGTAGCGCTACCACCGGGTGCCACATTTTGCCCGCGATTAACGTGTACGAAATAACTACCGGGCGCTGGCAAATTAGCAGAGATGCTTTCATTCAGATTCCCCAGTTGGGTTCCCGATGTTGCTCCGGGAATCAAGTTTCCATTAGCATCTACAACCTGGATGTTGGCGTTATCATCCATCCCTGTCAGATTTGCAGTAAACAAACCGGAAGTTGTGGCTTGAAATTTATACCAGTCATCAGGATCGATCGCACCTACCCAACCCTGAAGCCCTCTCGTAGAGCCAATATCTGGAGTTGTAGCTAAACTGCGACTGTCGTTAAGATTGTCAGTCTCGGAATTAACTTCGATTGTGACTTTTGCTGGGCCAGTCGGGCCGGTGACTCGGCTGTCACTAATCGTTGCTGTGTAATTGCCAGGAATAACAGAAGGAATAGTCAGTCCCCCCGCAGAATTAGGAGCCGCAAAAGTATTAGGTAAAATGGTTGTATCTAGAGCGCCTGCACCAGTTAGGATCGGGCTGGAACTAGGATCTTTTATCGTCACAAAAGGCTGAAGAAAGACACCAATACTGTTAGTTATAACCTTCACTTTGGCGGGTTGTCCTGGCACAAGACCCTGCAATACAAAGTTAGCAATTGTCGGGCTGCCAGGGGTGATATCTAAGGTTTTACTGAAACCAAGTGGTAAATTAAAGTTGGGCATTTTTTTATTTCAGCAAATAAGCTGAGGGTGAATTATGAATCTCCTAAAATGGAAAATACATCTGCTCCATTCGAGGTGTTTTAAATAGCTTTTATCTCTGTGCTGTTACTCTTTTTGGAAAATATTGGCAAATATTGACTGATAGAAATTCCACAACTTTGTTCGTACTAAATCTGATAATTGCGGCGCAGAAATTGTCAGCAAGTATTTACGCTGTTGCCAGTAAGCTCTGATTAATTTTTGATAAGTGAAGCATGACTTCACTAAAATCTGGATGCCTAACAGCTTGCGCTGTGGCGATATCGATGCACGACTGCTTTACCTTCATTCCGCCACTAGAGTAACCAAGGAGGGCGATGCTATTACAAAGTTTGTTTCTAATATCATATTATGCAACAAACTTTTGTATCTACTTTTACTTTATATCAATCTTTCCGAAATGCACCTTAAGAAAACATTAAGCTAGAGATGTTTTGTACATTTTTAATATACAGCAGGAAAAAGTGCCCACTATCTTTTTTGAGTTAGCAGAATCATCAACAGCAGCCTCTGTTTAAGATTAAATTTTAGGCAAAGGATTTCTGAAGAGCGATCGCTCCTCTGATACCAAGTTGTGTTAGATATTTGTACTGCTACCTACGTGAAAACCCGGTATTTTTTCGCAGAAGTAAGATTATAAAGATTGTTTACTCAGTAAAAACCGAATAATTGGAACTGATTTTGTTGTTTTTATTACTCTGTTTTCTCAGTATATTGTCGATGTTTCTGAGGTCAGCTTCAGGGCTGATGTAGGGGGCGAGAAACCCGGTTTCTATGAGATTTTGTGATAAGTCACGAGGAATTTCGGAAGGAACCCGGTTTCTTGAGTGATTTTGCGACAAGTAACGAGGAATCACGCAAGAAACCGGGTTTCTGAGGTATTGTTTTTTCGATAACCTACTTAATGACTACTGACTAATGACGATTGACTAATTCAATCATTGAGAAATTCACCTTCACAGATAATCGAGTCTCTGTTTTCCAAATCTTCTGGATTCCAGATCGCGTTTAATACTGCCGAACTTAACGAACTTGACATTGTATTATTTAATGTTGTGTTGTAGTATTCAACAGCATTATTAAGTTCCATCTGCGGCGCTTCCTTGAAGTAGGAATTAATATCAGGTGTGCAACGTTGTGCCTGATAGTATAAATAAGCTTCAGCATTAATGCACATGACGTGGTAAAAATCTTTATTCGCTGCTGCAACATCTCCGAGTTTATACAGTGCTAAACCCCGGTTGAGATAAGCTTTAACATAGTTCGGATCGAGTTGCACTGCTTTGTCAAAGTCTTCAATTGCAAGCTGCATTTGTTTTAATTTATAGCGAACGCAACCTCGGTTATAATACGCATAAACATTGTTTGGATCTATGCCTAGGGAAGTGTTGTAATCGGCGATCGCCTGCGTATTGTCTCCTAATTGGTGGTAACAGAGACCGCGATTTATGTAAGCCTTGATATATCTAGGATTCAACCGCAGTGTTTCATTGAAATTTTCCGTTGCTGCCTCTTTTTCTCCCAAAAGGTAGTAAGCACGCCCCCGGTTATAATAGGTTTTATAATTCTGCGAATTGATTGAGAGGGCTTGATTGTAATCTTGAATTGCTTCTTCGTAATGTCCTAAATTAGCAAGTACCAGTCCACGGTTGTTGTAGATAGCGTGGCTGTCAGGCTTACTGACTAAAGCGCAGTTGAGATCGTCAATGGCTTTTTCGTGTTCTCCAAGATGACGCCAAGCATTGCCTCGATTTAGGTATGCCTCGAATAAATTAGGATTGATATCTAGTGCTTGGCTGAGGTCTGCGATCGCCTTTTGGTAGTCTTTCATGTAATAGTAGACTAAACCGCGATTGTTATAGGCTTTCGCATCGGCGGGATTAACTTGCAGTATTTGATCGAAGTCTTCTAATGCCGCTTCGTAGTTTCCTTTCTTAGCGCTATGCAAACCGCGTTTATAAAAATCTTTGAGGTTCAATTGTTTGAGGTTCATGGGTCAACTTTCGGGATTGCTTGATTCTGGGGATTGATTCCTTTGCGCTCAGTGTTGAGTTCGATAGGCGTTAATCTGTTGAAAGAGCATCCACCTGCACCTACAGTAACTCTTAACTTATTCCAGGGAATCTACCCGAAACCGGATTTTAGGTTGATCTTAACAGTAGTTAAATCCTGTTGAAAGAGGCTGCACTTTGGCTGGATTTACTTCGTCAGTTCGATTGTTTACCCGATGGCTTACGCCCCGCTACGCTACGACTTTCGCTCAAGAGTCTAATTGTAGTTGGTGCTCTGTGTCTGTTGATGTAAGTGCGATCGGCACGGATAGCCAAATTTAGCTTGAGACAGCTACTCGATATAAACTGTTGTACGCACTCTCAGCGAGTAAACTTTATGTCTTTTTCAGCAATTTTCTCTCAGTATTTCCCGCAGCAAGTCTCTACAAACTTTTCTTGGCTAAGTAGGTGGGTACAAATAAACATTAGATGGGGAGGGCGGGTTTTGCTTTGCGACGCAACTGGCTTGTATCTCCGTGATTCTGAGATGGGGAGGGCGGGTTTTGCTTTGCGACGCAACTGGCTTGTATCTCCGTGATTCCGAAGCTCAACCCGCCCCTACCAGATACTATTGTTTTTTTCCAATGACCTACTTAATTCCATCTTACCGGAAAACGAGTTAAAGCCCCGCCTTTGGTCGGCTGGGGATGTAGGCGGCTGCGGCTTTAGCCCCCAGACAAGCGAGTTTAGGGCTCCTTCCCCCTTCTGCGCCCTACGGCAGTAAATTTTATCTAGCACTAGCTCCCATAAAAGTGTCTTTAGTATGGTATGTATTTATCATGCTAATCAGAGAAGCCAAGCTTAAAAACGGAACAGAAGAGCAATACTCAGCTATTGAAGAAGCTATTCGTACCGCGCAATTTGTGAGAAACAAAGCGATTCGGTACTGGATGGAGCATCAAGGCGTGGGTAAAGTCGATTTGTACGCACTATGCAAAGA
>CASBQF010000012.1 GCA_949127775.1 Oscillatoriales cyanobacterium PMM_0080
AATCTACACGAAGGCATTGAAGGGACGCTGCTAATCCTGCAAAGCCGATTGAGGGCGCGCGGCAGCTATCCCGAAATTGCGGTAATTAAGGACTATGGAAATTTGCCTTTGGTTGAGTGCTATTCGGGTAAAATAAATCAAGTGTTTATGAATTTGATCGGAAATGCGATCGATGCGATCGAAGAATACAACGCAGGGCGATCGATAGAGGAAGCCAAAGCCAACCGCAGCAAAATTAAAATTAGGACAGAAGTCCAAAACTCCAACGCTGTAATTCGGATTTCCGACAACGGCCCAGGGATGCCAGAAGAAGTTTCCCAGCAGTTATTCGAGGCATTTTTTACCACCAAACCCGCCGATAAAGGCACCGGTTTAGGGCTGTCAATTTCCTACAAAGTTATCGAAGAACACGGAGGCACGCTGAGTTGCGTGTCTGCACTAGGTCAAGGAGCCGAGTTTATCATCGAAATGCCGATCGAACAACCGTAAATATCGCGTCGAGATCAGATAAGACGGCGGTTGAAACCGCACCTACACAAACGATGTCCGCCTCCGCGGACTGAATAAAATAACGTAATTTCAACCACTCATTCTTCAACCCGCGGAGGCGGGTTTTGTCTGTATAGACGCGGTTTTAACCGCCCGGTCTTCTTCTTCTAATAATCTTCCCCCTGACTTTAACTGCACCTATCCAAATAAATTCGAGCCACCTTATCCCCCGGATTTTGCCGCAAACAATCCGCAAAAAGTCCCCCAGATTCCCTAAAACTATTCATATTGTACAAAAACAAAGCCTCAGCAAACAGTTGCAAAGTAGCCAACTTCCCCGCTTTAACGAACGGCAAATCCGCATCAAAAACCTCATAAACAGTCACCCATTCAGACTTACCCTTAACCTGAACTCGATCGATTACCCGAATTGCATGATCAGCAGGATTTGTCAAGCGATCAAAAGTGTGCTGAGTAATTAACAGCGACACCCCATAATTCTTCGTCAAACTTTCAATCCGAGCAGCCAAATTAACCGCATCGCCAATCACAGTACCATCCATCCGATTGCGTCCGCCAACAGTACCCAACATCAAAGAACCAGTATTAATTCCCACCCCAATCTGAACCGGCACATACCCCATAGAAGCGCGCTGTTGATTGTATTCAGCAAGAGTATGCAGCATCGCAATTCCCGCTTTCACAGCATTGTCGGCGCTCTCGCTAAACAAAGCCATAATTGCATCACCAATATATTTATCAATAAACCCCTGATTTTCCACAATCAGCGGTTCCATATAACTCAAATATGAATTTATAAATTTAAAATTTTCTTGCGGTGTCATCTGTTCCGAGAGAGTAGTGAAATCGCGGATGTCAGAAAACAAAATCGACATTTCCAACTCCACCGCTTCTCCCAATTTAATATCAACAATACTGTCACATCCCAAAAAAGATAAAAACTGATTGGGTACAAAGCGACTTGTCGCCTCAGCGATTTCTAATTCTGCCTCCAGTGAAATTTCCAAACTGCAATTCACCTCAAAGAGCTCCTCAATGAACTTTTTGCGCTCTGCCTCAGCTTCTTGGCGTTCCGTGATATCTTGAAGAGTGTTGATAGCATAAACAATGTTGCCTTGTTTATCGTAGATTGGAGTAGCAAAAATTTCTACAGGAATAATCTTTTCACCTTGATGGACTTCTATATCGTCAGCGGTGGAATTTTCCCCGTTTAATGCCCGCACAATCGGTAAATTTTCGGGAGGATATTCTTGATTTGTGCCAGCTTTATAAGTTTGATAAACCTCTGACAGTTGTTCGGCACTCGTATCCGGTACAACTCCTTTACCAAATATTTCTTTTGCTTTCCGATTGATATAGTAAACTTGGCCATCCGCATCCAGCACTCCCACTCCAATTGGCATTGCTTCCAAAAACTGCGTCAAGCGATTTTCATTTTCGTGGAGTTGGGTAATCAGCAAGGCTTGCTCACGGTTTAAATCGGCTAATTCCTGATTCATTTGCTGAAGCTGTGCATTTTGTGATGCCAGCAGTTTATTTTGAAGATAACTGTTTACTGCTTCTTTTACCGTTAAACTCAAATCTTCTTGCTGCCAGGGTTTAGCTATATAACGATATAAATTGGCATTTTTTATAGCATTTCCCACAGCCTCAATATCTGCTTGCCCTGTCAGCATGATTTTGATAGTTTTGGGCGAGATCCTATGGACTTGTTTTAATAGTTCATCTCCCTTCATCTCCGGCATGATATGATCGGAAATAATTAACGGTACTTCATACCCATCTGACAATAATTCTTCAATCAACTCTAATGCTTCTTCCCCACTCTCGGCAATTTCGATGAGATAAGCATTACCGACAGCCTCTTGGAGTTCTGCTTTGAGGCTCTTGAGTACAGTGTTGTCATCATCTACACAGACAATTACCTGTTGTTTCATAGTTGAGACAAACCAGATTTAATAGTTTCTACCAATTCGGCTTCCGACCAAGGTTTAGACAAACAGCAGTGGAGATTTGCGAATTCTTTGGCTCGGCCAATAGCTGCTTCGTCAGCTTGACCAGTCAGCATAATTTTAACAACTTTAGGGAATTTTTCGTGAATGCGAATCAGTAACTCGTCTCCCTTCATACCGGGCATTAACCAGTCAGAGATAATCACAACAATACTCACATCTTCCTCTGCCAATTCGCCAATTACATCTAAAGCTTCCTCAGCATCCTCGGCTGCTTCATAGATATAATTATTTCCAAATGATGATGATAGCTGTGTCCGCAGACTGTCCAACACCATTCTTTCGTCATCAACACATAAAATAACTGGTTTAGACATTTATTATTCCTCGTTTATCATTAGTAATTAACGCAAAAATAGTCAATTAACTTAGTGGGCCCGATCGCATTTTCAGATCCAGCAAGTTAGATCGATCGAGCCTGCCACAACTTTGATTGAACAAGGATTTACGCAAAGCCTTAGCCAAGTATAATCCACATAATGCAAGTATTCCGGTGCGATCGCTAGTTTCCGCCTAAATCCGGCTTATTTAGTAAAATTATGAACTAATAGCGTTTCCCTTGCTGGAATAATAATTTTCGGAGTGTAGTGCGATCGGGACTATCGCGATGGGTCATCGCTATAATAATTATGCGATGCGATCGCCCTCATCAGCTCAGACACCGCTCATTGGCAGAAAAACATGAAATGTAGTTTGACCCGGAATCGATGCCACTTCAATCGTTCCCTGATGTTTTGCCACAATCTTCTTCACAATATCTAGCCCCAATCCGCTGCCTTCTCCTGGCGGCTTAGTAGTAAAAAACGGCTCAAATATTTTCCCTTTAATCTCTTCTGGTATCCCCTTACCGCTATCGGTAACACTAATCTTAACCTGCCCGTCTTGCTGGGCCAAATCAATTGTGAGAGTGCCTCGGTAATCCATGGCTTGCAAAGCATTGTGCACCAGATTTGTCCACACTTGATTTAGTTCGTCGGGATAGCACAGTATCGGCGAAATTTCGGCATAGTTTCTCACTACTTCAACTCCCTGTTTGAGTTGATTTTGATAAAGGGTTAAGATTGTTTCAATCCCATCTGTAATGCTGGCTGCTGTCTTTTCCCCCGACTGTTCGTAGCGGGCATAGGTTTTTAAGGCAAACACGACTTTGGACGCTCTGTCTGTGGCTGTATCGATCGTGGCGAGGCCTCTTTTTAATTCAGAAAGTTTGTAGGCCATTTCCAGGACTTGCAAGCTATCGGGTTTTTGCAGCAGCGGCACAAATCTGTCAATTTCATGATACACTCCCATCATCACTAGGCGATCGGCTACGGTATCTGAATCAGCTATTCCTAATTCTTGCAGTTGGCTTCTTAAAGCTCTCTTAAATTTCCGTTCTTCTTTCGTTGACAAGCTTGCTTCTTGTTGGAGGGAACGTTGAAGTAATGCTGAAAAATCCTGTACTTCTTCTGGGGAGAGAGATTGAAACAGTGCCGGCAACTGTTCTAGGGTTTGATTCAAGAACTTAGAAACATTGCCCGCAGAGGATCGAATCGCGCCCAAGGGTGTATTAACTTCGTGAGCAACTCCAGCCACAAGTTGTCCTAAAGCTGCCATTTTTTCTGATTGAATTAGTTCTGCTTGGGTAGCTTCTAGATAGCTTAAAGCTTGTGATAGTTCTTGGGTGCGTTCTTCGACTTTGGCTTCTAAATTGGCATAAAGTTGGGCATTTTCTATGGAGATGGCGGCTTGAGAGGACAAGATTTGTAAGACTGCTAATCTGTCAGGAGTAAAGGCGTTTGTTGTCAGATTGTTTTCGAGATACAGAATGGCGATCGCCTTTCCTTGATTTTGAATTGGTAGACACAACACCGACTTGGGTTGCTGTTGGATGATATAGGAGTCAGCAGCAAAGGTAGTCTCAGCCGTGGCATCATTAATTACCAAGGTTTCTTGGGTGCGCCAGACATAGTTGATAATGGCGATCGGAATCTCCTGAGAGTCAGCAACAGCAGTAGAGTGGATGTTGCAAGTTTTACCGCTAACGCATTGAGTTGCGATCGCCAATGAATCTCCCTCTACCAAAATCATAGCTCCTTTTTCGGCTCCCGCATTCTCGATCGTCACTTGCATTAAAGTGGAGAGTAACTTATCGAGGTTAATTTCTTCTGACAGTGATTGAGATGCTTTGATTACTGTAGCTAAGTCCAGAATTTCCGAAACACCTGAAGTGGAACTTGTAACAGTTCCTGTCATCATTTGGGCAATTGTATCACCTGTCTTTAAGCTTGTTTTTTGGTTGAGGATGGGGGCGAGTAATTGGGGATAGCGCTTTTCTAAATCATCAACTTTGGCTTGAGCACCCCAGCGTGCGTAGCAGTAGTAGGCATCAGTTAGATAGGCTTGGGCAATTTTTTCTTTACCCCATTCTAGATAAAATTTAGCAGCGAGTTCGTTAGCGAGTGCTTCTTCGTTGATGTACTCGTTTTCTTTGGCTCCTGCTATGGCGCGATCGTACAAGTTAATTGCATTAACATATTGTTGAGAAATGCGAGCAATTTCTGCCTCTACCAATAGGTACTTGTGTAGAAAGTTTTCTGCACAGCTATCTGCCCAGAGTTTCATCCTGTTTTGATCTGATTGTATTTTAATCAGGTATTGTTTTTGCTCGCTATCTGAAGAGTTTGGATAGATAGCCGTCAGGATTAGAGAGTTATAAAAGTTATTTTCGGCAAGTGAAATGACACCAGGAATGTCAGACAGTAGACTTTCTCCTTCTACAGCATAATTGAGTGCTTCTTCGAGGCGATTGAATAAATAAGCGATCTGAGATTTGATAATTAAGTAAGGGCAAATAAACAGAGTAGTTTTCCGAATTTTACAATTTTCAAAATGTTCTAATTCTTCGACTTCTGCATCGATTTCTGTTCCCGACAGATTAGACACCGCAAGCTGACAGCCTAAAATCACATCAACGGCTACTTCATTTTTTATTTTTTTAGAAAACAGTAAATAAGTATTTAATTCCTCGATATATTGCTGCAAATTACAACCATCATAAAAACGGTTATAGCATTGATACAAAAAAGTATACGAAGCAAATTGAATTTCTCCCGAATCTAAACCAGCATGATAAGCATCTTGAGTCAGTCCGTGTGATAAATTTAGTGGCTTACCCCAATGGCTTAAATGACCGACAAGTACCTCTAAAGCCAAGGTTTTTTGCACGAGATTATTGAATTTTTCGCTGAGTTTGAGCGCGAGAGTACCAAACTGATAACCACGATTATAATCTTCTAAGATCGCACATTGTAAAATGCCGTAGCAAGCGTACATATAAGCAGATTCAGCAACGTGTCCGTATTTGAGAGAAAGATTGACTGCTTTGCTGTCAACAACAAAAAATAGGGGTTGACAAGACATAAAAGTAGGTGGCACTAAATAATTCAAAAGTTTCATTGCTACTTTTTTGTCCGCCATTGTCATTTCTGGCGCATCAATCAAGGATTCAATTGATTGAGAACTTAAATGTTGATTAATTAGCTGACACTCTACATCTAAGGCAGCTTGTAAATTATCTTTGGGAAGCTCGATACCTAGCATTGCCAGAGATTCACGACCTACGTCAATTGCTTGCGTGTGTTCAGCAATAAACGTATACTGAATCACTAATAAATTGTAGAGTTCTGCTTTTTCAACTGGCGATTTTGAACGTTCTAATGCGCGATAGATGAAAAATTTAGATTGTTCAAAATTACCATTCAAATATTCAACGTCAGCTCGTCCTTTATAAAAAGAAAAAGTTAGCTCATATTTGTTTTTCCAGCTATCAGCTTCTAAAAGTGCCATGCCAACTTTTAAATACTTAAGAGCTGCAACATAAGCAGTTGATAGCTTTGCTTTTTGGGCGGCTATCAAATTAAGTTGAGCTAGTTCATCTCGCTCAGTTTGATGGTCAATTAAACCCACCCCAATATTCAACTGGTTAACAATATCAAAAATCTTCTCTTCTCTTTCTGCTTGAGGAATATTCCTCAATAACAGTTGTCCAATTTTGAGATGAGTTGACTGTTTGTGAGATTCTGGAATTAAAGAATATGCTGATTGCTGTACTCGATCGTGTAAAAATTTGTAGGGAACCAATAACTCAGACTCTTGCGAAGCCTCAACGTATTCTGAGTCCTGAAAGAACTTGTACACTTCAGTAATGGGAATAACTAAGCCTTCTTGCAATGCTCTCCATAAGTCAGCCGCTGTTTCAACCTGAGATTTTTCATGGACAATTGCTAGCGTTGCTAAGTCGAATTGGTTGCCAATGCAAGCTGCAAGTTTCAAAACTTCCTGAGTATTTACAGGCAACTTTTGCAACTGAATCGCCATAAACTCGACGACATCATCGGTCAAAGCTAGCGCCCTGACTTGAGCAATGTCGCACTGCCAATAGCTGCGTTCAAAATCAAAGGCAATTAACCCATCGCCGTGCAGGGATTTGAGAAATTGAGTGGCAAAGAAAGGATTGCCTTGGGTTTTTGTAAGCACCAGTTCTGTTAAAGGAACTGCTCTTTCTAATGGACAACTTACGGTATCAGCAATCAGGCGATTTAGGGAAGGTTTATCTAAGGGTGCTAAAGTAATTTGATTGATTGTTGCCGCATCTTTCCGAATTTCATCCAATGTCAGCATCAGTGGATGGGCGGGAAAAACTTCGTTATCCCGATAAGCTCCGATTAACAGCAAATAGCGGGTATCTGTCTCGCTTACCAACAACTGCATTAACTTCAAAGAAGCCGAATCTGCCCACTGCAAATCATCCAAAAAAACCACTAAAGGATGCTCTTTTGTGGCGAAGACTCGGATAAATTTACTAAAAAGCAAATTGAAGCGATTTTGAGATGCACTTCCCTCCACTTCTGGTACTTCTGGCTGTTGGCAAATTAGGTGTTCTAATTCGGGGATGACATCAATAATGACCTGACCATTGTCACCCAATGCTGCTAAAATTTTGGCTTGCCATTGCTGGACTTCTGCGGTACTTTCAGCGAGTAATTGGCGCATCAGATTCTGGAAGGATTGCACCCAAGCTGAAAAGGGAATATCGCGCTTGAATTGGTCAAATTTCCCTTTGATGAAGTAACCGCGCGCTCCGACAATGGGTTTGTGTACTTCGTTGACGGCGGCGGTTTTGCCGATGCCGGAAAAGCCGGCGACTAGCATGATTTCGGTATTTCCG
>CASBQF010000013.1 GCA_949127775.1 Oscillatoriales cyanobacterium PMM_0080
ATGTAGGCGCATGGGAATAGCAAGATGCCAGACCAGCCTACGAAGACGAAACGATCGCGCTTAAGCCAGTCGTCGAGGACATCAAAGACTCCTCTTTCGTTCTGGGCGCGTCCGACTGCAATTGTCATTACGCTAATCTCCAAATGGGTATAATTACAACGGATTTGTGTCTAGTCAGATTTTCCAACTGTTACCTCTGCTAAGCAGAAAAACAAGTTGGATTATGAACAGACTTTACTTTTCTTTACCGTAGTCACGATTATACGGGTAATTCTTTACAAGAGCAAGCATTTCTTAATAATTTTTCCTGATTTTCAGTGATTCCCTGAGTCTCGGGAGTTTGGGAAGCCTGGGAAGTCCCGAAAGCTCATCGTCTACATTTCGGAACTTCTACTATATATACTGAGGATAGATTCCAGACTTAGGTTTTAAGACTATATGTTCAGCATTGACATCATTGTGAAGAGCACGCCCGTGTCGCTTTCGGTGCAGCGGAAGTTGGAAGAGGACGCTGTGACTGTTTATCAGCAGGTTTTGGAGGCGATTCGCAATTCCCAACCGCAAATTTTGGAACTTACCTGTGAGAAAAATCCTGAGAAAAAAGTAGCTGTCCTTAGCAGCGAGATTTCTGGGGTGGTGGTTTCTCAGAAATCGGGGACTTCATCTACAGGCAGATCCCCGGGTTTTGTTTCGATGTCGGCAGCAGAATGAAGGCTGGGGGTGTGGGCGCCGATATGGGCCAGTCAGCGGTTGCTGTGCGGGATTTGGGTTTTTGCTGGCCGTCGGGCGATCGAGTTTTGCAAGGTTGCTCTCTGGATGTACCGAAGGGTGAGTTTTGGATGCTTTTGGGTACTAACGGTAGCGGCAAGTCTACGCTGCTGAGGCTGATGGCTGGGCTGCTGCACCCCCAATCGGGCGAAATTGAGTTGGGCGGGAGAGTTGGTTTTGTGTTCCAAAACCCGGATCATCAGTTGGTAATGCCGACGGTGGGTGCGGATGTGGCTTTTGGTTTGGTTGAGGAAAAGCTTTCTAATCTTCAGGTGCGTGCGAGGGTGGCTGAGGCTTTGGAGGCGGTGAATTTGCTGGATTTGCAGCGGCGGCCGATTTATGCTTTGAGTGGGGGCCAGAAGCAGCGGATTGCTCTGGCTGGGGCGATCGCCCGTCATTGCGAAATTCTACTATTGGATGAACCGACGGCTTTGTTAGATCCTGATTCTCAGTTGGATTTGGTGGCGGCGGTGCAGCGGTTGGTGAAGGATCGCGGGATTACGGCTTTGTGGGTGACTCACCGTTTGGATGAGTTGAATTACTGTGATGGGGCTTTTTTGTTGGAAAAGGGTCAAGTTGTCGATCGGGGAGATCCGGCGCGTCTGAAGCAGCGGTTGATGCAAAGTCAGGATGCTTAGATGTTAAGTAGCGGACGTAAAATAGCTGTAGAAGTCAAAGAGTCCCTAGGAGCAAAAAAAATGACCGTTGAACAAACCATCATCGATAAGGTGCGGATCTTGCCACCTGAAAAGCAACAAGAGGTATTAGCGTTCATCGAGTTTTTGGATGCGGATGAGTGGGAGCATATCTATAAAGGGCGGTTTAAGGAACTCCAGCAAGAAGTGCAGATCGGAATTGAGGCGGCGGATCGAGGAGATGTCATGGATGCTGATGTGATGTTTAAAAGGTTGCGCGAGAAACTACGCCAGCAGCAAGCTCAGGTAGGTCAATGAGCAATGTTTGCAGGTTGGCAGCTCCCGCCAGTCGAGATATCGAAGCCATCATTGACTATGTGGCCGATAACAGCAGCTTTGATGCTGCGGAACTCTTGCTCAATAGAATTAACGATCAGTGCAAGAGGTTGGCAAGCTTTCCAAGTATGGGACGGAAACGGAATGAGCTGGCTCCGAATGTGCGAAGTTTCCCGATCGATGATTATCTAATTTTCTATCGTGCTATTGAGGAAGGGATTGAAGTTTTGCGTGTCATCAGCGGTTATCGGGATTTACGGGCTCTATTTTCGCAATCTGATGAGGATTGACCGTGTGAGTAAGTAGGCGTGAAGCGTTGGAAGGTGAAGAGCTTCAAGATAAGGCAGCGTGCTATCTTAATACCAAATTAATCTCGCAATCCCCGATCGCGCAACAAAGCATCTGCCCAAATTGTATCGGCTTCTGAGAGTGCTGGTATGACTTCCCAGTTGCGATAATCTATCTTGAGATCGTAACTTCCTACGTCGTAAATTTCAGTGAACAATTCCTGTAAATTGATTATAGGTTCGGTGTCGCCCGATCGCAGCGGCAAAGGAAAAGCAGGCATCGGGTTTTGGACGTTAAAAGCATATAAATCTGCAAAAGGGCGGCGATTTCCCGGACAAACTAAAATCCGATATTGGGTATCAATATTTTTTTCAATAATGGGCATTTTTTGGCCGCGATGCAATAAATCAATTTCGACTAAATTAGTCCGGCTTCCTAAAATCTCCTCTCGCTTTTTTTCGTAAATTTTTCGCCCTTTCCCGGTGCGTTTGTTCGTAGGCGAGAGGATTTCAATAACTGCGATCAATTCTTCGGTTTCCGTTTCTATAATTTCTAAATACCCTTCCCGCCTTGGGAAAGACACGGGAAGAGTTACTTTTATTGGCTGGGTTGGCAGTGTTGTAACTTCTGGGTTTGATATTGCTGCGTCTGGAATGCTAATTAGCAAAGTATCGTCATCAGGAGTTTCATACATCCTTACTTTTACGTCAACTAAATATTTAGGACGCAGTTGGGGAGATAAAAATCTGGCAATTTGATTGATTAATAAGTGATGTATTGCCGGCCAGATTTCGGGATGCTCTAAATATGGGTCAATACCAGGGAAGGGAGATGGCATTGATGGGACTCCTTGACTCAAGTCTATTTCCAGTTTAGCAAGACTTTTTGGAACAATTAGTCGATCGCACTTCTGACAAAATAGAATAATTGCCGGAAGTGCGATCGCACTTTTCGACGGTTAACGTTCGATCGACAATTGCATCGGAATTTGAACACTGGTTTCATTTACCGACAGCGCATTCACGAAAACAATTGTATGCGGGACGGCGGGCATTAAGCGACGCAGCGCATTGAGGTAAGATTCCGCATCGCGGCGACGGCTGAAACGGGCGACTGTTAACCGCTGACAGTTGGGGAGGTGGCGAATTAGATGCCAAGGCACAAGTCGATCGCGATAGGTCGATTCTTTTGGTATCATAGATTTGTTCTGCCCACTTTGGTGGGCGGTAAAGGAAAGGCGATCGCTCTAGATTTCTCAGGTCACGGGGCGATCGCTATTAACTGTATCTCTATTAGATTACGACTACTCGTAATTGTCAAGGGCCGAATGGGACGAATTAGACTGCGAGTTCGAGAACTTGCTCAAGAAAGGGGTTGGACTCTCAGGGAAGTCTCCAACAGAACGGGTATTCCTTACACTACGATCGCCACCTATGCCAGTTCTCCGGGTATGGCAACTGTAGACTACACGGCATTGGACAAATTAGTCCGTGTGTTTGAGATTCCGATCGAAGATTTGGTTGAAATTTTGGAACAGTAAACTGATTTATCGGCGAAAAAATGGGGCTAATTAGTTAAGTAGGGTGCGTCAGCTACGAGATTTTTGGTGATGATTGAGAATTATCAAGCTGATGCACCCTACCGCTAGCAGATAATTGCAAGAAGCGCGATCGAATGAAAGGAGTCTTGTCTAGTAGAATAGTTGGTTACGCAACCTCTTCTAACTCAGGAATATGTTCAGCTTCATAGTTTTCGATTAAAACACCAATAACGTCCATCATCGAAGCAAGGGGATGGCTTTCATTCTCGCCCACTCGATCGATCAGGCTATCTAGTAGCTCAACTAAATGCTCATATTCCTGTTCTGTGTGAGGAACAAAAACCGTTTTAGCAATGGATGACCAAGCAGCAATTATTTGATCGAGATCAAGACTTTGCATCATTCTTTCCACCTCTCTTCATCATATTCTGTGTGAGTTAATACAGCCCGAATGTAGACTTTCTTTCTATTATAATGAATAGCAGCAATGAGTCGAACTTTATTCCCTCCAATGTTAAAGACAGTCAATTTTCCTACTCGATCGGCAGATGGAAATAGTTCACGTAGTTCAACGAAGGTCACAAATTCATTTTGTTTGATGAGTTTGTACCACTGAGCCAGGGCGTTTCTTGTATCTGGATGAAGTTTAGCAAACTCATTTAGTCGTTTGCGGGTGATTACGTGCATATTAATTTACTCATGCCTCCTCTCTAATATCTAATTGTTCCTTTGCCCATTGCCGCAGTTGCTCGTCGGGGTCGTTGGCTGCTCGATCGCGCAGCAGTTCCCAGGTTTGGGGATAAGTGGAATAGTGGGTGAAGAGGGCTTTAATTGCTTTGTTACGTACAAGGTCGTCTTCATCAGATTGAGCAAGAGATTTGACAATCGAGAATGTTTCAGGATCATCTTTCCAGGATGACAACAAACCCTGCATCCCAGCCAACTTGAACCCCCAATTCTTTCCTGTTTTAGCTGAATCTTTGAAGATAACTAATGCATCTGGATCATCTGAATAGAATCTCTGTAAGGATAAAACTGCACCATACCTTACTGTAACCAGTTCAGAACCAATACAGTCTTTGAGCCAAACCAAAATACCTGGATCATCTCTCCATCCATGCGCAATTCCTGTGACAATATCTTTGTTGTCTCCGATTTTAATATCATCAGATACAGCAATTGATTTTAGCCAGCTAAGAATCTCAGAGTCATGTTTCCAGATTTTAGAAATTGCAATTACTGAGCCTTGTCGAACCCTGAGAATTCTTCCGTTGTCTTTTGGGTCTTGACCATAAGGTCCATATTTCATTAGATGTTTTAAACTTTTTAGCAATTGATCGGCTATTTCTAGTGCACATTTATTCTTATCTCTTAGTTCTAAGAAGCAATCAACTGATAAAAATATATTAATGAAGTTCTTCATCTCTTCTTGCTTAATCAACCATGCGATTAATTGTGATGCAAAATTTACATCAATCATTCCACAGATCAGTCGTAGCACCTCATGCCAAACTTCATCCTGCCAGTGGTTTCCAAATACTTCATCGCGCAACTGCTCAAAAGTGAGGGTACGTTGTTTCTCAAAGCGATTGACAATTTCAATAGCACAGAAATATTCTAAAAATGTGCGATGGACAAAGCCATAGGTGTCGACTCCCCGGTAACAAAGAATGAAGTTACGTTCTCGGAGTTGTTGAATCAAACGGCTGGCTTTTTCGCGTGGCTCACTAAAGCCCTGATCGCACAAATAATCGGTCACAATTAGCGTTAGCCGATCGCTCCCAATCAAATTCCCCTTCAGTCCCTCATCTCCTGCCTGCATCTCATAAGCAATCAGGCGCAGCATCTCCTGTTTCTCCCGTCGCCCGATCGCATCCATCGGCAACTGTAACCGCTTATGATCCACATCCCAGTGATACAGTAACACCCGCGAAGCTTGGTCATAAAGATCGGTACGATCGCGCGGTAATTCCTGCCGTCGATTCAGAATTGCCATCATCGTTAATAACAACGGATTATCTGCCAGATTTTGGATGGCTTTAGAATTGGCGATCGCATCTTTTAACCGTTGTTTAAGCCTTTCTTTGTCAGGTTCGCTCCCCATTGACAATTCATACCAGCGATCGATGAATTCGTGCATTTCATCAGTATCCAATGGTTGAATAGTGAAGTGACCAAACTGAGCGTGTTGGAGGCGATCGGGGTTGTAGCCAATGATGCGCGATGTAATCAGGATTTGCGCTTTCGGATATTGCTGGGCAAAGCGGATAATATCATCAATAACTGTAGATTGAGTCGCGCGATCGAACACTTCATCCAAGCCATCAAACATCACCAATGTTGGATGTTCCTGCAAATGCCGATCGAGTTGTTGTCGATCGAATTGCCAATTAACACCACGCCCGCAATGCAGAAATTCTAGGAAGTTGTGAGTCTGGGCGATCGCATATTCTCGCAACTCAATCAATAGGGGCAACAATTCAGTTTTCCCCTCTACCCAATCCAAAGCAAGATACTGCAACAGCGTAGACTTTCCCGCACCCGGATCGCCCAAAATCACTGCCCGTTGAGAATCTGCAACTGCCTCCAAAGCCTTCCGCGAGGGTTGCTGAAAATATTCTTGCCGATAGTTTTCCAGTGCTTCAGGTGATAAATCTGGCCCCAATTGCCCCTGTTCTTGCAGTTGGCGTTTCAAATCCAGTGGCAGTTCATATCGCATTGGTGGCAATGCCTGTCGTACCGTCTGCTCAATGAACATATTCCAGAGTTTGATAGCATCAATGCGATCTGTACTGTCGATCACGTATAATTTCAGATGTCCATAGCTACACTGCAAACTATCTCGATATTTAGCAATATCAAAACCTGGTGAAAGTGGCGTTGTATTTCGGGCGATATCTTCCAGTAGTTCAGTTTCTAAAAGCGATCGCAATTCGGGTGTCTCTCGAATAATCCGGCGCACTTTTTTCAAATATTCACGCCCCACACGCTGCCAATCAAATTCCTCTGGTATTGTCGGAAACGGCTTGCCTTTTAACGTAGACTGCTGCCAAATAGTTGATAATGCTGTAGCGTCGATCGATCTACAATCTTTTTCAAAAGCTTTACCTAAAATCGGCTTCACCGACTCGTTTTGAATAAACTGAACCAAAGCTGGATCGTAGCGATCGCGAATTTCAGCTTTCGACAGTTCTCGATCTTCTAATTCATCAGTCACAAGCATTAAAAACGCCTTCAACGCTTGAGCCACTGCTTTTTTTGTCACCTCTGGTTTCGCAGCCGCGATTCCTTCCTGAAGACAGCCTTTAAAGAAATCTTTCACATAATCCTCGGCAGCAGATTGCCCCAATTTCAGGACTTGTTCAAAGATCGCCTTTCCTAATTCTGCTGCGCCAAGTGTGAGCAACCATTCCAACATACTGAAAATCTCAGAAGCGACTGAACTTTACTTTAAAGTTTATCAAATTTCTAGAATTTACGCACGGGGGTCCAGAAACCGGGTTTTTTCTGAGAAGACGCGTTACAGCCCAAAAACCCGGTAAAAACCCGGTTTCTCTGACGGAGTGCGTAAGTCCCGATCGCCCTCGCCCCTCCTAAAAATCACAAAAATCCTCGATCCCTTGCTCGATCGCAAAAAGTACGATCAATGTTGCCAGTTTTGATGGAAAAGCGCTAGTCGATACTAAAAATTCTGCGATCGCACTTATCATCACAGGCAATTCTGCTTTCATACCATCCTGACAGATAACACTGCGACACTGACTGCTTAACTTTTCTAACAAATCCGATTCAACCTCTGTTCCCGCTGCGATCGCAATTAATCGTGCAGCATCTTCCAAATTTCCCCCGCACTCCTGTATCGTATCGAGAGCAGCTAATGCTTCAGGATCGTGTTTTAATTGTTCGCGCAGGCGATTTATTTTTTCTGGCGTGACTGTAGCGGTAGTTTGACGGGCGGATTGTCGATTTTCTGCGGCGATTTTTTGCAGCAGCCTGGCCTCAATTTCTGTTTCTAACTTTTGCCGCAACTTCGCTTCGACTTCTAACTCAATTTGCGATCGAAGTTTGGCCTCAATTTCCCCTTCTAATTTTTCGCGTAATTCATCCTCCTGTGCTTTTTCCCTTTGTTTTTGTTTTTCGTTAGAAATTTCAACTCTTTGCTTAATAGCTTCCTCAGCGATGCGAATATTTTCTTCAATAGGTACACCTTCAGGAGTACACATTGGCCCGTACCACGTCGCTTGTGAATCTGGGGGATTGCGGCGACCAAAAAATATCCGAATCGCTTCATCATCATCCCGATGCGATAGGACGTAAGCTTTTAATTCGGATCTGCTCATTTCCTCAAAATTCGGTTTCATTCAAAAACCTCCAAAGTCCATTACTAGATACGATGATTTGTATTTCATCGTTTACGAAAATATATACTTCTCTGGTTTGAGCATTAAAACGGAATAGTTGAATATCCCGGTAGCAATTAGACAACATCTGGCAGACGCGCAGACAGGCTTGGGCTTGTTCATCAGTGGGATTAATCGTTCGTTCCTCAATTCTGCCACAAACTCTAAAATATAATATAACTCTGGCTGTTTCGCTGCTAATTCCAATAATAGGGGCGGGCACGGGGGCGCCGCCCCTACAACATTACGGTGCAACAGGCGGGACGCCTGTGCATTTCTGGGCTTCCCTACTTCATCTCATAGCCAAACAGATTCGGATCGACTTCTCCCAAATTCAAATCGGCCAAACCATACTCAGCCCAACGCCGCTGAACCATCGCCGTCATATCAGGATCGGATTCCAAAGGTTTACCCCATTCGTGATCCGTTTCCGGCGGCATCTTCGTAGTAGCATCAATCCCCATTCTGCCGCCCAAACCAATCTTTTCACTGGCAAAATCCAAACTATCAAAGGGTGTATTCGGCAGAATAAATACGTCTCGAACTGGGTCAACTTTAGAACTAATTGCCCACACTACTTGACGCGGGTCGCGAATGTTGATACTTTTATCGACAACAATCACAAACTTAGTGTAAGTAAACTGCGGCAATGCACTCCAAAATGCTAAAGCAGCTCTGCGCGCTTGACCGGGATATGCTTTATCAATGGAGATAATTGCTGCTTTGTAACTCAGCGCTTCCATTGGTAAGAAGAAATCGACAATTTCTGATACTTGTTGCCGCAAAATAGGGGTGTAAATGCGGTTAAGCGCGATCGCCATCATAGCTTCTTCTTTCGGTGGCCGCCCGCTAAATGTCGTCAGATAAATCGGATCTTTGCGGTGCGTCATGCAGTTGAAGCGGACTAACGGCGAATCTTCCACGCCGCCGTAATAACCCATGTGATCCCCAAAGGGCCCATCGGGTAAGACTTCACCGGGGGTAATCGTTCCTTCTAACACGATTTCCGAGTCCGCTGGTACTTCTAAATCTACGGTTTTGCACTTCGCTAATTGCACGCCGGAACCGCCATAAAGTCCGGCAAACAACCATTCGGATAAATCTACAGGAATCGGTGTGGCGGCGGCGAGAATAATCAGCGGGTCAACTCCCAGGGCGATCGCAACTTCCAACTTTTTACCAGCTTGTGCCGCTTTCCGCAAGTGTCGCGCCCCGCCTCGCACCGATAACCAGTGTACAGTCATCGTGTTTTTTGACTGCAACTGCAACCGATAAACGCCCACATTCGGCGTACCGGTTTCGCAATCTTTGGTAATTACCAAACCCAAGGTGATAATTTTGCCCGCATCTCCCGGATAGGGGCGAATCATCGGGATTTTGTTCAAATCAACGCCTTCTCCCTCAAACACCACTTGCTGACAAGCTGGGAAGAAGTCACGGCCTGGTTTGGCTTTCACTACGTCGAACAGGACTTTGCCGAATTCGATCGCCTGGGAAATCTTTTTCGGCGGTTTGGGCTGTTGTAGCATACCTAATTTTTTGCCGAGCTCTTCAAGTTCGATCGGCTTTTCCATATTCAAAGCCCAGCAAACGCGCTGTTCCGTGCCCAACAGGTTAATCGCGACGGGGAATTCTGCCCCTTTGACGTTTTCAAACAGAAGTCCTGGGCCGCCTTTTACCAGCATTTGGTTGGAAATTTCAGCAATTTCGAGGTCGGAATCGACTAAAGCGCTAATCCGGCGCAGTTGTCCTCTGTCTTCGAGTAGTTTGAGGAATCCCCGCAAGTCTCTAGCCATTTTTTTAAAGAAATGTTAAGTGTCTCTACTATTATGGGGCGATCGGGCGATCGAGTGGGGGGTGAGGGGCGATCGCCCGATCGCCAAATAATTTTCTACTGTTATCGTTAACTTTATGATTTGGTGTTTCTCTAAATCCATCCAAAAATACGTTGAACTAATCTTTATTTAAAATAGTTTTAACCCTAATTTAACCAAAGCTTATCCTTTTCTTATTTAACCTAAATTTAACCAAAATTTAAAGCAAACTTATCCCTTTGTATCCCTTTGTTTGGGCATTTCAGTCTATCCTATGGGAGAGATTTGTAAAGTCTGCTATCTAATATTTAAGGACGAGGAGTTATGGTTTTCTTCACTAAAGGCTGGCGACGTGGCTTTATTGTCACCCTGGCAGTAACAGCATTTTCGCTCAGTTTGATTACTTCCGCTGTAGCTGCGGTAACATTAAACGGTTCGGGAGCCACTTTCCCTAAACCTTTGTACGATCGCTACTTCTCCCAAATGAGAAGTGCAAATCAAATTACTGTTAACTATGAAGGCACAGGCTCCGGCGCTGGTATCAAAGCCTTAATCGCAGGTACTGTTGATTTCGCAGGTAGCGACGCACTGATGACTCCTGCACAAATAGCTCAGGTAAAGCGCGGTGTAATTGCAGTTCCGACAGCCGGCGGCGCAGTTGCAGTTGTCTACAACTTGCCCGGAGTTAACAATGTCAGGCTGAGTGCTGATGCCATGAAAGGCATCTTTGAAGGCAAAATTACTCGCTGGAATGATGCGAAAATCGCAGGGATTGCCGGACAAGCTAAAAATTTGCCAAATACTGCAATTCGAGTAGTTGTGCGCGCAGACAGCAGCGGTACAACCTTTATTTTTGCTAATCACTTGCAGGCGATCGGCAGCAGCATCAAAGGCGCCGCTCAACCAAGCTGGCCAGGAAGCCCTGTTAGCGGTCAAGGAAACCCAGGTGTAGCTGGTTTGGTCAGACAAACAGCGGGTGCGATCGGCTACGTTCAAGATACTTATGCTCGCCAAAACAAGCTCCAAACGGCATTTATTCAAAATAGAAAAGGCCGCTTTGTAGATGCAAACTTGGCAGAAGCCGAAAAAGCTTTAGCAGGGGAAGCATACCCCGCTGACTTCCGCTTAGTAGAAGGTAATCCCAATGATGGTTATCCGATTGTTGGTTTGACTTGGCTGTTAATCTACAAACAGTATCCTGCTGCGAAAGCCGAGGCTGTTAAAAAGATGGTTAATTGGGTGATGACTACAGGTCAAGGTATCAACAAATCCCTAGAGTTTACTACGATTCCTTCCGCTACAGCTCAAAAGGTAATTCAAACAGTTAATAGTAGTGTGGTTGCCAGAGGTTGATTTAGTCGATCGCAGGGAGTTATGAGTTGATGAGTTAAATGTATGACTCAAGACTCATAATTTCTCAGTTTAAGGTGCACTACATTTATTTGCTTAAGGTGCGCATTGCGCACTCTACAAGCCCATAAGAAGCGTAAGGTGCGCAGTGCGCACCCTACAAGCTCATTAAAATTACTCGTCTTTCGATCGAATATTTCGTTTTTTACGCCATAAATCGGGTATGAACAATCATTCAAAGAAATCAAAAAAACTGACTCGACAATCGGTAGGAATAAACCAAGCACTAGACTTGACTGATACGAATGGCGAAGGTTTGTGGCTGGAGTCAGGCTTTACAATATTTGTATGGACTTTCGCCTTAGTGACAGCGGGCACGTTGTTTTGGATGAGCGCGGTCATTTTTAAAGATGCTTGGCCTGCTATCAGCAAATTTGGACTCTCATTCTTGTGGAATGCCAAGTGGGATATCGGCGAGTTGCAGTTTGGGGCTTTACCGTTTATTTATGGTACTGTGATTAGTTCTGCGATCGGCATTATCATCGCACTTCCTTTAGGACTTTCAGTAGCTATAGTTACCAGCGAGAACTTTTTGCCTGCTTGGGTGCGATCGCCCTTGGGATTCATGGTTGAATTAATCTCGGCCATTCCCAGCGTCATAGTTGGACTTTGGGGAATCTTCGTTCTCATCCCATTTTTGTTACCCTTACAACAGTCATTATTCGATAATTTCAGTTGGTTTCCCCTGTTTAGCAGCGAACCTTTAGGCCCAGGAATGTTGCCCGCTGGCATACTATTATCAATCATGATTTTGCCAACAGTAGCCGCCATCAGCCGTGATGTATTGATGTCAGTTCCAGCAGATTTGCGCAGTGCTTCCATGTCCCTCGGAGCAACCCGTTGGGAAACAATATTTAAGTTGTTATTACCAGCAGCTAGTTCGGGGATTATCGGCGCTACCATCTTAGCCTTGGGACGTGCTTTGGGCGAAACAATGGCCGTCACAATGGTGATTGGTAACTCGATTCAAATTAACAAATCCCTGTTAGCTCCCAGCTACTCAATTCCCGCTGTTTTGGCAAGTCAATTTCGGGAAGCACTCGAACCGCTGCACGTCGGCTCTTTGATGTATTTAGCCCTAATTTTATTTGTCATCACTCTGTTGGTAAATGCGAGCGCATTATTGCTAGTTCAACTAATCGGCGTTAAGGGAGCTAAGAATTAAACATGACTCAAGCACAAAATTCAAACAGCATTCTGGATGCTGAAATCTACAATTCCCTGTCATTAAGCCGAAACCTGTTCAGCAAAGGAATGACAGTTATTGCCTTTAGCTTGACAGCTCTCGCCCTAGTACCTTTGTTTGCTATATTGTACAAAATCCTGGGAGAAGGATTGACACATTTGAGTTGGGAAGTTCTAGTGTCTTTGCCAGCACCCGTAGGAGTTGAAGACCAGCCCAACGGCTTTGCAAATGCGATTTTAGGCACTGCTTTAATGGTAGGAATTGCCACACTTCTTAGCGTGCCTATCGGCGTAATGACCGGAATATTTCTGTCAGAGTTTGGTAGAGAAAACAAGGGGCTAGCTAATAGCATCCGCTTTTTCACCGTCATTCTCAGTAGCGTTCCGTCCATCGTAGTTGGTGTCTTTTCCTACGCCCTAATTGTCGTTACCACCAAAGCCTTTTCATCATTAGCAGGCGGTTTTGCCCTCGGTATTATCATGCTTCCAGTTGTGGCTCTGACAACAGAACAAGCATTAAAATTAGTGCCTAGTTCTTACCGTCTCGCTTCCGCTGGTTTGGGAGGCGGACGCTTTCAAACAATGTTTCGAGTGATTATACCATCAGCACTCCCAACTATGACCACAGGCATTTTACTTGCTGCTTCCCGCGCCGCCGGCGAAACCGCACCGCTGATTGTAACTGCGTTGTCAAGTCAATTTTGGCCTCCTTTGATTGATAAATTGGGCGAGATTATGCAGTCTCCCATTGGTTCAGAAACTATCTCAAGACTCAAAGAAATTCCAGAAACACTGCTGACTCCGACTCCTTCTATGTCAGTATTAATCTATGGCTATGCTAGCTCTCCCTACAAAGAGCAGAACGAATTAGCGTGGACTGCTGCTTCTGTTCTTTTGGGTATGGTTTTGATTACTAGCGTTATCTCCCGTACAGTCACTCGGAAACGTTTACAAGATCGATAAATCAATAATTCAAGTGCATCTATTAGTCAACTATTAACACTATAACCAGGCAAATAATGAAACCTAAAGCTAACTTGAAAGCGGAAAATTATACAGATCAATTCCTAGAAGATTCCACCCCGGAAATTGACCCGAATGCCATGCCAGCTTTGCGGGTTCAAGACTTAAGTTTTTATTACGGAACTCACAAAGTTCTTGAAAACTTATCGATGAATATTCCTCATCCGCAAGTCACAGCAATTATTGGCCCTTCAGGTTGTGGCAAATCAACTTTTCTCAAAGCTCTCAACCGGATTGGTGAATTGGAGGGAAAAGTTAAAATAGAAGGAAGAGTCGAGTTTTTTGGACAGAATATTTACAGTCCAAAAGTCAATATTAACAGTCTGCGTCGCCAAATTGGGATGGTGTTTCAAAGACCGAATCCTTTTCCCCTTAGTATCTACGATAATATTGCCTATGGAGTCAAGATTTTTGGCCGTAAAAGCAAGGCAGAATTAGATGAAATTGTAGAATCTGCCCTGAAAAGTGCGGCGCTTTGGGATGAAGTCAAAGATAATTTAAAGAAATCAGCCCAGGGAATTTCTGGTGGACAACAACAGCGACTTTGTATTGCTCGCGCTTTAGCAGTGAAGCCAAAAATTTTGCTAATGGATGAACCTTGTTCGGCTCTTGATCCGATTTCTACGATGAAGATTGAGGAGTTGTTTCAGACTCTGCGCCAACAGTTAACTGTGGTGATTGTGACGCACAATATGCAGCAGGCAGCTCGTGTTTCTGATTACACGGCATTTTTTAATACTGATGAAAGTCGCATCGGCCGCATGGTGGAATTTGGGCCGACAAGTCGGATTTTCACTTCTGCAAGTAATCCAAGTACGAGGGATTACATTCAAGGCCGTTTCGGTTGATAAGTAGTCTAAATCCCACTGTGACATCAGAAACCGGGTTTCTACGAGATTTGAGGTTGAGTAGC
>CASBQF010000014.1 GCA_949127775.1 Oscillatoriales cyanobacterium PMM_0080
CCAATAATCTTTAATTCCCACCGACAATCTGCATAAACCCGCCCCCACCCAATGCCAGAAATGCGATCGCCAATTTCGGCCAATTTCCCAATTTCCCGATCGCCAAATCACAAATTCCGTAGGGGCGGGTTCACCAATAATCTTTAATTCTCACCGACAATCTGCATAAACCCGCCCCCACCCAATGCCAGAAATGCGATCGCCAATTTCTGTCGTTGGGGCAAGAAACCGGGTTTCTGAGAAAAATTTGGGTTGAGTACGATAAATCTAGGAAGAAACCCGGTTTCTGAGATTATTTGGGGCAAGAAACCGGGTTTCTGAGAAAGTTTTGGGTTTCTGTCGTTGGGGGGCGGGGCGGGTTTATGTAGATTGTTGGTGAGAGTTAAAGATGGTTGGTGAACCCGCCCCTACAGCAATTACGGTAAATTCAGCGGACATCATCTAAGAAGTGACTAATGACTAATGACTACTAACTAATGACTAATTTAATATGAATGACAATGATTTAAACGAATTAATAGATGCTTTTACCGCAGAAACTCAAGAGTTTCTCCAGTCAATGGAGACTCACCTGTTGGCGATGGAAAGTGCAGATTTGAAAGAGCGAGAAGCGGCTGTTAAAGAAATGTTTCGGGCGGCTCACTCGATTAAAGGTGCGGGCTCGATGTTGGGCTTTCAAAACGTGTCGGCGGCGGCTCACACGCTGGAGGACTGTTTTGTCATTTTGCGCGATCGCACTGACTTGTCGGCCCTGGAACCGGTCACTGTAAGTGTTTTGCTGCAAGGGGTGGATATTCTCAAAAAGATTGCGACAGAAGCAATTCAACACTCGGATGTCACCACTCCCGATCAAACAGAAAACTTGGAGGCGATCGCCCAAATTCACACTGAGTTCGAGGCCAAATACGGCAAGCCAGAACCTCCGCCAGTCCCCACAGTCAGTCGATCGGCAGCCCCGGAAACCCTGAAACTGATTTTTGAACATGAATTGCCGCCAATCTTCAATCGCCTAGAAACCGAGCTTTCCCAAGCTTCCGAGGCAGATTTGCCCAAAAGCGTCACCGCCCTCAACCAGGTTTATTACCAACTCTCCGGCTTGGCTGGAATGCTGCAATTGCCCGATTTTGGGAAAGTCGCCGAACCCCTCAGAGATTTGATCGACTCAAAGGACTTGACTTTACAACGGTTGCAATCTGAGGGTTGGTCGATCGCCCAAAATTTGCAAACCGCACGCCAGCAACTATTGGACGGAAGGGCGATCGAACTTCCCCAAATCTCCTCCGCACCCGCAAACCACCAGCCTGAACCGACAGCATCGGAGGAATTGGAGGAATTGGAGGAATTAGAGAAACCAGCACTCAAAACTCAGGGCGGGCACGGGGGCACCGCCCCTACTCAATCTCCACTCCCTAACCCGCAAAGGCCGACAATTCGCGTAGATTTAGAACGCTTAACAGAATTGGTAAATCTAGTCGGAGAATTAGTCATCAACCGCACAAATTTGGAACTGCAAGAATCGGAATTGCGCGGCGAAGTCAAGCGAATTCGTCGCAGTATCGTAGATTTGAACCAATTCGGCGGCCAGTTGCGGGAAGAATACGACAGACTGAGTTTTGCAGACTGGAAAGGAGGAAACGGCAATTCGGGATTAGGAAAAATTGCAGGATCTGAAACCGAATTTCCACTGATTACTGACACCAAATCCTCGATCGCCCATACTCACTTCGATATCTTAGAGATGGATCGTTATACAGAGTTCCACTCGACAGCATCTGAAGTCATCGAAACAGCCGAAACAATTTCACAATCCGCCACCAAATTAGACATTTTAGCGATGAAATTCGAGCGCAGTACCGACCAACTGCGCCGCATTACCGAACAACTCCGCAGCCGTGTCATGCAGTTGCGAGTTGTGAGTTTCAGTCGTGCCGTCGATCACTTGCCGAGGGCGCTTCGGGATATGTGTCTCACCTACGATAAAGATGTCAACTTGCTGTTAGTAGGACGCGATACCAAAATAGACGAAAGTTTGCTTGATGCTTTGCGCGATCCCTTGATACACTTAGTCAGAAATGCTTTTGACCACGGCATAGAAATGCCCGAAGTTCGACAAGCAAATGGCAAGCCTGCCAGCGGTCAAATTGAAATAGAAGCCCGCCACCAAGGCGGCCAAACTATTATTACGATCGCCGATGACGGCAAAGGCATTGACCCAGAAATCATTCGCCACAAAGTTGTCAAAAAAGGTTTAGCAAGCGAGGAACAAGCCCAAGAGTTTTCGATTGCGGAACTCTACGATTTTCTATTTTGGCCCGGTTTCAGCACTGTCGAAGCAGCAAATGACCTCTCGGGGCGGGGAGTCGGGCTTGACGTGGTGCGAACAAATTTGCGGACTGTGCGGGGAACTGTGAAGGTTGATTCTCGCCTGGGAAAAGGTACGAGTTTTATCATCAAACTGCCGCTGTTGCTATCGATTACTGAGGCTTTGATGGTAAAGACCGATCGTAATAAAATAGCAGTACCGCTAGATGCAGTCGAGGAAATTCTCCACATCAAAGCCTCGGAAGTGCACACCGCCGGTAATCAACCGATGTTGTGGTGGCGCGACGAATTTATTCGTTTGGTGAGGATGCAAGATTTGCTCGAATACAGCGTTTTGGGGCCGGACGCGCCTTCTCCCGATCCTTTGACCCAGGATCACATTCCCGTCCTAGTTTTGGCTTCTAGCGAAGGAATGCTGGCGGTAGCTGTGGAACGGCTGATCGGCCAGCAGGAAATTGTGGTTAAACCTCTGCCGCCTCCTCTCTCCAAGCCTCGCGGGGTTTTGGGGAGTACGATTTTGGGAGATGGCAAAGTTGTGACAATTTTGGATGTGGATGATTTGGTGGGTCAACCTTTGTCCAATAGTTCGATCGGCCCTGTGTCAGGTAAAGTAGCGCATTTAGCACCAACTTCGAGTCAGGCACCGCAGATTTTGGTAGTAGATGATTCCTATACAATTCGGCAGTTGCTTTCTCTGATGCTGACTAGGGCTCGCTACCGAGTGGTGCAGGCTAAAGACGGCTTGGATGCCCTAGAAAAGCTGCAAAATGGTCTCGATTGCAGTTTAGCGATTGTGGATATTGAAATGCCTCGGATGGATGGATTTGAGTTTTTGCGATCGATGCGATCGACCCAGCGGTTTGCGAAGATTCCCGTAGCCATGCTAACATCCCGCAGCGGCGAAAAACACCGCCAAATGGCAATGGAATTAGGCGCAAATCAATATTTCACCAAACCTTATAGTGAATCCCAACTTTTAGAAGCCATCCCCAAATTAATCAAACATTAGTCATTAGTCATTAGTCATTAGTCAGTAAGCGGTAAGGTGCGCAATGCGCACCCTACTCGAATTATATAATCTTCAGTAAGGTGCGCAATGCGCACCCTACTCGAATCATATAATCTTCAATCTTCAATCTTCAATCTTCAATCTAAAATCTAAAATCTAAAATCTAAAATCGAATGACTCACACCAATTATAATCGCCGCTTTCGCAGCAAGAAACAAGGGACTGTTAGAACTGCTCCTCGAAAACTTGTTTCCTTTGAACTAGGGAACGTTTCCTATGCGGTTCCGATTGAAAGAGTGCAGCGCGTTGTCAAAGACTTTAATCCCTACGGTTTTTTAGAGAGCGGTCAAAGTTTAGTGAGACACCAAGAAGAATTGATTACCCTGATTAATTTATCCAAAATATTTCCTAATAGTGGGAGCATTGCTGACTGCAACTACCTGATTGTTTGCAGTTTCAATCAAAGCGATCGCTTGGGAATTCCCATTCCCGATATGCCGAAAATTTTAGAAATTCCCGAAGAAAGCTTCTGCGAAATCCCCGAACTGTACCGCCAACAACAACTGCCTCCAGTAATAGAAAAGTTAATTCGCGCACCTGACGGTTCCGAAGTTTTTTATCTAAATTTAGCTCTACTTAGCCTAACCTAATAGACATCGCCAGAATTGCCAGTTTTGAACAGGCTTTCGTACCTATTTCACAAGAAATATGGTCGATGTCTAATATCTAGGAATTTTCAGTCATCATCCAAACGAGAAAGCCCAAAATTTGCTCAACCGGAGGCAGAGAATAATCTGTAAAATCGATAGATACGCATTGCTCTTCTAGTTTAAGAAACCGCCAAACAGTACCGCTAGTTACCGTTCCGTAAATCGTCGATATCGGCTGTTGCTTTTGTTGATTAAAACGTTGAGCTGCTACCATTTCTGCAAGGCATTGCCCTAAAGCTGGTTTAAGGTCTTCTTTCTTGGCTTCGACTAATACAACCGCAGGGGCTTTAATAAATAGTTGTTCCGGGGAACGACTCAGGAGAAAGTCAACATAGCCTGTGAGTTCAGCCTCCGGTTCTACATTAAATTCTTCGCCTGAAAAAACGCTAATCTGCCCTTTAAGCTGTCGTTTGACTTCCAGCAACACAGGATTGATAATCCCCTCAGAACGAGCTTTTTCGCTACTTACCGCGATCGCCCAGGGAATCGTTTCTCTAAGAGTATCCTGAAGCAAAAGACTAGGAGTGACTGGCCCAATTTCTGGTAAGAAACGCGCTCCTTCAACGATTGTGAGATTAAAATCGTCTACAGCTTTGCTGAGAGTAAATTTACTGTAAGGCATAGGTTGATTGTTGGCGATCGCATACCATAACACTTCTTTTGTTAAAGGAGGAAGGTTTTATTTTTTGCTTAGTATAGCGGTTATCAAAAAAGTGAGGTATGCCTGATGCCCGATGCCCGATGCCCGATGCCCTATGCCCTATGCCCAGTCGTACCTCATCTTTCTGAGAAAGGCTATATACGAATTGAGTGTACCATGTTCAAATAGAATGTACTGTAAATGGTATTGTTACAAACAAAAAGTTATTTATTTATGAAAAAAATCACAATATTGTCGATCGCCCTACTAATTTTTGCCGCCACTGTCGAATTACCGAAGGTGGGACTACAACTAAGTGCGATCGCCCAAACACCAACACCCGAACCACAAACACCTCAACCACAAACACCATCACAAACACCCCAAATCCCAATTCAAACAGCGCCAATCCAAACACCCCAACCCAAAAAAGAAGACCCCAAAAATCTCGGCTACGTCTCCCCAGAATTTGCCGAAAAGATATCCCAGCAAGAAATTGACCTCATCAACGCCAACGTCGAAACCCTGTTGCTAACCCAAAGCTGCGCCCGCTGCGACCTCCGAGGCGTAAAATTAGTTAACATTCGCTTAAAAAATGCGATCGTCACAGGAGCAGACTTCTCAGATGCCAACCTCAGCGGTAGTCGGTTCGAGATATCAGATTTTGTCAACACCAATCTAGCTCGCACAGACTTAAGCGGCGCCGAATTAATCGGAGCCAGAATCAGCAACACCAACCTCCGAAAAGCCAACTTAACCGGGACAAATCTAGACGGTGCAGACTTGCGATTTTCCGACCTTAGAGATGCCAATCTGTCAAATGCGAACCTCCGGAATGCTAATATCGATGGCGCAAGTATCGATCGAGCCAGCATGGCCGGCACCACAATGCCCGACGGCCGGAAAAATCAATAATAATAACTGATAAGATACGAAAAGCTAAATTTAGAGGTAGTCTTATGTCGCCGATTAAACAACGCCTTCTCGAAGCGATCGAACGGACTCCTGAGCCACTTTTAGAGCAAACCCTGGCATTCCTGGAATTTTTGACCAGTCGGACACAATCCGCGATCGGCGGCCCAGACTTAGACTCAGATTTTGACTCAGATACCGACTCCAACGAGCAAATCCTCGCCGCTCTGAAAGCCTCCCTCCACCAAGCCTCATCGAAACAAACCTTCCCCATCTCAGAACTCTGGGACGATATCAATGTCCTTGTTCCCAGGCTCGGCCTGGAAATAAATATCTAGAGGCTCTGCCTCGTTTCCTGATTGTTAATTCATCCGTGTATCCGTGTTAAAATCCGTTTCGTGCCTGACTTCCATTCAAACAGCCAAAAACCGCTGAATCACCTCATCACTCAACTCGCTAGTGCTTCCAGAAGCCACAATTCCGCCCTTTTGCATAGCATAATACCAATCAGCCTGCCGCACAAAATGCAAATGTTGCTCCACCAACAAAACCGAAATTCCCCTAGTCGCAACCACGCGGCGTACAGCAGCCTCAATGTCTAAAATAATCGACGGTTGAATCCCCTCCGTCGGTTCATCCAAAATCAGCAACTGCGGCTCGCCCATCAAAGCCCTAGCAATCGCCAACTGCTGCTGCTGTCCCCCGCTCAAATCACCCCCCAGGCGATCGAGCATAGTCTTCAAAACCGGAAACAAATCAAAAATATCATCGGGAATTTGGGGATTTTTTGTAGGAATCGCTTTCGCTTCCAAACCTAACAATAGATTCTCTTTAACAGTCAAACGCGGAATAATTTCGCGCCCTTGAGGAACATAACCAATTCCCATTTTTGCCCGCTGGTGAGTCAACTTAGAAGCAATAGACTCACCACCAAAATTAATCGTACCGCTGCGAGGTTGCAGCAACCCCATCAAAGTTTTCAGCATAGTAGTTTTGCCCACACCATTGCGGCCAATCAAACAAACCATTTGTCCCGCATTAACACTTAAATCGACGCCACGGAGAATGTGACTTTCGCCATAGTAAACATTCAAATCAGAAACTTGTAGCATATTGTTTGAATTGGTAATTGGTAATGGGGCATCGGGCATCGGGCATCGGGCATCGGAACCAACAAATAACAAATAACTAATGACTAATGACTAATGACTAATGACTTCTTACTCTTCCGGTTTTCCCAAATATACCTCAATTACCCGATCGTCATTTTGCACCTCATCCATCGTCCCCTCGCACAAAACAGAACCCTGATGCAGTACCGTCACCTTTTGAGCAATTTGCCGCACAAACTCCATATCGTGTTCTATCACTAACACCGAATGACTTTCGGCCAGCGAAATCAGCAAATCTCCAGTCAGCGCCGTTTCCTCATCAGTCAAACCAGCCACAGGTTCATCCACCAACAACAAATCGGGAGATTGCGCCACCAACATTCCAATTTCCAACCACTGCTTTTCCCCGTGAGAAAGCAAACCCGCAGCAACATCAGCTTTAGCAACCAAACCAATTGTTTCTAACAAACCCGCAACCGTGCGCTTTTCAGCAGCAGGAGAACCCTTCAACAGAGTAGGAAATACATTTTTATCGCCGTTGCAAGATAGCTCTAAATTTTCCCTCGGCGTTAAATTCAAGTAAACTCGCGGCGTCTGAAACTTGCGGCCAATACCCAGGCGAGCAATCTGATATTCCGACAACTTCCGCAAATTTTTTCCCTTAAATAACACACGCCCTTCCGTCGGCTGCACCTTCCCGGTAATCGAATCGAGAAAAGTGGTTTTCCCCGCACCGTTGGGGCCAATGATAACTCGCAGTTCGCCCGCATCCATGCTGAAATTTAAGCCGTTAATGGCTTTAAAACCGTCAAAGCTAACAGTCAAGTTTTCGATTTCTAATACTTTTCCATTCATCTGCTTGTCCTTAATTTTATTTGTAATGTGTAGGGTGTGCACTGCGCACCGGTTGACTTTGAACACCATCGAAAATCATCTTTTGACTTTTTCGGTGCGCATTGCGCACCCTACAAACTGCTTGTCCTTAATTTTATTTGTAATTTGTAGGGTGTGCACTGCGCACCGATTGACTTTGAACACGGTCGAAGATCATCTGTTGACTTTTTCGGTGCGCATTGCGCACCCTACAGCCAGTTTATTCTAACTGAAAACTGCTAGAACTACTCGTTACAGGAGCTATATGTGCAGCCATAATTCGCTCAGCTAATTTCGAGAGCGGCAGACTTTGCAAATACACTTTTCCAGGCCCGGTTAGCTTGACTAAAAACAAGCCTTCGCCGCCAAATAGAGCATTTCTAAAGCCGCCCACAAACTGAATATCGTAATCTACAGTCGGCGCAAAAGCGACCAAACAACCAGTGTCTGCTCGCAACACTTCGCCAACTCCCAAATTTTTCTCAACTATGGTTCCTCCCGCATGAACAAAAGCGAGGCCGTCACCGTGCAATTTTTGCAGAATAAAGCCTTCTCCGCCAAAGAAACCAGCACCGAGTCGCTTGGTGAAAGCTACATCAATGTCAATACCGTTTGCCGCACAGAGAAATGAGTCTTTTTGACACAGAAATTTGCCGCCAAGTTGACCTAAATCAAGGGGAATTATTTTTCCAGGATAGGGGGCGGCAAAAGCGACTCTGGCTTTGCGATTTCCGCTGTTGACAAAGGTGCTAATAAAAAAACTTTCCCCTGTCAGCATCCGTTTGAAACCTTGAAATATGCCACCACCTGTGGCTGTTTGCATCTGGATGTCGCCTTCCATATATGTCATGGCTCCCACTTCAGCCCTGACGCCTTCTCTGGGGTCAAGTTCAATCTCGATGAGTTGCAAGTCGTCGCCGTAGATTTTGTAGTCAATCACATCTGCCATATGTTGCCCCACAAGTTAAGTAACTGAGTATTTTACTACAAAATTATTGCTGGGGAATCAGCAATAATACCGCATATCATCATTGAGCATTCAATGTTCAATTTCTTCTTTTTCCTGCTGTACTTCGGGGTCTTGTTCCAGGCTGGGGTAAGTAGATGCGTACTTGGGTTTTCTGAACAGGTGGCGGATGTGTTCAAAATCTTGATTTTGCAGCCATCCGACTAAGCCGTCGGGCAGGACTGTGACTACTATTAAAAATAGCGCGCCTTGGAAAAATAGCCAGAATTCAGGAAATTGTTCGCTCAAGAAACTTTTGCCAAAGTTGACTAGCAGCGCTCCTAATATTGCTCCAGATAATGTGGCGCGCCCTCCTACTGCTACCCAAATTACCATTTCGATCGAAAATGCAATATCCATTGCTTTCGGGGAAATGATTCCGGTTTGTACTGTGAATAATGCGCCTGCTATTCCGGCTAAACCGGCGGATATTGCAAATACTAAAACTTTGTATCCTGTGGGATTGTAGCCTGAGAAACGCAGGCGCACTTCGTCGTCGCGAATTGCGATGAGCAACCGCCCGAAACGCCCGCTGGTCAGCCACCGGCAGAGGGCGTAGGTTGCTACTAGAAATAGTATGGTGAGAATGTAGAAAATATATTGAGTGTCTCTACCGTTGACTGTGGCTCCGAATAGGGTTTTAAAGTCTGTGAGTCCGTTGGTGCCGTTAATCAGTTTTTGCTGGCCGTTGAAAAAGTTGAAAAATACAATTGTTGCTGCTTGGGTGAGAATTGAAAAGTAAACGCCTCGAATTCGATTGCGGAATACTAAGTAACCTAAAAGTCCGCCTAAGATGGCGGGGATGAGGAATATTGCGAGGACTGAGAAAGGAAATGAATAGAATGGTTGCCAAAACCAAGGCAGTTCAGTAACGCCGTAGAGGCTCATAAATTCGGGAAATTGAGTGCTGGCGGTTGGGGGAATTTGCAGTTTTAGGTGCATGGCGAATGCGTAGCCACCAAGGGCAAAAAATACGCCGTGTCCGAGACTGAGCAAACCTGTATATCCCCAGATTAAGTCTATGCCGAGGGCTGCAATTGCTAGTGCTAAAAATCGTCCTAATTGGTTGAGGCGAGCGTCTGGAAGTATTCCTGGGATGAGCAATATGAGGATTAGGGCGATCGCCCCTACAATTGCTGCTTCTTTTAGCAGTGCCTTTTTTTGTGTGTTTTTCATTGTTTTTCGCTCAAACCTGTAGTTATTAATTCTCAACCGTGCGTCCTTTCTGCGGGAAAATTCCTCCGGGTTTCACTTGCAGGAAAGCCATAATTAAGGCAAATACCATGACTTTTGCCATGCTGGTTGTGGCGAAAAATGTGAAAAAATCAGCTAAAGGCTTGACAGGAGCGAACATTAATGCTAGTGTTCCCGAACCTATCAAGTAATTTGCAGTGCCGATCGCCATTGCAGCAACTACACTGCCCATAATCTTGCCAACACCGCCCACAACCACAACCATAAAAGTATCAACAATATAATTTTGTCCGGTATTTGAGCCTACCGAACCAATCAGACTAATCGCGCAGCCAGCGACACCAGCCAACCCAGAACCCAAAGCAAAAGTCAGCGCATCTACTTTCTCGGTAGGTATTCCCAAACAAGCGCTCATGCTGCGATTTTGCGTCACAGCACGAATCCGCAATCCCCACACAGATTTTTGCAAAAACAGGTAAATTCCCGCTAAACAAATGCCTGTCAGCACAATAATAAAAATTCGGGCATAAGGGAGTTGAAAATTGCCCAGCGGGATGCCGCCGCGCAGCCATGCAGGCGCAGTCACATCCACGTTTTGAGCGCCAAACCAAGGTTTAGTTACTGCGAGTTTGTAAGTTTCGCTTAAAACTGCACTCACCGCCCAGGAAATACCTAAAGACAGAGGTAAAATTATGGCGATAAATGTGCTGCGAGTGCGATCGAAATCCGGGCGTCGCTTCAGCACTTGCAAGCCGCCAAAAAATAGCAAACAAAACACCGCAATCCCAATTACCAGCACCCAACTCACGCTGCGGACAAACTGC
>CASBQF010000015.1 GCA_949127775.1 Oscillatoriales cyanobacterium PMM_0080
ACTTGGGAGAAGATTTCGGTGCTGGTTTTTATTGTATTATCAGTGATCACGCTGTCAGGATATGAGTTGCCACATGGAGAGTTAGGCACGCTTTTGAGCGGGGGAATTCTCCCCTTACTGAATGTCCTAGTTGCAGTCAAAGTCGCATTAGGATCGTGGGCGGTGATGTTGGTATTTATTCGTTATCGCGGATTATTGTAACAGATTTGAGTCCGCACTTAAATTCATTGGCATCGAGATAGTAAATAGCAGTTAATTGTTAACTGTTAACTGTTAACTGTTGTTATATTCCCCATCAAGCAATTGCTGCACTTATTGTTCTACCTACTTAGTTTTGGGCAACAATTGATTTAGCGCACCACACAAGTATCCCTTCACAGTGTCCCTACTTGCACCAACGCCACTGGGAATTGTAAAAATCATTTCGACAGTTAATAGAGTTCCATCCGCTGAGGCAAAAATATCGATCGGCAAAGCACGCTGAAATGCTGTTGCGGGATTTTCGGCTTTCATGACACCTGTACTCACATCGGTGCTGATAGTTCTGATGCTCTCGCGGGCTAAAATGGGTCGCAATTGGGAAAATGCTCTTTCTATCGATAATCCCTCAACCTCAACACGGGCAGAAAAGGCGGCACCATTGAAAAAGTCACCCTTTTTTTGAAAGCTTTCTTCGCAGGTGGTGGCAACTGCGGGGGTGGCGAAACACATCAGAGCTAGAGTCAAGAGGAGCGATCGCATATTAGCTAAAGAATGAAGAATGAAACAATCATCAAAACAATGATGCACCATCATCGGATTGTTTGGCAAGAGATGGAAGTATCTTCTCAGACGAGGCAATGGACGTAATTTCAACCTGAAATGTTATATTTCTGCTGCATTTCTAGGATGAAATTTTCGATGGGACGAGTCTGTCCTGCGTTGAGTTCATCGAAACCTTGCTGAATACCTGCAATCGTTTCCAATCGATCGATCAGTTGGCGCAGTTTAATTGGATCGATTTTGCCCGGATCGAGAAAGGTGACAAGAACTTGCGATTGCTCGCTAACATCTTGCGGTTGCGTGGCTAGCTGAATCTGCCCATTCTGATAAATGCCTTCGATGGTTTTTAGCATGAGTTGCAGTCCGGTTTGTATTCGCTTCTATTCTAACAAGTATGGTGTTTCTCCACAACCGCAGTGAACGTTCTCATAAAGTTAAACTAAAGTAGATGAAATAACTATTATAACTGAGATAGCAACTTGTCGTACTCTGCGTGGGAACCAACCCAAAACCAGATTGCAGTATCTCCATCCAACTGACCAACGGCTCGATAGTTGTTGCTGATTCGAGCAGAGTATATTGGTAACTCTGGATGCACTTTTTTGAAACGCAGACTTGGATAACTTGGGTTTTCCTTGAACTGGCGATATGCCTCGCGTGTTTGCTCTTGAACTTGTTTTGGCAGATTAGCAAAAGATTTACGGAATTCGGCTGTAGTACGAGACTTCACAATGTTTCTGGATCGAGTTCTTGGGTTTTACCTGCGCGATACTCAGCCATTGCAGTCGCTGCAAGTTTGGCAAGAGCATCGGGAGAACTAGCAAATGCTCTATCCCATTTTAGATCGTCTTGAAGTTCTTCCAAAATCATTGAGGCGATGGCATCTTGCTCACTTGCAGGCAAGGTTTTCAACTTAGCGATCGCGCGATCGAGTAACTCAGTCATGGCTAGCACACTCTTACAATCAAAATGGCATCTTATCTATTATCGCTTCTTCCTGGCAAGTTGAGCGAATCACAAGTTGCGAAAGTGCGATCGTCCTTGCCAAAAATAGCAATCTTCGCCGAACAATAACGCTAGAAACTAAAAGGGCGATCGACAAATCTGGTAATTTTGAAGTATTGGGTATTGCGATCGAGGAATATAGTTATTCCCTGCTCGATTAAGCAAGAAATAATATCAATGAAGTTGTTCTCAGTACACTCAATAGATAAGCTCTCAGCGGTCGGTGTACATTGGGGTTATTATGTGGCGCGACCTAACGCAGACAATACCATCTCAAACAACTCGTTTGCATTATTAGTACATCCAATAGCACCGTGACGGCGTGACTCCGCAACGTGTTCTGGATCTCTTGAACCAGCATAAATGATAAATGGAGTTTGATCCCCACTAGAGCGCAGCTTATCGAGGAGCGTATAGCCTGCGCGGGAATCAGGTGGTCGCCCCATGTCGGAAATAATTGCATCGAAACGTTGTTGAGAAATTTTATTTGGCCCCTCATCTGTCGATTTTGCCAACACAAAACTAACTCCTAGCGCTTCAAGTGCTTGACGTTCATAGCTATTGTTATAAGGGTTATCCTCCACCCAAAGGACTGTCGATCTCCTCGCACGTCTTATGGCGCGGGGCGTAACAACTTCAGCGACAACATCTGCGGCAATCATCGCTTCTTTCGCAACGCTCTCACGAGTCTTATCTTCATCTTAACGACCCCGTTCACCCGCCGCTAGTAACCTTTCGGACTACACCAACCATCTTGATACGGTCGGCGTGCAACGGGATTGTGAGGTGGCTGACTGCTGACCATAACAAAGATTATTGAGAAAATCACTCTACTTTAACAGTTTGATATCTGGAATCAGAAATTATACGATCATATCTATCTACAAAAATCTGAAACTTAGTCCGATCGACATTATAAGAGTTAGCCCACCTATCAACACCATAAGCAACGGCTCTAATTAGCCCCATCAACTCGAAATAATTAGCTTCATCAGTTTTGTCAGGTAATCCTTTGGTTAAAGTGCCTACGTAAAACATCAACCGCTGCACATCACCTTTTCTCACTTTTCTCGAATCAACATTTGTCATATGAAGAAGAGAATTACGCATTTCCCAAAGCTCATCAGATACTATCTGTAGATTACTTAAATCGACATATTGATCAAGCCACTTTTGGAAGTTTCTCTGAGTATCATCGAATTCAAGAAAAGCTATAGTATCAATAAAAGACATTAGTAACTTTAAGGCTGAAACGTAATGTCCGTTATTATAGAGAAGTTTTATGGCTAAGAGATAGTCATCGTTTACTAATCGAGACAAATCAAAACCTTCCTCAGTCATGTAATGAGTTAGATAGTCTGAAAACCAAAACTCTATTGACTTTACTTCTTCTGTCTCATGCTCATTGGGAATTATCATTTCTTGTTCCGCATCAACTCTTAATTCACCTTCAACAACTGGAGTCATGCAAAAAAGAGGAGTTGCAGATGCATTAAATGACTGAAAAATTTCCTCAAAAACCTGCATATACAAATTCATTTGCATTAAAACTCTAAACTTCTCGTACTTTAGAGCATTAATTCTTTCACCAGTAACCTCATTTTCAATCAAGTATCTATTAGGAATTAAAATTCGTATTGCTTTCTTGAAGTCAGCAACAACTTGGCTTTTGAGAAAAGCAAGTTTTTCTTGATCTGTACCCTCCTGCTCATGAACAACTACACCTAATTCGTGGATAATATCATTTTCCACAAAAATAAATAGATTGAAAGTTTTTTCAGTCATTTTGAATAAAGGCTAAACATTATTAAAATAAGCTTACTAAAGCGAAGAAAGCTTGACTAATGGTTGTGGCTGTAGGTGCAAAATACCTCTGAGGAGACAGCTACTAACAGAGCTCCTTCAAGAACTGCCTCAACCGGAGATTAAAGACACCTAACTATTAATTATATCGCAGTTGCGGTCTAACACTCCGATCGCACTCCTTGACCGCATACCCACTTTGTTTATCAAACCCAACTCCCAATTACTTGAGAGCCAAAGTTTTCCTGATTTGTCTATCCATAAAAATAGAAAACCCCCAAACCCTATTCTTAAAAAGGTTTGGGGGTTTTCTTCCTAAATCCAGTTCAAATTATAACTTGCTCGGTTCGATCGCAGGTGCACGCAAAGACACCGTTTTATCAGCAGCAGCCTTAGCCACCAACGAAGGCACAGAATCACGCAATCTTGCAGTCAACTGAACAGTCGTCGCATCATAAACCTGAGTCAACATCTTAGGATACAAACCAATGCCAATAATCGGCACTAACAGCGCAGCAATGATAAACACTTCTCGCGGTTCCGCATCCACCAATTCTTCGTGTTCCACCAATTCCTTATTTTCAGAACCGTAGAAAATCTCCCGCAGCATTGACAGTAGATAAATCGGAGTCAAAATCACCCCAAAAGCAGCGAGAACTATCACACAAACCTTAAACACCGGATTGTAAGCATCGCTGGTTGCAAAACCTACAAACACCATCAATTCTGCTACAAAACCGCTCATTCCCGGCAAAGCTAAAGAAGCCATAGAGCAAGTAGTCCACATGGCGAAAACCTTACGCATTTTCTGCCCAACACCACCCATTTCGTCGAGCATGAGAGTGTGAGTGCGATCGTACGTGCAACCCACCATAAAGAACAAACTCGCCCCAATTAAACCGTGGGAAACCATTTGCAGCATTGCACCACTGGTTCCCAAATCGGTAAACGAAGCTATCCCGATTAGCACAAAGCCCATGTGCGAAATCGAAGAATAGGCAATTTTCCGCTTCAAATTGCGCTGAGCAAAAGAAGTTAAGGCTGCGTAAACAATGTTTACCACACCCAAAATTACTAACAGCGGTGCGAAGGTAGCATGAGCATCCGGGAGCATTCCCGCATTCATCCGCAATAGAGCGTAGCCACCCATTTTTAGCAGAATTCCTGCTAGCAACATATGGGCTGGTGCGGTGGCTTCCCCGTGAGCGTCAGGGAGCCAAGTATGCAACGGGAAAATCGGCAGTTTTACGCCGTAAGCGATTAAGAAACCTGTGTATAGGAGCAATTCTACATTGGTGGCGTAGTCTTTGGCTGCGAGAGCTCGCATATCAAAAGTCACCGTATCGCCATAAAACGCCATCGTCAGCGCACCAACTAAAATAAACAGCGAACCGCCCGCTGTGTATAGGATAAACTTAGTTGCTGCGTAGAGCCGTTTCTTGCCACCCCAGATGGACAAAATTAGGTAAATCGGGACTAATTCTAGTTCCCAAACCAGGAAAAACAGCAACATATCCTGCACGGCAAAAACTGCGATTTGCCCGCCGTACATTGTCAACATCAAAAAGTAAAATAGCTTTGGTTTAAGAGTAACCGGCCATGCCGCTAAGGTAGCTAAAGTAGTAATAAAACCCGTCAACAAAATCAGTGGCATTGACAAACCATCAGCACCCACTGACCAATTCAAATCTAGTTGTGACACCCAAGGATAACTTTCTACCAGTTGCAATCCCGGATTGCTGAAGTCGTACTGAGTGTAAAAAGCGTAAACAAGTAGAGCAAAATCAATCAAACCGACAATCAATGCATACCACCGCACCGTCTTGCCATCCTTATCGGGAATCAAAGGAATCAGCAAGGCCGCAGCAATAGGAAACAGGATTGTTGTAGTTAACCAGGGAAAGTTAGCTGTATCCATTGCGTTTTAAAATAAGCCGTCAGTTACTAGGTTTAAACATATTTTGGCAATTTTCGGTTAAATTTTATACTTTCTTTACACTTTTTGGTAATTTGTAATTGGTAATTGATATCACTCATCTGCGTGAATCTGTGTTTATCTGCCTGTATCTCAATACGGTTCACTTAAGAGATATCTCCCTGGCACACCCCTTAAAAAGGGGGGGACAAGAATGCTCTCAAAGTCCCCCTTCTTAAGGGGGATTTAGGGGGATCTCCGGGGCATAAATAGTGTTAAGTGAACCGTATTGGCCTGTATCTGCGGTTAAAAAAAAGAGAATTTTGTAACCGCAGATGACAATGGATGAACGCGGATTCACGCAGATGAATAGCAGAAAGAAATGTTTCTAACTGACTCCAGAAACGATCGCAAAACCCAGCACTGCGACAAACACAATCAGGGCGTAAAATTGAGCGCGACCGTTTTCAATGTATTTCAAGGCTTCGCCTGTTACCAGGGCGAGAAAACCTGTCAGATTAACTACACCATCGACGACTCGCAAATCCACTTCCATGACTTGTCGCGCTAAACGGCGACTGCCTTTGACGAAGAGAATTTCGTTGATGTCGTCGAGATACCACTTGTTGAGGGAGAATTCGTAGAGCGGTTTGATTTTTTGGGCGATCGCATTTGCATCGATTTTTCGGCTCAAATACATCAGCGAAGCCAATGTAATGCCCAGTAAAGCAATACCTACAGAGCTCCCACCCATAATTAGAAATTCCGTCAAATCGAACTTGGCGGCGTGTTCCAATACTTCTTCGAGAGACTCGCCTGGCGCACGCACAAACTGCTCGAAATAATTGGCAAACGGTGTACCGAGAAAACCAATTAACACCGAAGGTACTGCCAAAACCACTAACGGCAAAGCCATTGTCAGCGGGGATTCGTGAGGGAAATGGTCGTGTTCATCATGACTTTCGCCCGTTGATGCCAATTCCTTGATATTCATCGCGCCAGGGCCGAATACCAAACCTGGTTGCAGAAGTTGCTGTTTGATGGCGTTGTCATTGCCCCGGAATTCGCCCTCAAAGGTGCTGAAATACATCCGAAACATATAAAACGCGGTCATGCCCGCTGTCACCCAGCTCACAGCCCACAGAGCGGGATTTGCATGGAAAGCTTGGGCGAGGATTTCGTCTTTTGACCAGAAACCTGCAAAGGGCGGAATGCCGCAGATTGCTAAATTGCCGATTAAAAAGCAAGCAGACGTAATCGGCATATATTTCCGCAAGCCGCCCATGACTCTCATGTCTTGAGCGAGGGCGGGGTTGTGGCCGACGACATCTTCCATGCTGTGAATGACTGAACCTGAACACAGGAACAGCATTGCTTTGAAGTAAGCGTGTGTCATTAAGTGGAACAGTCCGGCGCTATATGCGCCTACGCCCATTGCCATTACCATGTAGCCCAATTGGGAGATGGTGGAGTAGGCTAGACCTTTTTTGATGTCATTTTGGGTAATTGCGATCGAAGCGCCCATGAATGCTGTAAAACAGCCGGTGCAGGCGATCAAATTCATGACGACTGGCAACCCTTCAAACACTGGGTACATCCGAGCAATCAGGAATACGCCGGCTGCTACCATTGTCGCGGCGTGGATCAGCGCGGAAATCGGGGTGGGGCCTTCCATTGCGTCTGGTAGCCAGACGTGGAGGGGGAATTGGGCGGATTTGGCGGCTGGGCCTAAAAATATCAGGACTCCGAAGATGGTGGCGAGAGTTGCGCTCAAAGCACCAGATTCGACTAGGGAGTGAAGCCTTTCGCCCATTACGTCAAATTCAAAGCTACCGGTGGCCCAGTAAATGCCGAGGATGCCCAGGAGTAGCCCGAAGTCGCCGACTCGGTTGGTGACGAAGGCTTTTTGGCAGGCGTCTGCTGCTGGTTTGCGATCGTACCAAAATCCAACTAGCAGGTATGAACACATACCTACGAGTTCCCAGAAAATGTAAACCTGAACGATGTTCGGGCTGAGGACTAGGCCTAGCATTGAGGCGCTGAAGATGCTCAGGTAGGCGTAGAAACGCACGTACCCGTCATCGTGTGCCATGTAGCCGTCGGTATAAATCATCACCAAAAAGGCGACCGTTGTGACGATCGCCAACATGACCGATGTCAGGGGGTCGATGACGTAGCCCATACTCAGCGAGAAGTCGCCAGCAGAAGCCCACTCAATAATTTTGGTGTAGCGTGCGTGACCTTGAATTTGACTCCAGAGCAATGCGAAGGACATCACCATTGACCCTCCGAGCGTCGAAAGGATTAAAATCGCATTCGCTTGTCGGAGTTTGTTGGTGGCCTGGTTAAAGGTGATTAAGCCTAGACCTACTAGCATTGCGCCCGCCAGTGGCAGGACTGGAATTAGCCAAGCGTATTGATAAAGCAGTTCCATGACTGATATGTTGTTTAAAGTTTCTACTAGATTCACAAAACTGTAAACAATTGTCACACAACCCTGCATAAATGGGCAGAAATGCTTGATTTTTTTTCGGGAGAGGAGCCTACGATATAACCATGCTTAAAAAAAATTCGTAATTAGATACCCGACTTTTTTAAGAAGTCGGGTATTTGGTTACGATCGCACTTCAAAAATGTTACCTGTTGAGAATTTCCTGCGGTTGCAGCCTTTGAGTTTGGGCAGATAGCCCAGAGGTAGATAGCATCCAGGACTCTAGAGTCCGTTGCAGTTCCTCGCGCCCTTGATATTGTTCAAATCGAAACTGAACTTTGTCCCCCTCAAACAAAATCAGCGTCGGCAGACTTGTCAGCCGATAAGTATTGGCTAATTTGAAACTTAGATCGGCATTAACCCCTAGAAGCTTGACTTTACCAGCCCAATCTGATTCAAATGCTGTGAGAGTCGGCTCGATCGCGCGGCACAAACCGCACCAAGGTGCCGAAAAATGAACTAAAACGGGGGTAGGCGCTTCAAAAACCTCTTGTGCAAAAGTGCGTTCGCTTACGGACAACACCATGATCCCTCAAAAATTTAATAAATTTTTTCTATCCTAGGGATCATGCTACCAGTCTATGTTCCCTGTGACACGCATCAAAAAAGGATGAATTTTCCACAGCACTCCGATAAAAATGGCGATTCCTAGATAAGAAGGCTTCAGAAACTCAAGCAAATCAAGGGTTTGACGTTTTTGCCAGACTGCCAAAAATGGAAAAATTGATGTCCGAGATTTGATGGTTTCAAAGGATTCACCAAAACGGGCCTGAAGTCGTCTGTCACCGTGCCACACTCCGAACAGGTGGTGGAGTACCAAACCGATGGAGGTGACGAGGGTAAAGCTAGTACCAATCCACAGAGTGTGGGCTATGCACCAAATTACTTGTCCCACCATTTGCGGATGACGGGTGATGCGGATGATGCCGGTTTCGTAGAGGTGAACTTGGGGCTTTTGGATGGCGGCAATTTCTAGGAGGTTGAAAGTTGCTGGGTACAGAAATATGAAGGAAATTGCCGAGAGTATCCAAACCACGGGTTTGACTACGGGCACGCCTTGTACTTGCCAAAGCTGCACGCCGTCGTAGCGGTGATTGAAAAAGTAGATCACCAGAATGACTGCTAGGGGTAAACTGACAAGGGCAAAGAAAACACGGTAAAGTCTTGCTCCGATTAGCTTTTCGGCTTTGGGGCGGAGGGCTGCTAAACCGCTGTGGGCGATCGCAAAACTCAGTAAAAGTCCGAGAATAATTAAGTGGGAGTTGAGCGCCAAGTCGATCGTCATTGCAAATATTAAGAAAAGTTATTGATTCGGGGCCAAATTGTGTCACAAAGTATCTATGGGAGCATTCAGCGGTTATCAGTCATCAGTCATTAGTCATTAGTCATTAGTCATTAGTCATTAGCGCTCGGCCAAATCGCAGCTACAGACAAATGAAAACTGCTTTCTTGACAACTGCCCACTGCTTTCTTGACAATTGCCCGCTACCCACTGCCAACGGATAACGGACAACTACCAAATGACAACTGACAATTAGATATATGTCTGACCTTCCTTTCACTTTAGACCAGTTACGTATTCTCAAGGCGATCGCCTCTGAAGGAAGCTTCAAACGGGCCGCCGACAGCCTCTACGTATCCCAGCCAGCAGTTAGCTTGCAGGTGCAAAACTTAGAGAGACAGTTGAACGTGCCGCTGTTTGATAGGGGGGGGCGCAGAGCTCAACTCACCGAGGCTGGACACTTGCTATTGAGCTATGGCGAGAAAATTTTATCGCTTTGTCAAGAAACTTGTCGAGCTCTGGAAGATTTGCAAAATCTCCAAGGCGGTACTTTGATCGTGGGGGCTTCTCAAACTACGGGGACATATCTGCTGCCGCGAATGATCGGGATGTTTCGGCAAAAGTACCCAGATGTGGCTGTACAGCTTCACGTTCACTCTACTCGCCGTACTGCATGGAGTGTGGCCAACGGGCAAATCGATTTGGCGATTGTGGGCGGAGAAATTCCTACCGAACTTCTAGAAGCTTTAGAAATTGCTCCTTATGCTGAGGACGAACTGGCTTTGATTCTCCCTCCGTCTCACCCGATGGTACAGCAAGAAAGTATCCAAAAAGATGACCTTTACGAATTGAAGTTTATTTGCCTGGATTCGCAGTCTACTATTCGGAAAGTAATCGATCAGGTACTGACTCGCTGCGGCATTGACACGCGCCGCCTGAAAATCGAGATGGAACTAAATTCGATTGAAGCTATTAAAAATGCCGTTCAGGCTGGGCTGGGTGCTGCTTTTGTGTCCGTTTCGGCGATCGAAAAAGAGTTGCTGATGGGCGTTTTGCACAAATCTCAAATGGACGAAATTTTAGTAACTCGGATGTTGTCCCTAATATACAACCCTAACCGCTACCGTTCTAAAGCGGCAGAGGCTTTCAGCAATGAAATTTTGCCACAGTTTGCTACTTATTCTGCAATCAAGGAGAATAAAGAATCGACTTCGCTTGAGTTGGCATCTGTAGAAAAATCATTTCCCAAGTCGGCGGGAAGTTAATATCTTAGGTTGCTGGTAGTTATGAATTTACGGTTGGCTGACAGCTTAAAATCTGGTTTGATAATTTCTGGTAAAATTAGCAAATTGGGAATCGGGAATCGGGAATCGGGAATCGAGAATCGGTAATTGGCTTTTTTGACGCCAAAACCTAATACCAAAATTAGATAAAGAGGGTAAAATAAACTGGAATTGGTATAAAAAAAGTTTAACCGCCCAGAATTCAATACGGTTTACTTAACACTATTTATGCCCCGGAGATCCCCCTAAATCCCCCTTAAAAAGGGGGACTTTGAGAGCATTCTTGTCCCCCCCTTTTTAAGGGGTGTGCCAGGGAGATATCTCTTAAGTAAACCGTATTGGCCCATAATTAGGAATTAAACTATTACCAATTCCCCCAGGGCTATTTCATTCTTTGTAGGGGCTCTTGGCCCCGTGGTTGCCCCGATGTCTTAAATGACCAACAACTATTCGGTGAGGGGGGGTAGGCACGCACCATCCACTACCCCTACCAAACCCTCGTTTTTTCGAGAATGAAATACCCCTACCAATTCCCCATTCCTAATTTTCCATTAGCAATTAGCAATTCCCAATTCCCAATTACCAATTACCAATTAGCAAACCAAAATGGAAGTTTACTGCACCCGTCCGGGCTGCCCGCGCCCTCAAAACCATTTTCCTGACCTTGATGACAGTTCGGTGCTGAAAACTGTGCAGCAAAGGTATTGCAAGACTTGTGGAATGCCTCTGATTCTGAGCGGGCGCTATTTGCCTGTGAGGTTGTTAGGTCAAGGCGGTTTTGGGGCAGCTTTTTTGGCCAGAGACCGCTTGACTCCGGCGATGCGGCAGTGCGTTGCTAAACTTTTGCAGCCGTCGGCAAATCTGACTCCGGCACAGCTAAAAATTGCTCAAACTCTGTTTGAACGAGAAGCGGCGGTGCTGGAAGAATTGGGAAACGAACATTCGCAAATTCCTAGTTTGTTGGCGTTTTTTGAGTTGACTGTTCCGAGTTTGCAGCCTGGTAAAAATGATCAGTTTTTCTATCTTGTTCAAGAATTTATTGATGGTGAAGATTTGGAGGAAGAACTAGCTGTAAAAAGCAAGTTTTCGGAGTCTGAAATCATGGTGGTACTACGGGAGATTTTGAAGGTTCTCGATTTTGTCCACTCTCGGGGTTCGATTCACCGGGATATTAAACCTGCTAATATTATGCGGGGTAAAAATGGTCGGCTTTATTTATTGGATTTTGGGGCGGTTAAACAGGTAACGCAAACTGCTGGTACTTCTAAGGCTTCGACTGGTATTTATTCTTTGGGTTATGCTCCGCCTGAACAAATGACTGGACAAGAAGTGTATCCGGCAACGGATTTGTATGCTTTGGGTGTCACTTGTATTACTTTGCTGAGTGGTTTGCAGCCGACGGATTTGTTTGATAGTTACAAGAATGAGTGGAATTGGCATTCACGGGTGGAGATTAGTTCGTCTTTGACTGAAGTTCTCGATCGAATGTTATTATCAGCTCCGAGTCAGCGTTTTCAATCTGCGGCTGAGGTGGAAGCGGCTCTCAAGCCTCAGCCTCAAAAACCTACAGTCGTTTTAGCACCACCTCAAATAGCGACTAATCCACCTCAAGCACCTGCGGTGTACCCCCCTACACCACAAACTCCGCAGCCTCCTACGGTAATTCCTGGGACTGTTCGGGGAGGGCTGCAATCTTCGCCGAAAGGGGCTTTTTCGATTTGGGAGGTTTTGGGTGGGGCGGCGTTTACGGGTTTTGAGGGGGGTTTGTTGGCGATCGCCCTGACGAGTTTGTTGCCATCTCCTGGGCTGAGTATGGGTTTGTTGGGGATGATTGTCGGGGGTTTGATTTATGGCCAATATCGCCGATCGATCGAGCAGACTGAGATGCTGACTATTGGTGCTGGTACTCTGGCTATGCTATGGTTTTTTCCGGTTTTGCGATCGGCTGCAATTGGAATTTATGGTGGTTCTCCGATCGCTGGTGTGTTGTTTGTGGGATGGTTGGCGGCTTTGGGGGCGATCGCGGCAACAGCCATATTTCGCTTGATCTATAAGTTGCTTTCTAATGTTTTTTAATCGGAATTAGATTATATAAAGTTCTGTTATCGAGTAAGATTAAACGAACCGCGAAGACACGAAGAACGCGAAGAAAGAACAGCATCTTCTTCTTTCTCTTCCTTAGCGTCCTTTGCGCCTTCGCGGTTTAATCATTCCGATACAACCGGATATAAATCGATGCAAAATCAGAAGTCGATTAATCCGAATTGGACGATCGCTTGGGGGCCAGAAGCCCGATCGCCCGCTGCAACTTGGGAAACCTGCGGTTTTGCCATAATTGGAGCTGAACCCACCTTCAGCCCCACTCGGCGATTTGTGCTGGTAGGTGACTGTTCCTTCGATCGCACTCCCATACTCAAACAACAGATTGATACCGATGGATTGACCGATTTGGCGATCGTTGGGCGGCTGTGGGAACAGTCAGGGATTGACACTTTGAGCTTGCTAGAAGGACAATTTGCCCTGGCTGTGTGGGATCGAGAAGAGGAAACCTTGTGTCTGGGGCGCGATCGCGTGGGAGCAAAAACGCTGTATTACACTCGCACCGGAACGACTCGCCAGATTGCACCTCGACTGCGATCGCTGAATCCGTATCACGATCGAACACTCGATTTGGTTGCTTTGCGCGACTATTTGTGCTGTGCCTTTGTACCGGGAGCACAAACGCTGTGGGAAGCGGTGCGAGAGTTGCGCCCTGGTAGTTACCTGTATTTACCCGATGTTGAGGCGCAGAGATATTGGCAGCCGCAGGAGCAAATTACTAATGCCGATCGCCCTTTGGAATGGCATAGTCAACAAGTGCGATCGCTCTTGGAACAACTGGTGCAAGAAAGTCTACCAGCCGGGGAACCAGTCGCAGCATACCTTTCGGGCGGGATTGATTCCAGTTGCGTGACTGCGATCGCATCTCGGTTGCACGATCGACCGGTGCACACTTTTTCGATGCACTTTGGCACCAAATATCCGAACGAGATTGAATTTGCGAACATTGTCGCAGCACATTGTGGCACCGAGCACCATATTTTAGAAGTTTCGCCCAAGCAGATTTGGGAGTTGTTACCGGAAACGCTGGCTGCTATGGATGATCCGGTGGGAGAAGGTTTGACAGTGCCCAATTTGCTGTTGGGGCGATCGGCAAAACAGTTCGCAGATGTGGTACTGAATGGGGAAGGTGGCGATCCGTGTTTTGGCGGGCCGAAAAATAAGCCGATGTTGCTGAATAGTTTGTATGGTTCGATTCAGGGTAAACCAGATGCGATCGCAGCTTACTTGACTTCATTTCAGAAATGCTATGTGGATTTGCCGCGCTTGCTGAAGCCGGAGGTTTGGAATCAGGTAAAAGATGTGCCTTCGGTGTTTGCTGAGGAATTGCAACAGACAGAGACGACTTTTTTGAATCGGTTGATGCGGCTGAATATTGAGTATAAGGGAGCCGATTATATTTTGACTAAGGTGAATAATCTGACGGCTGCTGCGGGGCTAAAAGCTCGATCGCCCCTATTCGATCAGCGGATGGTGGCGCTGAGTTTGCAAATTCCACCAGAGTACAAGCTTTCGGGCGCGCAGGAAAAGGCTGTGCTCAAGGCTGCTGTTGCCGATTTACTGCCAGATGTCATTATTAATCGTCCGAAAAGCGGTATGGTAATGTCGATGCAGCAGTGGTTTTTGAGGGATTGGCAGCGTCAAGCGCGATCGTTGTTGTTGAATCGTCGTGCTGCGATCGCACCTTATCTCGATCGGGCATTGATTGATGAGTGGCTAAACTATCGCGGCGAAGTTTTTCCCCGCTACGGGTTGAAGTTGTGGCTGTTGGTAACGCTGGAAATTTGGTTACAGGTGAATCGCCGTTAACTAATATCAAATCCGTTAACGATGAATCTTGGGTGGGGTTAGAAACCGGGTTTTTTCCAGAATACTTGATAACCACCCAGATTCAGCTAAAAACCCGGTTTCTTGGTTGTGAGAAGGGTTTCGACTTCGCTCAACCACCGATTATGCACGAATTTCGACTAACCGAAACTATCGGAAACAAACACATAGCCGCCGCCATACGCCGCACCCCCGGCTAATATTAAGCCGTCATTAGCCTGCGGATCGCCACTCTGAGCAAGTCCATAATTAACTACGCGCAACAATCGCTGCGGCGTAAAAGATTCTAATTCCACAAAATTGCCTGCATCCAGCCACGCTAGTTCTTCTGCTGTTAAACCTTGCCTCACAGCGTCGGGTAATTGACGAGCGCTTTGTGCCATTGTTTGAGATTGCTGCACAAACATATCGCGGGTTTCCAAAATTTGACGGGGAGAGATGCCTAAATCTAAAATTGTGACGGCTTGATTTGCAAACCAGTTTGGACTGGTTCGTAATTGATGCACTAAACTAACTCCAGCAGGGTTCGCATCGTGCAGCGCATATACTTTCAAATCGGCATTGCGTCGTAGCATTTCGATTACTGTGTCGAAGATGCTTTGGGGATAGCCGCTGATGCTGAGAATGGCGCAGTTGTTCTCAAAATGGACGTTGTTGGCAATCAGGAATTGGGCGATTTCGTCACTGTCGCAGATGATTGCGCGATCGAAACTGTAGGCGCTGACTTCGGGATCGATGCTGGCTGGTAGAGCTTCTTGGCGAGGTGCAGGGAGCAGTTTTTCTAAAGTTCCGTTTGCCGTTTGCCAGCGTTGCAGCCACTCATTACTCTGGGCTGCATTGACTAGAAATAGTTCACCAGTTATCTGTTGACTATTTTTTTGTGAAATGCTAAGCCAGTAGGAAAATAGTCCTAGTGCAGAGGCTGCGATGTATCCTGGGAAATAATTAAATATCAAGCTTCCTGAAATACCTGTTACTAAAATAATTATTCCTAAAGTTTGTAAATTTGTGGCATTAATTCTTCTGTTGCGAGCACTTTGATCGGTAGATTTGCTGTTTGTGAAAAATCTCCCTATCCAAATAATATTTAAAACTGTCCACACTATCAAAAATCCCGCAGTGTCAGCAAACATAGCGCTAATGAACATACCGCCAAAAATTACTATGATAAAGCTCTGACCTAAATATTCAGCAATCCACTTCCAGATGTTAGATGAGGTGCGATTTTTTAGCCGTTTATCCATCAAATACAAAAACTGTTTTGGCGTAAAAAATAACATATTCTGGCTGGAAATATCTACGATCGCCTTCTGGAAAAATGGATCGGTGAATACGACTTTTTGATCAGTAATAGTAGCGGGATCAAACACAAAAGGATGGTTGCAATTCTTGCAGCGCCCTGAGTTTGTGGTACGATCGCGTAAATTGTTGTCGGTATTACACTGGACGCATTTCATTCCCATTTTGGTTACTCCTGATTAATTTGATGGATTTATATCGTTGGCGGTTGTTTCGGAATGATTTAACCGCAGAGGCCGCAGAGGGCGCAGAGGAAGAGAAGAGAGATGAATAGTTCGGTTTAAAAGATTTGCCCGTTTAACAAGATGGAATAGTCTTCTCGCTGTCGAATTAATCGATCGCCCTTAGCATCAATTAACACCTCAGCAGGGCGAGGGCGGTGCAGAAAATGCGACGACATGGCATAACCGTAAGCCCCGCTATCCAAAATGGCGATCGCATCTCCAATTTGCAGTTTCGGTAGCCAACAATTGCGCCCCAAATAATCCCGCGAATAAGTCGTGTTGCCGCAAATATCGGTTTGATATCGCGATACATCGCCAGTTTCCCAAGTTGCGATCGCCCGATAGCCTCCGTGCACCGCAGGTACTGATAGATTTGAGACAGTGGTATCGACTCCGACTATTTGCCGATTTTCCAACCACTTTACAGACACAACTTTTGCTAGCAAAATACCGCAACCTGCGATCGCCGATCGTCCCGGTTCAATCACTAACTCGATCGGGCGAGATAGCGCACTCAATCGTTGAGTAATCGCCGCCCCAAACTCGGCCCAGTCAAACACCGCACCACCTCGATAGGGATAGCCAAAACCACCCCCAAAATCGAGAGTTCGCCAATCGGGTAACTGTTGGGCGATCGTAATTAGGCGATCGATTACTTGCGTAAAAGCACCAGTGGCATTAGTTCCCGTCCCCCGATAAAAATGCAGTCCAGTGATGCTAAAACCGTGCTGCTGCGCGATTTCGTTGGCTTTTGCAAATTCAGCGGGATTGAGTCCGATTCGGCTGTCTCCCGTCAATTCCGGTAAGTTGAGCCGCAGTCCAATTTCGGGACAGATTAATCGCGGTTGACTACGCGAATATTCGCAAAAATCCTGGAGTTGCGACAGACTATCGAAGTTGAAGCGATCGATCTTCCAGTCAATCAATTGCTGAATATCATCCCGGTTGAGGTTACTGCCGGTGTAGACGATGCGATCGCCCGTAAAACCCGCTTTCAGTCCCAAAAACACATCACCCGGCGTATTCGCGTGGAGCCCCCAACCAGTTGGCTGAATCAGTTGCAGCAAAGCAATATTGCCGTTGGTGACGGTAGCAAAATGAAACTGAACGTGCGGATAGTCGATCGATCGCGTAATGTGTTCTAGGGTTTGATATAGGCGATCGGCTTGATACACATATAAAGGTGAACCATAGGTTGATAACAGTCGCTGGGCCATTGCTTCGGAGCACGGTGGCGAATGTATTTTGGTTTCATTTTGGAGCAAAGATTCAATCATAAAGAAAAAGTTCGGCAACTGATTTTGTAACGGATGTAACGGATGTCATATCATATCCATTTGATTCGGAATTGTATGAATCTTGTAGGGGCGGGTTTAGCGCTAAAACTGTTAAATAACGAACAATCTACAGGCAAAACCCGCCCCTCCTAACTCCTAACTGTCAACCGTCAACTGTCAACCTCCTTCGATATTTCCAAATGCGTTGCCCGATCGCCGGTGGCAACCAAAAAACATGATCCAGCGATCGCTTAACTGGAGTTTCGCCTAACACTTCGGTTCGCCATGCTTGCCACATCAGCAGCAACCAGAGATTGTTGCCAATGTATCGATCGCGCATGGCAACTCCGAGTTTTCCCGATAACATCGCGTCGGCTAAATGCGGTTGCCAAGATTTTTGCGATCGCAGTACATTCGGATTCAGCCGATCGCCAATGGCACTCCAAAACTCCCGGTAATACCAAACCTTCAACGGCACTCCCATCCCGCGTTTTTCCCGCCAGACAATTTCTGGCGGCAACCAACGTTCGGAGGCTTTTTTGAGGATGTATTTTTCGCACGCACCTTGCAGTAGCAGCTCGCCAGGGAGTTGAAACGTCCAGTCCGTGAGGTCGGGGTCGCAGAAGGGCGATCGCACCCACAAACCGCAAGCAAAGCCCAATGCGGTGGCCCTCGGCTGAATATTTTGGGCGCCTTTGAGCATCAGGGAAGCCCGCCGCAGTTTGGCTAGCAGGGATGGACACTTCTTCGACAAACAACCGGTACCGATCGCATCTTGGAGGTAAATGCTTAAATCGTGGGATTGAGTGCGATCGAGCATTTCGGGTAAAAAAATCTGTTTTTCATAACCATAAAATCGCTGAAATGTCCGCAAATACTGTTGTTCAAAGGTTTCTTTGCCGGCTGGATGTTCTGCACTGTAAACTCCGTTAGCAATCAAGGGTTTGTTTGTCCATCCGGCGAATAGCTGATCGCCATTTTCGCCGTTGAATACGACTCGCACGTCTTGCGCCGCCCTCTGTTTGAGCAAAAACAGGGCAGCCGTTGTGCCATCTCCGTAGGGTGAATCGAGGGCTTTGGCGGTTGGCCCGATCGCCCCCAAGATGTCATCGCCCGTCGCCGCCACTCGAATCAGCGGAATCCCGAAAAAGTCGGCAACCTGTTGCGCGTAGGGCAATTCGGAATAGGCTTCGACACCAAAATCGAGGGCGTAGGCGCGGACTTTCAAGCCTGCTTTGACTAGCAGCGCTGTCACTAGGGAAGAATCAATTCCGCCTGATAGCAAAACGCCGACTGGTTCGTCGATCGGCAAATCGGCCACCTGTCGATCGATCGCCTGTTGTAACAGCGTTTGCAATTGTGCGATCGCCTCGTCTTCACTCCGCAGTAGTTGGGGCGCTTCTTGCCAAGCTGATTTGAGCGATCTCACTTTCGGCTGAGACTTAACATCGGCGATTTCCCAAACCATCTCGGTTCCTGCTGCTACGGATGCAATTTGCTCGATCGCACTTAACGGCGTGGGCACATAGGAAAAACAAGCATAACTGTGTAGGGCGATCGGACTAATTTCAGGAGAATCAATCAGCGGTAGCAGCAATTGCATTTGAGTCGAAAACCAGATGGTTTCTGCCAACTGCATCCAGTAAAGTGGCACACGCCCAAACGGATCGCGCCCCAACCGTAGCTGTCCCATTTCCACCACAGCCCAAGCATCTCCCGGAAAATCCGTCGGTTGAAATCGCCCGCAAGCATTTAGTGTCACAGTGTCAGATGCGAGGATTGATGCAGAGGCGATCGCCCATTCTGACAATTTGCCCGATCGAATGGAGTAATCGGGCACTAAACGGCTGAGCGTTTTTGTGAGATCAGTCTGTCCCCAGTAGCCGATGAAATGTGCAGGTTTCTCGATCGCACCCATATCTATTTCACCACGAAAGGTTCAGTGCCGATCGCGCGCCCATCCAGGGACATCCGAACCTCCCAATTTCCCGGCGGGGAAGCAGATCCGAGGTCATAAAAACAGTTAGTATTCCAAACCGCAGTATCGACTGTGCGAGTCTGATACTTGTTCTGACGAACAATTTGACCGCTGGGATTAATCCAGTCGCATTGCAGAGACAACTGACTACCAATCGGAGCATTTTTCAACGTCACCTGGTAATAGATGCGGGGATTGATTTGACGGTTGACTTGAGTCAGACTGTCACCACCCTTTTTCGATAGCGCAATCCTGTCTTCCGTTGCGACAACTTGAGCATTTTGCCGCTGTCGATTTTGCTGGAATAGAACGCCAAGGGCGATCGTCGAAATCACAACAACTGTCGAGCTGATCGCAATCAAACGGTTGCGTCGCTGCTGTTTTTCTAGGGCTTCGCGGCGGTGCATTTGGGCGATCGCATCTTCCAGAAGTTCATCAGGCAAATTCAACTCCCGTAAAATTTCTCTTACCTGATCCGTCCCCAATTCTAAATCGCGCTGATTCGATAACTTATCGATTTCAGCGACAACCTGTGCTAACTGAGCTTGAGTAAGTCGAGTTTCCATAGAGTTTTCCCCAGTAAAAATTAGATATATAAATCATCCCTTTCTTCTCTTCCTCTGCGCCCTCTGCGCTCTCTGTGGTTAAATTATCCATATTATTCAATAAATAGCTTTCAAAGTCAATTCATAAAAATCATAACCTTAACATCATAAAAATCATATTTATTAGAATTTACTTGCATCGGAATTAATATTACCCGAAATCAGGACACGGCAGTGCCGTGTCCCTACGATTAATCTGGCGTAGGGAAACGGCACTGCCGTGTCCTCTATATCTACGATTCTGGCGTAGGGAAACGGCACTGCCGTGTCCTCTATATCAATTCCGGCGCAGCCGGAATTGATATAAAATCCAGACTGGCAAATTCCTCTATTTTCTGAAAATCAATTAAATTCAACTTTCCTAAATCTAGTGTTTCCTGTTGGCGATTCAACCAAATTGCATTTAAGCCAGAATTTTTAGCACCACAATAATCAGCTTTGAAACTATCGCCGATATGCAACACATTTTCAGCAAGGCAATTATGTTTATCCAAAGCAATAGTGAAAATTTGAGACTGTGGTTTTGCGGCACCAACTTCGGTGGAAATTGTGACTGATGTGAAATATTCTGCTAAATTGAGTGCTTTTAATACTAGATAAAGTCGCGAATCGAAATTCGAGACTACGGCTAATTCAATGCCTTGTTGCTGCCACCTATTTAATGCGGGGAATACGTCGGGATAGACGAACCAAGGTTCGGCGGTGGCAAAATGAGCGTAGAGTTCGGCAAAGAATTTTGGAAAGTCTGAGAATTGATTGAAAACACCTGCTATTTGAAAAGCTTTCGCGGAAATTGCTAGCCACCATTCAAATTCTAATTGGGGAATTTTTGCCACTTCTATCCCTGGAAATGCCATCGGACTTGCTGAGGCAAAACTTTCCGAAAATGCTGCATTTAATTGTTCACTGTCAACAGTTACTCCAAAACTATTTGCTAATTGTTTGTATACTTCGCCGACGCTACCACGAACGTCAAATAGTGTACCTGCGGCATCTAAAAAAATTACTTTTGTCATGGTTAATGGTTAATGGTTATTTGTTATTTGTCATAGAGTTTCCGGTTGCATCGGACTTATTAGAAATTAGGAGACGGCAGTGCTGCATCCCTACAATTAATCATGGTAGGGACACGGCACTGCCGTCTCCTCTATATCATAAGTCAACCGTCAACTGTTAACAATTAACTTTTCAACAAATCCTGAATCGGTTTGCTAATCCAATTAAAACCAACCTTCACTTGATGGTCAAATGTTGGCATCCGATAGAGATAAGCTAAGCGACGAGCAATATGTGCTAATTGTCCATCGAGTTTAATTCCTAAACCAGAAAGAGTAGCATTGTCAATGCCCAATGTCATCATTTCTCCTAGTGCCTGATAGCGGAAAGGTAGCAAAGACCGATCGCTCAACGAAGCCCAAATGTTCCATGCGGTATAATCCGCTTGCTGAAAGGCTGTCTGGGCGGTGGCGGGGACTTTTTGACCAGTTGCGTCGTGACATTCGGCTATGTCTCCTAGGGCAAATATGTCTGGATGGTCGATTATTTGCATCTGGGAATTAACTATTAGTTGACCGCGCTGGTTTTGTTTGAGCGGGAGCGATCGCAATGCTTGACTAACTTGGGTTCCTACAGTCCACAATACTATGTCTACGGGTAGAACATCTAATTGTCCTTTGTATGTTAAAGATATTGTGTCCGATTCGATCGCCTCCACTGCTGTTTCTAAGTCAATCCAGACTTTGCGTTTTTCTAATGCTTTGCTGGCGGCTTCGCGGTTAAACTCCGGCGATGTCCGCAATATCGTGTCACCTTGCTCGATTAATCGGACGCGACCTTTGTCTCCGAGCCGATCGGCTAATTTGCAAGCTAATTCTACTCCCGAATAACCGGCGCCGACGATCGCAATCCGAATTTTGTCAGTATTGTGCTCTTCCAGAAACCGCAGTCTTTCTTCTAAACGGTAAGCGTCATCGAGGCTGCGGAATGAGTAAGCATATTCAAGGGCACCTTTAACCATATCTAGGGGAGTTTCCCCGCCCAAAGCTAACACAAGGCGATCGCACGAAATTTCTGGCCCATCGTGTAATTGAACTCGTTTTGCTTCCACATCAATCCCGGAGACAGTGCCTTGACAAAAGCGTACACCTGTGTTTTGTAAAAGTTCGGCAAACGGGGGAGCAATTTCCCAAGTTTGGAGTTCGCCTGTCAGGAGCTCGTACAGCAGGGGAACGAACAAAAATCGATCGCGCTTATCGACAAGGACGATTTCGGGTTTTTCGGCTTTGGAGAAGGGTAATTGACTCAAGCGCAGGGCTGTGTAGAGTCCGCCGAAGCCTCCGCCGAGAATGCAAATCCGTTGTTGTTGAGTCATAGTGTTTGGTTTGAGGGGCGATCGGTTTTTGGCAAGTTATCTCATTGTAACGAAATGAGGCGGGTACTACAAAGTCTCCCGATTAGCCGCCATCCAATTTCCGGAATGTTCAAACAACTAATTTTGTACTATATTAATTAATAGTCAATTATTTCAAAAATCAAATTCACTTTTAATAACAGATATACCCTAACACTTTTCCCACACTCACAAGTGAAACAATATGCAAATTTCCTCCCAGTCTCCTAAACTTAAGAACGATGACACCGATCGCGAAAATGAGTCATCCTTTTTGTTAAGCAGCGAAAAATTATATCAAACTTTAGTAGCAAATATTCCCGGTGCTGTCTACCGCTGTAGTTGCGACTTCGACGATCCCCAAGGTTTTGTCAAATGGACGATGGGGTTTCTGTCAGAAGCGATTGAAGAAATATCTGGCTATCCTTCCTCAGATTTCATCAACGATCGAGTCCGGTCTTTTGCCAGCATTATTCATCCTGAAGATCGATCGAGAGTGGAAGAGACTATCATAAAAAGTATAGCAGCAAAATGGCCGTACATCCTAGAATATCGCATTGTTCGAGCTGATGGTAGGATTTGCTGGGTTTACGAAAAAGGTCAAGCGGTTGGTGGCCATGTGGAGGAGAGACAAGGAAGTTTATTGAGTGCTGTAGCCTCGGTTTCACCCATATCTAGTTCTCAGTCAGAAGCCATATATCTCCACGGGGTGATTTTGGATATTACCGATCGCAAGCAAGCGCAGTCAGATTTGCGAAATACTCAAGATTTCTTGAATGCGGTACTGCAAAATCTGCCAATTAGCGTCTTCATAAAAGATGCTGTGGATCAGAGATTTATTTATTGGAATCATGCTAGCGAAGAAGTGTTGGGTTATTCCAGCGATGAAGTGATCGGAAATAATGCGGCTGACTTGTTTGAGCCGCGTCAAGCTAATTATTTGCAAGCACAAGACTTAGAAGCCTTCGCAACTAGAAAATGTGTCGATACGCCCGAAGAAACCATTCAACTTCCGCACCGAGGAAAGCGGATTTTGCACACCAAAAAAGTTCCTTTATTTGACGAATCAGGCGCGCCCAAATATATTGTAGGTATTGCTCAAGATATTACCGATCGCAAAAAACTTGAAACAGAGTTGTCACGCTTAGCTTTAGTCGCTAAAAAAACCCAAAATGGTGTAGTGATTACTGATGCTGAAGGCTACATTGAGTGGGTAAATGAAGCATTTACTCAGATTAGCGGTTACACCATCGCCGAAATCCAGGGCCAAAAACCGGGTGATTTCTTGCAAGGTGTCCAAACAGATCCGCTAACTGTTGCTCAAATGCGATCGGCATTAGCAACAAGAGAACCGTTCGATCAGGAAATTTACAATTATACTAAGGATGGAAAAGGTTATTGGGTAGCACTTTCGATCGCACCGATTTATCACAAAAATGGCGAACTCGAAGGTTTTATTGCGGTTCAAACTGACATTACCGATCGCAAGCAGACAGAAGCAGAACTCAGGGAGAGAGAAAGTTATTACCGCTGCATCGTCGAAACAGCTTCCGAAGGCGTCTGGATGTTTGATAGCGAAAGCAACACGACTTTTGCGAACTGTCGGATGGCCGAAATGCTGGGGTATACTGTTGATGAAATCCTAGGGCGATCGCTATTTGAGTTTATCGACGGCGACTCTAGGGAAATAGCTGAAAGTTATGTGCAGCGCCGCAGACAAGGCATTCGCGAACGCCACGATTTTCAGTTTACTCGCTCTGACGGTTCTCACTTGTGGGCGATCGTCTCAGCAACGCCCATGTTTGATAGCGAGGGCGAGTTTTCCGGCGTTTTACGGATGATTACCGATATTAGCGATCGCAAACAAGCAGAAGCCGAATTACGGCAAACTCTCCAAGAATTGGAATTTGAAAAATTTGCCTTGGATCAATCTGCGATCGTTTCAACAACCAACCAATTCGGCATCATCAGTTACGTCAACGATCAATTCTGCGAAATCTTGAAATACGATCGAGCAGAATTGATTGGCAAAACCCACAAGATTGTCAATTCTGGTTATCACTCCCCAGAATTTTTTCAGCAACTTTGGTCAACAATCACTAAAGGTAATGTTTGGCGTGGAGAAATCAAAAATCAAGCTAAAGACGGCACATTATTCTGGTTGGATACTACGATCGTACCATTCTTAAATTCTAGAGGAGAACCCCATCAATATGTAGCAATCCGCAAAGATATTACCGATCGCAAACAAGCCGAAGAAACAGTACGCCTGTCAGAAAGTCAATTGAGGACTAAAAATCAAGAATTGGCAAAAGCCCTGCGGGATGTGCAGCAAACTCAAAGCATGATGGTTCAAAACGAAAAAATGGTAAGTTTGGGGCAGTTAGTCGCCGGAGTCGCTCACGAAATCAACAATCCAGTCAGCTTTATTTACGGAAACGTCCAGCACGCCGATGACTACTTTCAAGACTTATTAAAAACACTCCAAATCTACCAGCAAGAATACCCAAAACCTAACCCAAAAATTCAGCAAGAAATAGACGATATCGACTTACAATTCCTGCTCAAAGACTTGCCTAAACTATTAAAATCAATGAAAATGGGAGCAGAAAGAATTCGCCAAATTGTGCTATCGCTGAAGAATTTCTCGCGCTTGGATGAAGCCGAACAAAAGCACGTAGACATCCATGAAGGGATTGACAGCACTTTGTTGATTTTGCAGCATCGGTTAAAAGAAACGGCTGGACATCCTAAAATTTTGCTGCTCAAAGAGTTCGGAGATTTGCCGCGCGTCCAGTGTTATGCGGGACAGTTAAATCAGGTATTTATGAATATTATTGGCAATGCCATTGATGCCTTGGAAGAAGCAATGGAGACTGGAAACTGGGCTAACGATGAACTATCGCCGATTCCTTATTGCCCTTCACCGACGCTGCGGATTTGTACAGAGGTAAAGTACGAAGAAGATGCTTCGACCCAAACAGAAAATATTGTTTATAATAAGTCTAGTGAGAATCCAACTCACTTTGTGATTCGGATTGCTGACAACGGCCCAGGAATTCCAGCAGAAGTACACCAAAGGCTATTTGACCCATTTTTTACCACGAAAGAACCGGGGAAAGGTACTGGTTTGGGCCTGTCGATTAGCTATCAAATTGTGGTAGATAAACACGGCGGACAGTTGCATTGCAATTCTGCGCCGGGCCAAGGTACGGAATTTGCGATCGAGATTCCGATCGCTAGAAATGAGCGGTAAAATTAGTAGTTATGAGTTATAATTCAATACGGTTCAGATCAGGATGATCCCCCCTAGCCCCCCTTAAAAAAGGGGGGGACAAGAACTTGATCAAAGCCCCCCTTTTTAAGGGGGATTTAGGGGGATCTCCGGGGAGTAAACAGTGTTAACTGAGCGGTATTGAGTTATAATTTGTTTAATATTGAAAAATAACAATGAATTATAAAGTAATCTACGACGGCAATTGTAATCTCTGCGTCACCTTGGTGCAGCTACTCGAAACCTTAGATCAAGGCAAGAATTTTGAGTATATTTCCATGCAAGATTTGGATCAATTAAAACGCTTTGAGATAACTGCTGATGATTGCGAAATGGGGATGATTTTGATAGATCAGAATCATCCCGAAAAACGCTGGCAAGGTAGCGATGCAGCCGAAGAAATCGGGCGGATATTACCTGTTGGTGAGGTGTTTGTGGCGGCTTACCGCGCGCTTCCGGGGATGAAGTGGATGGGCGATCGCGTGTACGAACAAGTCCGCGATAACCGCTATACTTTGTTTGGCAAGCGTTCTACCACTTACAAATCAGTCTATGCTGTTGGCTGTCGGGCGATCGACAATTCCGACAATCAAGACTTAAAATCAGGTTCGTAGTAAGGACTTCAGTCCTCTATCTGTAGTTCGTAGTAAGGACTTCAGTCCTCTCCATCTGTGGAGAATTCAATTCAAGAAGGACTAAAGTCCTCACTACAAACCGGGAATTAATATCAGCCATTAAACAAATCAAAAATCTGCTGACAAAAGTGTTTAAGCTTTTGCGCCGACTCCGCCGCAGGTTCAGTTTTGCCAAGAAAATTCCAATTTTCCACAGTCGAAAACTGCCACTGTTGACCACTATGATCATAACCTGCCGCCTCAACCCCGATCGCCCGCCGAGAATCTTCCACCGGATCTTCGTAAAATCGGATTTGAATCAAGATGCTGCGGCTTTGTAACAAGCGACTTCTACCGGGAAAATGGAAGCCAATGTCGATCGAATCTGGATCGACAAGTTCCCTAGTATCCTGATCATTCATCCAAGGTTTCAAATCAACTTTCGCATCCGGGAATTCCGACTTAAATAAATTAACAACCGCAGCAATTTTGCTCGTAAGTTCAATATTTCTAGCTTGTTCGGCAGCATTCACTGGCAAAACTCCTATCAAATACATTTATCAAGAAATTGGGTTTAAAACCCTGTCCTTCTAGGACGGCTTTTCCCCTAATTAAGTAATGTAACATAGTCTTGACTTTGGGACTAATCAATTCTAAGCTAAAACGAGATTTTAAAGATTAAGTATCTCGCTGCAAAGCCAGGAAAGATCGTAATTAAAGTCAATTACAAACAACTAGAGATAGAGCTTTGTTCGTGGTACGTGGGGACTCCGCGAAACCTGGTGCCAGTCGTCACCTAAACGCCCAAAAGATATCACCACGCTCTTTGAGCAAACGTGGCGAGTTTGGGAACCCTAGCAATAGGGATATTAAGATTGAAATGTCTTAAGAATCCTCGTGCCTTTAGGTC
>CASBQF010000016.1 GCA_949127775.1 Oscillatoriales cyanobacterium PMM_0080
ATTAGACTTCTTGCATAAGTCACAAACTATTCAGGAAATTATCTGCGTTTATCTGTGTTTATCTGCCTAACATCTGCGGTTGTTCTATCAATCAAAGACTAAGGCCAAGAAGTCTATTGTTTGATTGCGTTTATCATTCCGGTTACGCCAGAATTGAGATGATTTACCTGAAAAAAGTTATATTTCAATATCTATCTGTAGATAGATGTTGACTTGACTCGCGATCGAGCTTATTCAATCACAATTTGCACTCTTCACTCAAGGATTATTAAGTAAGCTAAAGTTTACTTAAATTTTTATTGCATAAACTCGCTAAATCTTGCGAAACCACAAAAAGCGAGTTATGAGAGAAATAAGGCGATCGCACAGCCACATCTCAAAAGCAAATGCACAAAATAAATTCTCCGCCGCAACTAAGGCAGAAGCGTCATCTTTTAGCCTTATTCGCCGTCACATTAGCCACCGTCTTGCTTTTATTTATCCTACCGGCACTGACTCAACAGCCAGTCGTGCTTACCATGTTAATGCAAGGCCAAGACATTGCAAACTGGAAACCATTTGTCAAAGAATTTGAACAAAAAAACTCCAACATTCGGATCGATCTTATAGAAGGCCCATTTGACTCAAACCTTGTAGAAAATCTTTATACATCAGCCTTTCTTTTAGGCGAGTCGCCCTACGACATCATCAACATGGATATTGTCTGGGTTCCCAAATTTGCAGCCGCAGGTTGGGTAAGAGATTTGACAGATAAAATTTCTCCACAACAACTATCAAAATTTATCCCAGGTAACGTCGAAGGCGGGCGGTATCGAGGCAAGCTTTACCGAATTCCCCACGCTTCCGATGCCGGAATGCTTTACTATCGCAAAGACATTTTAGAACAAGCCGGAATTACAGCGCCGAAAACTTTTGAAGACATGGTGAAAATCTCTCAAAACTTGCAGAAACAGGGAAAATCTACTTGGGGTTATTTGTGGCAAGGTAAACAATACGAGGGAGTATCTGCGATGTTTGTCGAGGTGCTCTCTGGTTTCGGCGGTTTCTGGGCCAACCCTCAAACTTTTGAAGTTGGGTTAGATAAACCGGAGGCAATTAAAGCAGTGGAATTTCTCAAAAATACGATCGCCTCTGGCATCTCTCCGCCGGGCGTCACCACCTACGGCGAAGAAGAAACTAGACTTTTGTTTCAAAACGGTAAAGCCCTATTTTTACGAAACTGGCCCTATGTTTGGAAGCTAGCAAATACGGAAGGATCGAAGGTGAGAGGCAAAATTGCGATCGAACCAATGCTCAGCAGTATCGGTAAAGCAGGCGGTTCCTGCTTGGGCGGCTGGGGCTGGGGAATTGCCAAAACCTCAAAACATCCAGAACAAGCGTGGAAAGCAATTCAGTATCTTACCAGCGAGGAAACCCAACGCAAATTTATTTTGGAAACAGGTTTAGTTCCCAGTTACAAATCCCTATTTACCAACAAAGAAATAGTCGCCAAATATCCCCACTACCCGCAACTGCTAAAAGTAGTTGAACGGCCCGCATTGCGCCCGCCCATAGCACAATACGCTCAAGCTTCTGATATCTTGCAGCGCTATTTGAGTTCGGCTTTTACCGGGAGAATGAGTGCAGAACAAGCAATGAAAGCAGCGGCTAGCGAAACTCGCAATTTATTAGGCAGTTTGAAACAACCAAAATAATCGAACCCGCGGAATCGAATTCCGATGCTCTAAAAACAAAGCCGAATAGAACCCGCCGAATTGAATTCCGATGCTCTAAAAACAAAATCCGCCTCCGCGGACTGAAGAATAGAATAGAACCTTAAAATATGCAATTAGACAAGATGCGACAGCGCGAACAACAAACCGGATGGATATTAGTAGCACCAGCATTGATCATTTTGCTGCTAGTATTTGCTTACCCAATATTGCGCGCTTTTTGGCTGAGTTTATTTACCCAAAACCTCGGTACAGAATTAAAACTAATTTTTTCCGGTTTTGCTAACTACAGTCGAATGTTAGGTGACGGGCGTTTTTGGCAAACTTTAGGCAACACCGCAGTATTTACTAGCGCCTCTGTTGTACTAGAGTTAATTCTAGGCATGGGCATTGCTTTAGTCTTAAATCAGTCTTTCACAGGGCGCGGAATTGTCCGCACAATTTCCCTGCTACCTTGGGCACTGCCGACTGCATTAATGGGTGTAGCTTGGGCGTGGATTTTTAACGACCAATACGGCGTAATTAATGACATTTTGATTCGCTTGGGATTGATTGAAAAGAGTATTAGTTGGTTGGGAGATCCGACTTTGGCAATGATGGCAGTAATTACAGCAGATGTTTGGAAAACAACGCCCTTTGTTAGTTTGCTTTTGCTAGCCGGATTGCAGTCAATTTCTGCGGACTTGTACGAAGCGCACGCCATTGATGGCGCGAGTAGCTGGCAGAGTTTCCGTCAAATTACCTTCCCGCTGCTGATGCCCCAAATTGTGATTGCTTTGCTGTTTCGATTTGCCCAAGCTTTCGGCATTTTTGACTTGATTCAGGTGATGACGGGAGGGGGGCCGGCAGGGGCAACGGAGACGGTTTCTATCTACATTTACAGCACGGTAATGAGGTATTTAGACTTTGGGTATGGGGCGGCTTTGGTGGTGTGTACTTTTTTGCTGTTAGTGGCCGCAGTGGCGATCGCCAGTTACCTGTTATCGAGAGCCCGCGCCAGTCAAGTTTAGATTTGGGATTTGAGATTTTGGATTGGTGGAAGTTAAGTTAGTCTGCGTGTCACAAATCCCAGAAACCGGGTTTCTTCGGAAATTTCTCGTTCCTGTCCGCAAAACTCATAGAAACCCGGTTTCTGGCCCCATGCGCGGGCTCGCGTGCCCCCAAAGTTAAATCTAAATACCGAATAGCTGAGAACTTTCCTTTCAATGGTATAAACTATGTCGATCGCCCGCGAACAACTTACCACAAAAAAAACCTTTGACATCCGGCAATTAATCTTGCCAATCTCAGCATTCTTAATTGTCGCATATTTCCTTGCACCGATCGTCTGGCAGGTGCTAACTTCTTTCAAAGTAAATGCGGATATTTCGGCGATTCCTAACGTCTACATTCCCAAACGAATTACTTTTGAGCATTACCTGTCTTTGTTCCAACGTCGCCCGTTTGCACTTTACATTTTAAATAGCGCTTTTGTTTCGATTACTTCCACACTGCTGTGTTTAGCAGTAGGAGCTCCCGCAGCTTATGCCTTAGCCAGATTGCGGCTGTGGAGTGAGAAAATTATCCTCGCAACTATAACGATTGTCACCCTGTTTCCGGCGGTGCTGCTATTCTTGGGACTCCTGGAAATTGTCAAAGCTTTGGATTTAGGCAATAATTATTTAGCATTAATTATTCCATACACCGCGATCAATCTACCACTAACAATTTTGGTGATGCGAAGTTTCTTTCAACAGTTGCCAAAAGATTTAGAAGATGCAGCTAAGGTTGACGGATATAACACTTTTCAAATGCTGTGGCAAATCGTGCTACCGATGACATTTCCAGCGTTAGTCACCACCGGAATTTTGACATTTATTTCAGCTTGGAACGAGTTTATATTTGCACTAACATTTATGACTCGCGAATCTCTCAAAACAATTCCCGTCGCCACGGCTCAACTCAGCGGTGCATCAGTCTTTGAGATTCCCTACGGCCCGATCGCAGCAGCAACAGTTTTAGGAACATTACCCTTAGTTTTGCTGGTTTTGGTGTTCCAGAGGCGCATAGTTCAGGGTTTAACAGCCGGGGCTGTCAAGGGATAAATTTCCACCTTAAATAATCCGAAAATAGTCAACTCTTCCTTATCCCCTCTTTCTTCTTCCTTCGTGTCCTTCGCGCCTTCGCGGTTCGTAATTCTTTCCTTCTTCCTTCGTGTCCTTCGCGCCTTCGCGGTTCGTAATTCTTTCCTTCTTCCTTCTTCCTTCTTATAAAATCATGGCAAAACTGCAACTAAAAAACCTCAATAAAACCTACAGCCCCAAAGTTGTACCAGTAAAAGACATTAGCTTAGATGTCAGCGAGGGCGAATTTTTGACTTTGCTGGGGCCCTCCGGGTGCGGCAAATCTACCACGCTGCGCTTGATTGCAGGGTTGGAACAGCCGACTCGGGGCGAGATTAGAATTGGCGATCGCGATGTGACATATCTCAGACCGGGCGATCGGGATATTGCAATGGTTTTTCAAAGTTACGCGCTGTATCCGCACATGACAGTATACGAGAATATGGCATCGAGTCTCAAGCTTCGCAAAATCTCCTCGGGCGAAATCAACCGATTAGTGACAGAAGTTGCAGCATCTCTCGGATTGACAGAATTAGCCGATCGCAAACCCGGTAAATTATCAGGCGGACAGCGGCAGAGAGTAGCCCTTGGGCGCGCCTTAGTCCGCCAACCAGCCGTGTTTTTACTCGACGAACCTTTGAGCAATCTCGACGCATTATTACGCGAAAAAGTTAGGGCCGAACTAAAACAATTGTTTTCCTCCCAAAAAGCTCCTGTAGTCTACGTTACTCATGACCAAACTGAAGCAATGACTCTTTCTACAAAAGTCGCTGTTCTCAACAACGGCATCGTGCAGCAATTAGATCCGCCACAGTTAATTTACAACCGTCCAGCAAATCAGTTTGTAGCTGGTTTTGTAGGTAGTCCACAAATGAATTTGTTAGTCCTTAAATGCCAGGGAAATTTTGCGATGTTGGGTGATTCTGGAGTTCCGCTACCCAATTTGCCGACTGTCCCACCAGAGATTGTCCTGGGAATTCGCCCGGAACACCTCAGTTTTGCAGATGTAGAAGCCCGCAAAAATCCCGATCCAGAAGCAATTAAGGGTGAGGTTTATTTAGTCGAAAACTTGGGAATGCAAAATTTAGTTAGCATCCGAGTTAAAGGTTTGGAGTCACTAACGGTGCGCGCATTGCTCCCAAATGATCGCCAGTGGAATTCGGAAATTGTCGAATTGGTGTTTCCGCCTCGGTTGCTGCACTGGTTTGATGTCAAAACGGGCGATCGCCTACAATAGAGTTGCATTCATTCGCCCTCAAGACTTGACAATATCTGCGTTTCTCTGTGTTGATCTGCCTTTCATCTGCGATCGATCTATCAATCAAAGATTCATGCCATAATGATTGTTTTGACAAAAAAAGCAAAGCTTATGAATAAACATCTCAACAGTCTTGTCCTGGCTGGGCTGCTGTTCGTCTTTCCTGTTTGTCCCGCGTCAATTGTTTTGGCCCGACAGCCTGAAATTTCCGACACTAACGTCAGCCCAAAAACTTTCCTCAAAGATGAACTGTATTTTGGCTTAACTAAACCGGGAGGCGAGATTGTTTCTGAATCAGAATGGCAGGAGTTTGTGAGCGCAGTTATTACCCCTCGTTTTCGGGAAGGGCTAACTGTATTAGAAGGTTCCGGGCAGTTTCTCAATAGTTCCGGCATTCTGATTCGAGAAAAGTCGAAAATAGTAATTTTGATTTATGAAAATACCCCGGAAAAAAATCGAGCTATTACGGAAATTATCGAAACCTACAAGCGAACTTTCCAGCAGGAGTCAGTGCTGCGGACGACCAGCGAAGTTAAGGTTTCTTTCTGATGTGCTCATTCAATCAGCGTATTTATGATATAATTCGTAGTAATCAAGGTCATACCTTCAAAAATAAGTAGGGTGCAGTAAAAATCAGAATTTGTGGGTATCGATCGCACATTGCCAAAAGTCGCTAGAAACACCAGCCCCGGAGAAAACAAAAAAATGATCAACGACGGCAACCCAAAAGCTGAAACGCCCGAAAGCGATAATTCAGAAAATTTGGATGGTATGGCGAAAGCTTTTATTGTGAGCGTTGCTTGGTCTTACGCGGAGGCATTGGAGCGAACGAAACGCGCCCAAAATCAACAGGAAACCGCGCCGGAACCTCAACCCGAATCTCAACCAGAATCTCAACTAGAATAGTCGTAGCGTAGCGGGGCGTAAGCCATCGCACTTTTGAAAAAAATTAATCGGCAAAGGTGTTTTGGGTTGAAAAAAATCAACGCTGTCAAAGCCTCTGCAATTGCTTTCGGCAGAGGCGAACAATTACACAAAATTGGGAGTGAGCAGATTTGGGGCGATGGACTTTTGCGACAGATACCCCAAATTGCAGTGCTTGGTATTGGATTTGACCTCAACGTATTTCCGCCAGCAAAAGAGATTAAAACTAAACAATTTACGCTTTTACCGCTACAGTGTACAAAACAAATAACCAATTTTTAGATCGATCTCATGTCTAATTCAAAAATGATTGGCAAAGCGATCGCAGGTGGTCTTTGCTTCTTCGGCATCCTCGCCATCAACGCATCACAGAGTCACGCAGCCCCAGCTACAGCCCCAGCTACAGCCCCAGCCGCAGCCCCAGCGCCGGCCCCAGCCGCAGCCCCAGCCGCAGCCCCGGCGCC
>CASBQF010000017.1 GCA_949127775.1 Oscillatoriales cyanobacterium PMM_0080
TCTCCGACTCCAACAACATCGGAAACTCCGGTAACATCTCCGACTCCAACAACATCGGAAACTCCGGTAACATCTCCGACTCCAACACCATCTCCGATGACATCTCCGACCCCCACGCCATCGGAAACATCGACTCCCACCCCAACTAAAAACGATTGTATTGGCGATACGATTCCGCAGCCCAATTTCAACCAACCCAATAAAGTTGACAATATTATCAATGGCAATGGTAGCGGTACAATTCAGTTGGGCGCTGCGGGCAATGATGCTTTTTACAGCAGTCAAAATCAGAATATTTTCGATGGGTATTTAGGCGACGATAACCTCTATGGTGGTGAGAAAAATGACATCCTTTACGGCAACCGAGGTAATGATTTTATTGACGGGAGCAAGGGAGGTGATATCCTGTTTGGTGGCAAGAATAATGACATCATTGTTGGCGGTGAGGGTGAAGATGTCATTTTTGGCGATCGGGGTAATGATTCAATCAATGGAAAGGAAGACAACGACTTAATTTTTGGGGGTGAAGGTGCTGATTTTATCGACGGTGGTAAAGGTAATGATTCTGTGTTTGGTGGCAAAGGTAATGATATTTTGTTCGGTGACAAAGGGAATGATATTCTCTACGGCAATTCTGGCAATGATACTCTCTGCGGAGGTGCTGGTAATGATTTCTTAAGTGGGAATCAAGGTAACGATTTGCTAGATGGCTGCGATGGCAATGATACTATGTTTGGCGGGGCTGGTAGTGATACTTTGATTGGCGGTAGCGGTGATGATATTTTAATCGGAGGTTTGGGGGATGACACTCTAATTGGTGGCTTGGGAAATAACACGTTTGTGTTACAAAATAATGGCGGATTTGATGTTATTGCTGACTTTAATAAAGGACTGGATGTGCTACAGCATAAAGGGGGAAGTATTGGGGATTTGGCAATCAGTCAAATTCCTGAAGGCACTTTAATTAGTAAAGCAAGTGGCGAACGGTTGGTACTTTTGTTAGGTGTGTCATCTGGCGCGATCGCCCTTAGCGACATCACTGTACTTTAGGAATTAATATTACCGATAGTCAGGAGACTATCGTGTTATTGACACAACAATTACTGTCAACTCTCAACTCGATCGCGCCCGCCAGACTTAGCCCGATACAGCGCCTTATCAGCAGCTTCAATCAGCATCTTCGGCGAATTTTGACCTTCAGAAATTGTCGCTACCCCCATGCTGAGAGTCACGGAATCGGTGACAACCGATTTGAGATGGGGAATTGCTAGAGCTTTGACACGCTGGCGGATTCCCTCAGCGATCGCCTTTGCAGTCGCCATGTCCGTATTTGGTAAAATCACCCCAAATTCTTCGCCGCCGTACCTAGCAGCCAAATAAAGGTGTTCTGCGGGTGCATTCGCGGCACCATCGCCGATCGCCCGCGCCACTTGCTGCAAACAAGCGTCCCCGGCTTGGTGGCCGTAATTGTCGTTATAAAGTTTAAAACAGTCAATGTCGCACATGATCAAGGATAGCGGTTGCGAAGTGCTCGACTGCTCCCATTCCCGGTTAATCACCTCGTCAAATCGGCGGCGGTTAGCCAGCTTAGTCAGGCTGTCCATATTCGCCAACCCGTCCAACCGCTGGTTAGCAGCAGCTAGTTGCTGGTAAAGTAAAGATTGTTCGATCGCGATCGCCACTTGAGTAGCCAACTGACTGAGCAAATCCATATCAAACTGTTGCCACTGGCGGGGCGCCGAACAGTGGTGGGCAATCAGCAACCCCCACAACTTGGGTATTTGACAAGTAGGATTACCGTCGCGGTGTTCGATTCCCCGCTGCACGATGGGCACAACTAAATTCGCTCTCACCTGACACTCTGCCAAAAAATTGACGTGGCACTCGGCAAAATTAGAAGCGTGAATATCCTCAACCGATCGAATTCTGCCCTTCAAATATTGTCCGATGTAGGTATTAGCAAAACAACAATCTTCGACTTCCATCCCCATCAGCGGCTTCCATTGTGCCCCAACCGACTCCACCACCACATCTCCGTTCCAATCCGGTTGGAAGCGGAAAATAATCACGCGATCGGTTGCCAAAAACTCCCGCACTTCCGCTACTGTAGTGTTGAGAATATCTTTGATATCCAGAGAAGAACGGATGCGCGATTGCATCTGCGCGATCAGACGTTCACGCTCAACTTGCTGGCGCAGGGCGACTTGCACCTGCTTGCTTTCAGTAATATCTCGACCTTCCGGCAGCAGCAAGACAATTTTGCCAGTTTCATCTGCGACAGGTTTGAGCGAAAAATCAATAGTTGCCGTGCGGTTTGCACCTTGAAATTCCACTTCATAGCGGACAAATTCACCTTTTGACGATCGACAAATAGCATCTTGCAACTGTTCCCGAACTTCCTGAGAACCACTCCACCAATGCCCCTGCCAAAACGGCTTATTTGCTACATCCCGCAGCTTAATTCCCGCGAAATCCAGAGAAGTTTGGTTAGCTTCCAGCAGAGTACCGTCCGGTTTCAACAAGCTGACAAATTGGAAAGAAGAATCAAAAATTGCCCGAAAACGCCGTTGAGAATCTCCCAACATTGCCGTCACCTTTTCGCGAGAAGTAATATCGCGGAAGCGCCACACCCTGCCAATAATATTTTGTGCGACTCGAATCGGCTGCGTGTAGCGCTCAAAAGTCCGACCGTCTTTAAAGTCTAGAATATCACAGCCGTTTGACTCCGCATCACTATAAATCTCTTTGACTCTCTGCAAAAAAGCCCTCGGATCTTTAACTTGCTTGGTGAGAAATGTCAGCCGCACCGTTCTATCCATCGAGTTTCTAACTTCGTCATGAATTCCCCACATTTGGACTAACTTTTCATTAAAACTAATCAATTCTCCGGCGGTAGTAACGGCAAGAATGCCGTCTGCTGTTGCTTCCATAGTAGCGTGCAGCAAAGAGCGCGATCGATCCAAATCTGCCGCTATTAGTTTACGTTCCGTGAGGTTTCGCACTGCTTTCACCTGCACTAATCTACCTTCGCAAAGTGCAAATTTGCTGCGCACATCAGCAGGAAAAGCAGTTCCATCCCGCCTGAGAAAAATCGCTTCACAGACTGTATTGCTGGCTGCGGAAATCATTTGTGGTCCAATTTTGTAAGATTTCGGCGACAGCAGTTCCAGCAAGCTCATTCCCACCATTTCCGCAGGTTCGTAGCCGAATAGCTCTGCAAAATTGCTGCTAACGCTCAAAATTGTATCGCGCTCAGCTACAGCAACTGCTTCAAAATAAGCTTCGCATTCGAGCAAGCTTGCTGCTGTGATGCTGCCATTTTCACTGGAATAGCTATTGTTCATTAGCTGTTGCATTTGCATATTTGCAGAATACAAAGCTGCCATTGCCTGTCGATACATAGCAGTGCGTTTGTCAACCTTTTCGGCGAGGCGGTCGCGATATTCTCGCAGTTCTTTTTCGACTCGCATTAAGTCTGTAATATCTACTGCAAATACGATCACTCCAACCACTTGACCTGTTTGGTCGAGGTAAGGTATTTTATCTGTGCGCACCCAGCATTTTTGACCGGATGCAGTTGGTAGTAGTTCGACTTTTCCCAGTTTGGCAACGCCGGAATTAATCACTTCCAAATCATCTAAATAATACTGCTCTGCTTCGTCGGGATAGATTTCATAATAAGATTTTCCTTCTAATTGAGCTGCTGGCAAACCCCTTGATGTAGCGGCGGCTTGATTAATTCGCAACAGGCGACTTTCCGTATCTTTATACCAAATCATTGCTGGCACAGAATCAAAAATCATTTGCTGTTCTTGATGCTGTAGCCGCATTTCTGCTTCTGCTTGTTTTCTTTTAATTATTTCTTGTTGCAGTTTTTTGTTAGCTTTTTTGAGTTCTGCCGTGCGTTTTTCTACTCTTTCTTCTAGTTGATCGTAGTATTTGCTAAGCAAGTTTTGCTGCTGTTCGCGCCGCATGGTTTCTAATTTAAAACTTTCACTAACTGACAAACTTGACGATACAAAGTCTGCTAATATTTCGGTTAATTCCCGTTCTTCTTCCGTCCACTCAATGCGGTCACTTTGGCGTTCGATGCCGACTATTCCGGCCATTTGACCGCCCAGCATAATTGGTACGTTTAACAGGGCAGTCGTGCCATCTGTGGCAAAATAAAGACTAGCAAGTTCTCGGGTTCTCGGGTCATTTTCTGCGGCCACCGTGGCGATCGTACTTTCAGACTTTAAGGCTTGAAAATACAGGGGACAGTCGGCGGCTGTGATGATTATTTGTACTGAATGGAGTTTCGTATTATGTTCGTAAAAATCAATGCAATGAAGCTGCGTTTTGTCTTCGCCATATAGCCAAATGCTGGCTCGATCGCAATTGACAACACTGACAGCGGTTTCTGTGACTTCGCGGATGAATTGTTCTATATTATGGCGTTCTTTAACTTGACTTTTCGCTAATTTTGCGATCGCCAAAGTAGGGCTACGCCGATTTTCTCTCTGCTTGGGCGGCGCACTTACGGGTGAAGCCACCCTAGCCTTAATTTCTTGGCAAACTAACAGTACAGCCGGCCGTAGGAAATTAGTAATTGACCGACCATTGCTATCTTGCTCTATTTTCCAATCTACCGCAGGGATTCCGTGCGCGGTTGCTTTTACTAAGATAATGCTACCGTCTTTGCAAGTCAAATGACCTTCCCAAGAGGCAACTTTTGAACTTCGCATACCGTTTTTCGGATATGCTAATCCGGCAAATTCTGCCTGCATTTGCCCTTGATTTTCGCAGTAAAATATGTTAAAAATTGAATGACCAATTAATTCCTGCGACCTGTAGGCAAGACGAGATTCGCCGAATTGATTTAGCGAAAAAACTCTTCCCAAAGCATCTAGGACGAAGTAAATGCCCGGAAAATTGTCGTAGAGTGTTCGATACCAATCCTGTTCAACTTGTTGGCTAGACAAATATTTCCCTCCCGCGAGTTCATCGCCCGTACCGGTCAAGTGAGAATTGTTGGTTTCTGAGTTATTTGAATCACTTTTTTTAGCAAACACTTTTAGCTTAACTCGACTGTAATTAATTTTACTTTCTGGAATTTAACTTTTTTGTGAAACTAAATTAAACCTGTTACCTTTACAAGTTCCAACAAAAATACAACTTGTCCAGCGCCCTGGTTTCGGCTTGTCAAAACAACCCGTGTGTTTATTTGTAATTGGTAGACCATGTGCGTGCAAATATTTCTCGCTCGTTGCGGTACTAGCACGTGCAAGCTGCAATTACCTGTTTTGTACTTGTAATATCCCCCAAGCATGGAAAAAATCGGCAATCAATGGTTTTAACTATCTATGATAACACTCAAATATCTAGTGTTGGGACTGACTTACTCCGGTTTCGGTTGGGGATATTTACCCGGGCTGCGGATGAACCGGGCGGCGATCGCCATTGTTGGGCAGATGAGTGCTATGGTTTTGAGGATACTCGACCTGGAAACTGCTTTGTGGGCGATCGACTTCCAGTACGATCGTCTTTTGGCCGAGAATGGCGATCTTCATTCAGTTGACAGTTGACAGTTGACAGTTGACAGTTGACAGTTGACAGCTTGCCTAGACCTGGAAGGAAGAGGATTGAAGCAATGAATAGTCTTCTTTTAATTTCTCCTTCAAAGGGTTCCGGCTTTAAACCAATTCTTTCTGGTAAAAAAGAGTGACTACGCTAAAACCCGTTGCTAAACCCCGACTTAATTCTGCGTTTAAACAATTGATGTCCTTACACTGGGTGATGTCAGCTTGCTATTTAGTGCTGTTTATTGGCGGTACGTTTATGGCTCAATTGCCAAGAGAATTGTTGATTCGAGGCCCCCTTTACGATTTTCATAAATCCGTAGGAGTGCTGACAATGGCTGTGCTGACTTTGCGGATTTTGACTCTGCTGCGGGTAGCGTGGAAAAAGTATACGAAACGCCTGCCAAAGTTTACGAAGGAGTGGTACAAAAATTTTGCTCTGCACGGGACTTTGTACGTTTTTATGTGGCTAGTTCCGGTTGCTGGCTTCTTTTTTTCTAACTCTTTCAAAAGTAACAATGTGAAATTTTTCGGAATTGTTTTGCCGGATGTGTTTCCGCAGAATTCCGCAATGGTTGAGGTGGGAAGGAGTTTGCATTTTTGGCTGGCGTACGCGTTTTTAGCATTCGCGATTTTGCATATTTTAGCTCAGAAGAAAGTTGTGAGGGCTAATTGGCGCAGGTTGACAAATTTTGTTCGCACTAAGTTGGCCTAGAAGTTCGGCAGCGGATTCACTTTCAGAGAATTTCATTCAGTTGACAGTTGACAGTTGACAGTTGACAGTTGACTTCTACCTAGAAGGAAGAGGATTGGAGTAATGAATAGTCTGATTTTAATTTCTCGCCTTCAGCGGAGAGGCTTTAAACCAATTCTTGCTGGTAACTGTGAGGTAGAAGGCAATTAATATCGATAGTTTCGGCAATTGAAAACATCTCGAACATCGATAAGGTTGTTATAATTCAATACGCTTGGCTTAACACTATTTATGGCCCGGAGATCCCCCTAAATCCCCCTTAAGAAGGGGGACTTTGAGAGCATTCTTATCCCCCCCCTTCTTAAGGGGGGTTAGGGGGGGATCTGCCTTAAGTAAACCGTATTGTGCTATAAATTTACCGCAAAACTAGCTATTTTCCACGCTGATATTCTGAAACCTTTCCCATTGTCTGACTCCTGGGGTGAATTTATGGGTTGTTCTAATAAATTGACAGGCTGATTAATCGCCAAACCCAAATCGCTCTTTAATTCCAAATTAGCCTCTTCACCATGACACTCGTAACACCGCAAAATCCACATATTAGCATCATCTTCCGACTGTTTGAATGCCATTAGCACTAAATTTTTGGCGGACAAATCCAACAATTTGCCAACTGCTGGCAGAGTCTTATGGCAATTTTCCTTTAACTTTGGCAAGACTTGTACTAGCAGCGGCAAATTCAACTCGTACCCGCGCCGAACTGTGTCGGCTGCTTGCCAATTTCCAGCGTGGGGATAGACTGCACAAGTAAATTCGGAAACTCCTATATCTGCTTGTTCATCCGGCCAAGTCGAACCACGGAGCAAAGTCAGCCGAATTTGATTTGGTTGAATGTCGCAACCATATTTACAATCATTGAGTAAGCTGACTCCAAAACCGTGATTGCTGATATCTACCCAGCGCAAAATCGGTACTTCCCATTTAGCTTTTTCGGCGGCTGTTTGCGGTTTGGTGGTGCGTGCGATCGCACCACCGGGAATTTCGCAAGTTGCAAAATCTGCTTCGACATTTAACCCAAAGGCTGCTTTTACTAAAACGTGAGTTTCTTGCCAATCTGCAACTGTCTTGATTTTCAGCAGTGGTGAACCTATTTCTACTATATAGTCTTGGCAAAACTTCGATTTTCCAATTTGCAGAATTACGCGCAAACTCTGCCGTACTTCCCCCTGCTCTACCCAAGAAATCTCTTTGAGTATCGGCGCGGGTAAGGGATGTTTTTGATAATTCGGATCGATGTTCCAAGCATCCCAATATTGGCCGCTATCTTGAAATGCTTGTAGTTGATTGCCTCCGGCTGCATTCAGGACTTCTCTGTTATTTACTTTATCCCAAATGCTGGATAAATTCCCAGTCTCTGCGTTTATTATTGCCCGAATAAGTTCATTTTCTAACACCATTTCTGGGGCTGCAAAATGCGTTTCTTGACAAGGTGTGTTTTTTTGTGCTATACCGTATGTAAGTTTTGATAAATCTATCTTTTTTTCGGGTTCAGGGCTGACGGATGTATTATTTACGGTTTGAGCGTCTTCGCGCTCTTCGCGACAGAGCCAAAACACCCGATAGCCGATCGCCAGAACATGATTGGCCCAAAATAACAGTGTAGATTGGGATTGAGGTAAATCGCCCGTTTCAAGCTGCGATACCAGCCGATGTCCTGAACAATCGTAAATTTGCCAAGCTGAATCAGCGGAATCGGGAAGAGTTACGGCGACAACTTCAGAGCGAGACCAATTGAGAGGATTGAAAACTAAAATCGGTTGAGCACTGGGCTGTGGAGGAGAAGGCAGAGAAATTATAGCTGCTATGGCATCCAAAGATTGTAGCAGGATTTGGCGGCAAGTTCGATCGACCTCGGCAAAAGCTAGATTAGCATCCGCGTAGACTTGGGCGATCGCAGAACCGGGCAAAATATCGTGAAACTGGTTAAACAAGATTTGTTTCCAAGCCAATTCTAACTCAGATTTGGGATAAACCGCACCAGTGCAAATTGTTGCCAGAGACGAAAGTAACTCAGCTTGGTAGAGCAACTCTTCGCAGCGACGGTTTTGGCGTTTTTGGTCAGCACGAGTCGTGTAGCAACCCCGGTGAAATTCTAAGTAAAGTTCGTCTTTCCAAATCGGGAGAGTACGGGAAATAGTTTTGAGTTGTGAGATAGAAGGATTTGCATCCGAAATTCTCGACAAATTTGAAAATTCTAGTGCCCGCAAATTCCCGACAGTTTCGCCAACTTGCAAATTCTCCTGATTGTCCGATTCTGGAAGATCATTTTCGGGCAAAGTTGCCGCAACTTGCGGCAAAAACTGACTTGCAATCAAAGACAAATAATCAACAGCCTTCGCAAACTCCATCCTCGGGAAAAAAGGCGAGAGTTTCCAACGTTTCGCCACCTCCAACATATCACGAGTCGGGCCACCGCCGTGGTCGCCAACTCCCGGCAACCAAAGAGCATCTTGCAAACCAGTTTTAACTTGCCAGTCAAAAGCATGACTTGCCATTTTTACAGATTCTACACTTTCGCCGATCGCACCAGACATCATGCTAAATATTTTAGTACCGTCCAACCCTTCCCACCAAAACACACCGTGGGGAAACTCCGTTGAATCATTCCAGCGCAACTTCTGCGTCACAAAATAGTCAACTCCACCGTCGCGCAAAATCTGAGGTAATTGCCAGCCAAAACCGAAAGTATCCGGTAGCCAAGCTACGCGCATCAATTCCCCAAACTTTTCCTTTGCATAACGCTGTCCGTAAAAAACTTGTCGCACTATTGATTCAGCACAAATCAAGTTTAAATCCGGTTCAACCCACATCCCGCCGATAACTTCCCAACGTCCGACGACCACCTGTTCTTTAATTGCTGCAAATAAGTCTGGCCGATGTTCTTCCATCCAAGCATAAAGTGCTGGAGTTGAGTGACAGAAAATCAAATCGGGAAACTCCGATTGTAATTTCAATACAGACTCAAAAGTTCGCTCTGCCGCTTCCCAAGTTTCCGGGACAGGCCACAGCCAAGCTAAGTCTAAATGAGCGTGACCAACTAAATAGATTTTACCTTTATATATAGATGTCCTCTCGGCAGTTTCTCCTATATATATAGATGTAGCGTTACGATTTTCTGCAACCTCAAAAACTCGATTTCTTCTTATTCCCTCTGTGTGATCTGCGGCCTCTGCGGTTAAATCATCTAACTCCCCAGAAAAAGAAGTCCTCTCGGCAGTTTCTCCTATATATATAGATGTAGCATTACGATTTTCTGCAACCTCAAAAACTTGCTCTCTTCTTCCTCCCTCTGTGTGATCTGCGGCCTCTGCGGTTAAATCATCTAACTCCCCAGAAAAAGCTCGGAGATATCCCAGTAAATTGTGCCGCAAAATAGATAAAGAGCGATCGAACTTTTGTCGATCGCACACAATAGACCAATCAATCAAACCAAGTGCCAAATCAATCTGAGATTTCAGCATTTCCCCCTTGACAATAATTGCGTCATCGGCTACTATTTGGGTGGGGGAGTGTGGAAAATTTAAATTTTCCAGATTGCCCGACAGCGAATTTTGCAAAATCTCTAATTCGTTCGCCACAAAACCCGGATCGAAACAAGCAGAATCAGCAGCTTCGTACAAACAGATCGATCGCACTAAAGCACCGCTATCGTGACCGGGACTTACCAACCGCAAGATCACTAAAAATTGATCTCCGGGATTGACCGACGAACTCAACAAAACTCGATCGCGACAATCAAATAAATCGCCCTGTCCGACCAATTCACCATTGACAAAAATAGTCGCATCTTCGGCCCACCAAGTCAAGCCCAGCAACAACCGCAAACCCGTCACCGGATAGCCGTACAAATTGTCAGGAATTATCAGTTGCTGTCCCAAATAAACAACTTGCTTCCCAGACGGCCAAGCAACATGGTTTTTCTCATTAAGTTCGGCAACAGGCCAGTGACAAATACTTAGCGAAGAAACAGCAGAGTCAGAATCGCCATATCTCCAACCAGACTGAACCTCCACTTGGCCCAGAAGGCGCAACTTCTCTACAACTTTAGAAATATTATTGCTCGCAGGTGACACAGAAGCGTTCATTTTTAGCTAAGATAGGACTTGCGTGGGAATCAAAGAGCGGAGCGAACCGCGAAGACGCGAAGGACGCGGAAAAATAAGGGTTGCAGAGGTTTTGAAATTGCAATTAATATCTAGCTTTGATTTTACCGCAATATTCGGAAATTCCGGCGCGAATCTAAAAATCAAAATTCAATAATTAAACTTATGTCTAACGGTTATTACGGCCCATACCAAAGCCGACTATTAAATTTTATATCCAAACAGTCCCGCCAAGTCGCCGATAATTGCGATCGAACTTGGCGTCAAGTTAAACAAGGAACTCTCACCGCCACCCAAATCTTACTTTATCCAGCTTACTTGCTCGTGCAAAGTTCCAGAATGCTAGGGCGACAATTGCGGGAATCCAGCCTCAAAGTAGATTTACCCGAATTGCAAGAATTTGGGGAAGACGAAAATCCCGACTTGGCGCAAAATTGGTGGGGTGGGGAAATTTCTGAGCAAAGTTCGATCGCCCAAATCTTGCACCTCGCCCAAAATTTGCTAAACTCGTCGCAAACGGCGACAACTTTAACCAAGTTTCCGCTGTTACTAAATCCGGCAATCAAGTTTAGCGGACAAACCGCAAAGCATCAAACAACTTCCGTCTTAGAACACTCGCTGGCTAACACTCAATTAAAACCGCAACTGAAAATTGATGGAATTGCCACTTTTATCCCAGCCCGGACTTTAGTCTTAGTCGGACATGAAAATCAGATATTAGATATTTTGACACCCGAACAGCAAGAACTGCTCGAAAGTCGCATAACTTGGGAAGTTGCAAACGGCGGGCCCGAACGACGAGAAATTGCCCAAAAAGAATTAAAATTCAATCTCGGCTTGGAATCGGCTGCTAAAAAATCTCAGCTTCCACCTGTACGCCGTTTTTGGGAATTGATGGCTTGGCTTCAGACGAGTCCGGTTGCTTTGAAAAGAAATCAGTTTGGAGAATCAATCTTCGCGGTTAAAAAGTCGATCGACCGCAATCTCATTTTAGTCCAAAAGGCGATCGCACCGATCGCCCCTGCAAAAATCCCACAGCCCTCAATTGCTGCATCGAA
>CASBQF010000018.1 GCA_949127775.1 Oscillatoriales cyanobacterium PMM_0080
ACAATCAATTCAATGGACAGTGGAACAGGCATCTTGCCTGTTTCTTTGGGCGGGCAAGATGCCCACCCCACATCACATAAAACTTCTGAAAGTTCAGAAGCAGACGAATTGTGGTTTTTTAGTTTTGCAGAAACTCAAGCCGCCCAGCAGGAAAACCAACTGCCAATTAAACCGCGAATCATTCAAACAATCGAACAGTTAAACGAATTAGTCGAACTACTGGAAACATTCACCGACAAAAATTCACCCGTGGCGTGGGATACCGAAACCACCGCATTGGAACCGCGAGACGCCGAATTAGTCGGAATTGGCTGCTGTTGGGGAACCGGAGAACAAGATTTAGCATACATTCCCACCGGACACAAAACGGGGACAAATTTGGACAAAGCCACGGTTTTAAACGCTTTGCGTCCGATTTTGGAGAGCGAGAGTTATCCGAAGGCGCTGCAAAATGCTAAATTTGACCGATCGATCCTGCGCTGTCAAGGAATCAAACTCGCCGGAGTCGTATTCGACACCATGCTAGCCAGTTACGTACTCAACCCAGAAACTAGCCACAGCCTCAGCGAATTGTCAAGGAAATACTTAGGCATTGTCGCCAAAAGTTACAAAGAATTAGTACCAAAAAACAAAACAATTGCTGACATCAGCATTCCCGAAGTAGCTAAATACTGCGGCATGGATGTTCATACTACATTTCAGTTAGTAGGCAAACTTAAAGCCGAATTGGATAAAGCTGATGAAGCTAGCTTTCCCGAAAAAACTTTGCACGGGTTACTGCTAGAAGTAGAACAGCCTTTAGAACCAATTTTAGCAGAAATAGAATACTGTGGAATTCGCATTGATTCAGCTTACCTGCAAGAACTATCCCAGCAGCTAGAAAAGAGATTAGCACAACTCGAAGAAAATACCTATGAAGCAGCCGGGAGAAAATTCAATTTAGCTTCGCCAAAACAACTAAGCGAAATCTTGTTAGAAAAAATCCCCGATGAGTTTCAAAAAAAGTCTCGCAAAACCAAAACTGGATACTCTACCGATGCCGCTGTCTTGGATAAATTGCAAGGAGATCATCCGATTGTAGACGATTTATTAGAACACCGAACCTTATCCAAATTAAAATCAACTTACGTCGATGCTTTGCCGCAGTTAGTGCGTGCGGATACCGGGCGAGTCCATACAGATTTCAACCAAGCTGCAACTGGTACGGGAAGGCTTTCTTCTTCCAATCCAAATTTACAAAATATTCCCATTCGTACCGAATTTTCGCGGCAAATTCGCAAGGCTTTTTTACCAGAAGCAGGTTGGCTGATGGTGTCGGCTGACTATTCTCAAATTGAACTGCGAATTTTGGCTCATTTGAGTCAAGAACCTGTGTTAATCGAAGCTTACCAAAATAACCGAGATGTGCATACTCTGACGGCTCAACTGCTGTTTGAAAAAGAGGAAGTCACACCAGATGAAAGACGGTTTGGTAAAACGATTAATTTTGGCGTAGTTTATGGTATGGGGGCGATCAAGTTTGGTCGATCGATGGGCAAGACTTCCAAAGATGGCAAAGAGTTTATTGCGAAATTCAACCAGCGCTACAGCAAAGTCTTTGAATTTTTGGAGAAAGTAAAAAAAGAGGCGATCGCCCTCGGCTACGTTACCACAATACTCGGCCGCCGCCGCTATCTAACATTCGACAAAAATGGCAGCCTCCAGCGCTTAAGAGGCCAAAATCCTGAAGACATTCACTCCGAACAACTGGCGCGCCTCAGCAGAGACGACGCCCAATCTTTGCGCGCCGCAGCCAACGCTCCCATTCAAGGCTCCAGTGCTGATATCATTAAACTTGCCATGATTGAGGTACAGAAAATTTTGCAAAACTATCAGGCGCGACTGTTGCTGCAAGTTCACGATGAATTAATCTTTGAAGTACCTCCCGATGAATGGGAAGAATTGCAGCCCAAAATTAGAACTGCGATGGAAAATGCTCTGCCGCTTAGCGTACCGCTAATAGTTGATATCCACGCGGGGCAAAATTGGATGGAAACAAAATAGACAGTAACAACCGCACTTTTTGGAGAAAAAATTAAGATTATGGCAGCAGAATCAATACCTTCATGGCAGGATTTAACTAATTTAAAAAAGCGTGCCGCCGATTTACAATTATGCTTTTCTCAAGCGGCTCAAGAAATGCAATCCGGGGGTACTCCTTTCTCTCAAGCCCTGGTTGAAGAATTAGCCACGTACCGCGAAGATTTCAATCAACTGCGGAGAAAAGTACAGAAATTTTTCAGCCCACAAAGGCAACTTCGAGAGAATTCGTCTCTACAAGATATCGAAAGATTGCTCCTAAAAGCAGAAGTAGCAAATATTCCGGTTTGGCATCACTGTATTGATTTAGGTTGCGGAGTCATCACTCCGGGCGGCGGCAAAACTTCTTCTCCCGAAACTGAACAAAAAATAGGACTTCCCGAAAGTTTAGCAGGAATGACTGTTTTAGATGTCGGTGCTTGGGATGGATTCTACTCTTTTGCGGCCGAAAAGCGGGGGGCTAAGCGCGTTTTGGCAACTGATTCTTTTGTTTGGCAATCCCCCGATGTGGGCAAGGGAGGATTTGAATTGGCCCGCAGAGTGCTAAACTCTCAAGTTGAGGATATGGAGATAGACGTGCTCGACCTTTCGCCGGAGAAAGTAGGGGTTTTTGATTTGGTTTTGTTGTTGGGAGTGCTTTATCATATGCGTCATCCTCTGCTGGCTCTCGATCGCGTTTTCAGTGTCACGGGCAAACAGTTAATATTAGAAACTCACGTTGATATGCTCAATTGTGAAAGGCCGGCAGCGGCGTTTTACTCTGGCCGCGAACTGAACAATGACCCGACGAATTGGTTCGGGCCAAATGCTCTAGCAGTGAAAGGGATGTTGGAAAGTGCGGGATTCCGCGACATTAAGCTGGTTAATACTTCGCAGGCTAGTGGTACGTGCGCCCGGATGGTTTTTCATGCTTGGCGGTAGGGAAAGGCTGAAAGTGCATAAATGTAAACTGATAGAGAGACCAAAATATGAGCCGAACCAAAATCACCCTTTCCCCTCTAATCACCAGCTTAAGTGCAGTTGTTCTGCTGTTGCTAACCTTCGGATGCCAACAAAAATTCGCCGCTAATAACTATGCTGTAAAACGAATCAGCGATGGTGACACTCTTGTTGCCAGTGATGCCGCTGGAAAAGATATCAAAGTGCGTTTTGCCTGCATAGATGCACCGGAAATTCCGCACACAAATGCTGAGAAAAATAGCAAAGCATCAGCACAAAAAAATCAATTTAAGTGGGGAAATCAATCATTTCAAAGAACTCAGCAGCTAGTGAAAGAAGGAGGCAATCGCGTCGTTTTGACAGTCACCGATACTGACCGCTATGGTCGTCAAGTCAGCGAAGTTCGCTTGCAAAATGGCACATTTGTACAAGAAGTTTTGACCCGTGAAGGATTAGCAATGGTCTATCGTCCTTATTTGAAAAACTGTCCGAGTGCAAGTATTCTGGAACAAGCGGAAGCCGAAGCTAAAAAAAGTCGGCGTGGTGTTTGGGGCGATTCCAAGTTTGTTCCTGCATGGGATTTTCGTAAAAAATGATTTGGTTATTGGTTATTGGTTATTGGTTATTGGTTATTGGTTATTTGTGAATTTTGCCCTGTTTGTCCCATGCCCTGTTTGCCCCATGCCCTGTTTGGGCCATGACCAATTCCCAATTCTCAACAAATGTGATAGGCTTCCAGATAAATCAATAGCCCGCTAAGAAAAGCAGTCTATTGCAATCACCCAAAAACGAATATTAGGGAACATCCATGAATATCAAAAATCTAGTTATTTCCGGCCTTGTCCTGCTCCTCGGTACTGCAATTGTAGGAAAAGCTATTGCTCAAGAACTGACGGAGGAGCAAAAAACTGTTACTTGTCGCTTAAAAACAGAAGTTGACCAACGCAAAAGCAACGGTCAAAAGTTGGTATTTGTACCATTGCTAGGCACTGTTCGCAAGCAAGTTTCATCTCCTTTTCGAGCCACGCTACATCCCGATATGGAGTATACTTTTGTTGCTACTTGCGACGGTAACTGCAAAGATTTAAGCCTAACTCTTAAGGATGTAAACGGTATGGAAATCGCTGCGAGTCAAAAGACAGGCGAACTCGCAACAATCTCTTTTACTCCGCCATCCCAAGGCGAATATCAAATTACTGCTAAGCCTGGGGAATGCACGAAGGAAGAGGGTTGCAGTTTCAGTATGGGAATTTTCGTTCCCGCAAGTGCTAGCGTACCTAATGCTTCAAAGATTCCTGCTGAAATAGCACCATTTCGACTTTGCCAGTAGAGGAAGATTCATAACTTTTAAGCTCATCCCCTGCACTGAAGTGCGGGGGATTTTAGATATACTTTTAACAATTAACAGTTAACGGTTAACAATTAACTATACGCATAACTCCTCCAAACTGCCTGTGTCGATCGACCTGTGGAACCCTGCAAAGACCCCATCACTACCAAAATCAGCCCCTAAGTCATAACTTTCTTTACCGTCAGGCAGGCATCAATTAGAATATAGATAGTGCCTCTCAAGGGTGACGAGTACATTTCCCATGTCTGTAACCTTAGCCTTGAAAAATCAACTCCAGAACCCTCCTCAAAAAGGGTTGAAAAGTCTGTTTAGTCGCCTGGGTATCAGGCAGAAAATCGGCTGCGGATACGCCTTGGTCATTGGTATTGCCATTTTGGGTGCTGTGGCGGGACGGGGAGTAGAATCCTATCACAAGCAGCAAGTTAGAGAAAAACTGGCGATCGACCGAGAGAAAGCCGAAATCCTGACCAATCTCAATAATACGGTGCAGGAAGTCAGAATTCACCAGCAAGAGCTGGCGAGTCTAGTCGCAAAACCGCAAATTTTCGATCGCGAACGATCGGAATTTCTGACTCGCGTTGCTCAGATGAGTGGACAACTCGAACAACTGCAAGCCCAGCCACCGACGAACAATCCCGAGATTGCCAAAGACTACGAACTGTTGCAACAGTTCGCTGAAGTCAACGTCAAGACTGTAGAGTCATACTTTGAACAAGTACAAAAATTGTTGGCGAATGCAAAGTTATCTGGTTTGAATCCGAAGCAGCGACAGGCCCTCACGCGGAATTTAAACAATTTTATGACTGGCGAAACCGCTTTTAAACTCGAACAGTTTTCGCTAGATTCAGCCAAACTCGCAGGCAACTTTCGCGATAAAGCGGACGAGGCATTTAGAACCTACGAAAAAGCTGAAAAACTCGGAAGTCTAATTCTGGTTTGCTCTTTGTTGATATCAGCAACGATCGCAGCAATACTGGCAGTATATACCAGTCGTGCGATCGCCCGCCCGCTAGAAGCGACCACCCTGATCGCTCAGCGAGTTACCGAAGAATCAAACTTTGACCTACAAGTACCCGTCACTACCTCTGACGAAGTGGGAATGCTGGCAGTTTCCCTCAACGAACTAATTCAGCGGGTAGCAGAATATACAGAAGACTTGCAGGAAGCAAAAATAGCAGCCGAAGCTGCCAACCGCTCCAAAAGTGCGTTTTTGGCCAACATGAGCCACGAACTGCGTACCCCCCTGAATGCCATCATCAACTACAGCGAAATGCTGCAAGAAGATGCTCAAGATTCCGGTTCTGAAGATTTTCTCCCCGACTTAGAAAAAATTCAAACCGCAGGCAAACATTTGCTCGACATGATTAGCGACATCCTCGATATTTCTAAAATAGAAGCCGGTCACGTTACCCTCTATTTAGAAAACTTCGACGTGGCGACAATGATTGAAGAAGTGATGACTACGGCTCAACCGCTAGTAGAAAAAAAAGGCAATGCTTTAGCACTAAAAACCAAAGGCGAACTCGGTACAATGTACGCCGATCAGCCAAAAGTGCGGCAAATCCTTCTCAACTTGCTCAGCAATGCTGCCAAATTTACCGAGAAAGGCGTCATTACAATTGGAATAGAAAGAATTCAAACTCAAAGAAAAAAATCAACTAAGTATAAGAAAAATAATCCTGAAGTTTTATCGGGTTCAGCTTACAATTATCCAATTCTAATTTTTCGAGTTAGCGATACGGGAATTGGCATGACGGATGAGCAGTTGGAGCAGATATTCAAACCTTTTACTCAAGCTGATGCTTCGACTACCCGTAAGTATGGAGGTACTGGTTTGGGATTGACAATTAGTCAGCGTTTGTGTCAAATTCTGGGCGGGGAAATTAGTGTAGAAAGCCAGGATGGTAAAGGTTCTACTTTTACTGTCCGTCTACCGGAACGGGTGGTGATGCAAGTTTGAAGGATATCAGTGGAATGCGATCGCGCGATCCTCTTCGAGGGCTTCGCCAACGTACAATCATAAATCAGTAAAATAGAAAGTGAAAAATCGAAAATGACTAATGGTCGCTCCGAACCCAACCCAGAAGAAAACACCTCTCGGCACGCTGTAACTGAGCGCTGGCGCTGTAGGAAGATGCAGGAAAAGTACGGTTGGAAGTTGCTAGGAATAGAACGCACCGGAGACGACACCCTCAAGTACAATTGCGTATTTGAAGGCGAAACTCAGTTTCCCGACTATATGGACGACAAGGAGGAATAAACAATGGGCAAGTACATCGTTTTTAGAGCTGACTGGACTGAGGAAAAAGGTGCAGAAAATAGACTGCTAGCGCATACGGGAATGCTTACCGACATTCTTGCCGAACACTTCGACTCTTCTAACCTGCCAATTCCTCAACCGGGGTACAGATTTCGAGAATTTCACAGGATAGAAAAGTTTGCCGATCCAGAATTTCCCGCTGCGAGCACGCACAGCCGAGTAGGAGACTGGGAAGTCGTCAGAGTTCAAACTTACTCGGAAGATTTACCTAGCGGAGACTTTGAGACAATTGTCGTGTGCTATTGCAGGTTCGCACCCGTAAATACTCCCCTCGAACCGATGCCGCAGATTCAAATTGCCCCTGAGTTACAGAAAATACAGGTTTAGGAGGTATTTTTTCTAAGTTAGACTTCTTGCATAAATCTTTGATTAATTGATTTACCGCTGATTTAAGGACGCAAATCCTTCTAAAATAGTTGGCGAATGAGTGCAAGAATTTTAGAGATTAATTATTGAGTAATCCTAATATTCTCTTCACCTCTGCTAATGGTACAGAAGGCTGATTTGCTTCTTCCTCTTTGGCGGCCCTCAAATCCATCAAATCTTCTATGTCAGCAGTTAATTCTTGCAGTGCTTCAAATTCTTCATAAGGAATCACGGCAAATTCTTTTTTGCCGTTTTTGGTAATAAACTCAGGATGTAACGGAATCATCGATATTTCCTCCAGGTATTTAAGAGTAATACCAATTTTCAAAACTTCTGCAACATTAGTAGGGTGCGTCGCTATGAGATTTTTGATATTTCCCTAGGGATTTTTTAGGGCGACGCACCCTACGAATACTTAAGCGACATAGGACGGAAATACCTATCTTAATATAGGGGAACACCGATCGCCCGATCGCCATTAATTACCTACAATGATAATTATACGGGCGATCGAGCTTTTGCCCCTACAGTATCGCTCTTTTGAATTCAGGGAATTAAAATTTATGCAACCGAATAACCCAAACCAATTTACCGAAAAAGCCTGGGAAGCCCTCGCCCGCACGCCAGAAGTTGTCAAAGCTGCCCAGCAGCAACAGCTAGAAAGCGAACACTTGATGAAGGCTTTGCTGGAACAAGAATCTGGACTGGCTAGCAGCTTATTTAAAAAAGCAGGCGTACCATTAGCCAAATTGCGCGATCGTACTGATGAGTTTATCAACAGTCAGCCAAAAATCTCTGGAACCGGTGGCAATGTCTATCTCGGCCGTTCCTTGGACACTTTACTCGATCGGGCTGAAACTTATCGAAAAGACTACGGTGATGAATTTATCTCGATCGAACACCTGATACTAGGGTACATCAAAGATGACCGCTTTGGCAAAAATTTGTTACAAGAATTTAAACTAGATGAAACCAAACTCAAAGAAATAATTACCCAAGTCCGGGGGAAGAACAAAGTGACCGATCAAAATCCAGAAGGCAAATACGAAGCGCTGGAAAAATATGGCCGAGATTTGACAGAAGCAGCGCGTCAAGGCAAACTCGATCCAGTCATCGGACGAGATGACGAAATCCGTCGCACGATTCAAATATTGAGCCGCCGCACCAAAAACAACCCCGTATTAATCGGGGAACCGGGAGTAGGAAAAACTGCAATCGCCGAAGGACTCGCCCAACGAATTATCACCGGAGATGTGCCACAATCTCTCAAAGACCGACAATTAATCAGCTTAGATATGGGTGCATTAATTGCCGGTGCAAAATTCCGGGGAGAATTTGAGGAACGTTTGAAAGCGGTGCTCAAAGAAGTGATGGATAGTAATGGCAAAGTCATCCTATTTATTGATGAAATTCACACTGTTGTCGGTGCCGGTGCAAGTCAAGGATCGATGGATGCTGGCAACTTGCTGAAACCGATGTTAGCGAGGGGAGAATTGCGCTGTATCGGTGCTACTACTCTCGATGAATACCGCAAGTATCTAGAAAAAGATGCAGCCCTAGAACGCCGTTTTCAACAAGTTTATGTTGACCAGCCGACAGTTGAAGATACTATCTCAATTCTGCGAGGTTTGAAGGAACGATACGAAGTTCACCACGGTGTTAAAATTTCCGATAATGCGTTAGTGGCGGCGGCTACTTTGTCAACTCGATATATTAGCGATCGCTTCCTTCCTGACAAAGCCATTGATTTGATGGACGAAGCGGCAGCTAAACTCAAAATGGAAATTACTTCCAAGCCGGAAGAACTAGACGAAATCGATCGCAAGGTTTTGCAGCTAGAAATGGAAAGATTGTCGCTGCAAAAAGAAAGCAATGCTGCATCGATCGACCGTTTGGAAAGACTAGAAAAAGACTTAGCAAATCTCAAGGAACAGCAAAGCGGCTTGAATGCGCAATGGCAATCCGAAAAAGGTGTCATCGACAGCATTCAAAAAATCAAAGAACAGATAGATAAGACGAACATTGAAATTCAACAAGCAGAACTAAAATACGATCTTAACCGTGCTGCCGAGTTGAAGTATGGCACATTAACCGAGTTACACAAACAACTGGAAGAAGCGGAAGCTAAGCTGACAGCAAGTCAAATTACAGGTAAAACTCTGCTGCGGGAAGAAGTCACCGAATCTGATATTGCTGAGATTATTTCTAAGTGGACGGGAATTCCGATTAGCAAGTTAGTTGAATCGGAAATGCAGAAACTTTTGCACTTGGAAGATGAACTACACAAGCGGGTAATTGGACAGGATGAAGCGGTGACGGCGGTTGCAGATGCAATTCAGCGATCGCGCGCAGGTTTAGCTGACCCAAATCGTCCGGTTGCTAGTTTTATTTTCCTTGGCCCCACGGGTGTTGGTAAAACGGAATTAGCCAAAGCATTAGCGTCTTATCTGTTCGACACCGAAGAGGCGATCGTGCGAATTGATATGTCGGAATATATGGAAAAACACGCAGTTTCGCGGTTAATTGGTGCGCCTCCGGGATACGTCGGCTACGATGAAGGTGGACAATTAACTGAGGCTGTGCGTCGCCGTCCTTACTCGGTGATTCTATTCGATGAAATCGAGAAAGCGCACCCGGATGTCTTCAATATTATGCTGCAAATTCTGGACGATGGCCGCGTTACTGATGCTCAAGGTCATACGGTAGACTTTAAGAATTCTGTAATTATTATGACATCAAATGTCGGCTCTCAATACATTTTAGATGTGGCGGGAGATGAGGAACAAATGCGGAGTCGGGTAATGGAGTCGATGCGGGCTACTTTCCGCCCAGAATTCTTGAACCGGATTGATGAGATGATTATTTTCCACAGTTTGACTAAGCCTGAATTGCGGCAGATTGTGCTGTTGCAAGTTAAGCGCTTGGAAAAACGTTTGGCCGATCGCAAAATGTCGCTGAAATTGTCGGAATCGGCGATCGACTTTTTAGCAGAAATAGGATTTGACCCGGTATATGGTGCGCGGCCTTTGAAACGGGGAATTCAACGGGAGTTGGAAACGCAAATGGCGAAGGGTATTTTGCGGGGAGATTTTGTGGATGGGGATACAATTTTTGTGGATATCGAGAATGAAAGATTGGCGTTTAAAAGGCTGCCGGCTGGGTTGGTAATTGCAAAATAACAGTAGTAAGGTGCACATTTCGCACCCTACTTTGCCCCAAGTAATGGTAAGGTGCGCAATGCGCACCTTACAGTGGTTCTGCGTAGTCGTAAGGTGCGCATTGCGCACCCTACAGTGGTTTTTTAATGCCATACAAAAAAACCCGGCTTCTCAAAGAAACCGGGTTTTTATTACTCAGACGCTTTCTTGTGATGCAACCTAATCCCTAAAAAGATGTCATATATAAAACTCCAAAAGTCTTTTCTCCCTTCCAATATTCCCAGACTTTGAGGAGAACCCTTCTCATCCAATAGCGGCTTTACAGCTTCATAAGCAGGCTTGTAATTGTACCAAGGAATGGAAGGCCATAAATGATGAATCAGATGATAATTCTGACCCAAAATTAAGACATTGAGAATCGCATTTGGATAGACTCTAGCATTTTTCCAGCGATCCCGATCGTGAAACGGACGGTGCGGTAAATAATCAAAAAATAACCCCAACGCTAACCCCACCACCAAAGCCGGAGAAAACCAAAAATTCAGTACATAACCTAAATGGTCGTATTGAATCGAGATATACACGATCGCAATCACAAACAAGCGACTAAAAAACCATTCCCACAGTTCATTTTTTCGCCATAGCTTGCGCTTAAAAAAGAAAATCTCGTGGTAAAAAAACCTCGCAGCAATTAGCCACAGAGGCCCACCAGTCGAAACATAATGATCTGGGTCGTTTTCTGGATCGTTAACGTGGGCGTGATGCTGCATATGTACCCGTGTAAACACCGGATAAGCAAAACCCAACATCAGCGCACTACCATGTCCCAAAATAGCGTTCATCCTGCGATCGCGATGGGCACTATTGTGAGACGCATCGTGAATCACTGTGCCCGCGATGTGCAAAGCCAACACATTCAGTGAAAAACAGCACCATTGGGGCCAGTTTCCGTACCAAAAACCCACAAACGAAATTGCGATAATCGCTAGTGCACTCAAAAACAGTAGCAGCGTCGGATTCAAGTCACCCGGAGGACTTAGAAACTCTTTCGGCACTGTCAGCGGCCGTCCTGCCTCCGACATCTTTGTTAACACTCCTTAATATTTCACCCTTGCGTAGTATAAGATACCAGACTCTAAATAGTAAAGTTTTGTGAAATAATAGGCATTTAGTAATTCAGACAAAAAAAGGGAACCACCAATATCCAATACTTCGGATACCCAGTTCCGCCCGCGTAGCGGTGCCCGCCCGCGAAGCGTCGCCCGATCGCCCGATCGCCCGATCGCCCAATTCCCATCGGTATATCTGTATATTTGTCAAGGATTAAATCTAAAGTCATTTTGAAGAAAAGCCGATCGCACTGAAAAGATTATCGATCGGTAATAAAGTCAGATATTCTAGAGTGTGGCGAATTCCTACTGTTCGTGACGATCGACAAACTTTTAAGAATTAAGACGTGCATCATTGGTTGTAGTAATCAATAGCAAAAACTTAGCCGAAATTTAAACAATAAATCCTCCAGCCACCCCATTTCAATTCATGCAACTGCAAAAAGCCCTACGCCGAACCAAAATAGTCGCCACCATTGGCCCAGCTACTTCTGACCCACAAGTGCTGCGCCAGCTTATAGAAGCCGGTGCGACAACTTTGCGACTCAACTTTTCCCACGGAACAGAAGCAGACCACGAGCGCAGCATCCGCTTAATCCGGCAAACATCCTTTGAACTCAACCAACCGGTTGCCATCCTCCAAGACCTCCAAGGCCCGAAAATTCGTTTAGGCCGCTTTGAAACAGGGTCGATAGTTGTCAAAAACGGCGAGCCTTTTATTTTAACCAGCCGCCCGGTTCCAGGCACCGAGTTAATTTCGTCCGTCACCTACGAACCTCTAGCAGAGGAAGTGACCGAGGGTGCAGTGATTCTACTTGACGACGGGAAAGTGGAAATGGTCGTCGAAAAAGTAGACCGCAATTCCCGCGAATTGTACTGTCGCGTCGTTGTTGGGGGCCCACTTTCCAACAACAAAGGCGTGAATTTTCCCGGTGTTTATCTGTCAATTAAAGCCCTGACAGATAAAGACCGCAAAGATTTAATGTTCGGACTCGACCAAGGTGTCGATTGGGTAGCACTGAGCTTTGTGCGGAATCCCCAGGATATGCTCGAAATTAAGGAACTGATAGCCAGTGCGGGTAAGCAAGTACCGGTGATCGCGAAGATCGAAAAGCACGAGGCGATCGAGCAAATGGAGGAAATCCTGGCTCTTTGTAACGGCGTGATGGTCGCGCGGGGCGATTTGGGAGTAGAACTTCCCGCCGAAGACGTGCCGATTTTGCAAAAGCGATTGATTGCAACTTCTAATCGCATGGGGATTCCGGTAATTACCGCTACCCAGATGCTCGACAGCATGGTCAACAATCCTCGTCCTACCCGCGCCGAGATTTCGGACGTAGCAAACGCGATTCTGGATGGAACAGATGCGGTGATGCTCTCGAATGAAACTGCTGTCGGCAATTTCCCCGTCGAAGCAGTAGCGACGATGGCGAGAATTGCGGTGCGGATGGAGAGGGAAGGAATTAGGGGCAATATTAGGAATGTAGAAGATATTGGTCGATCGATCACCAACGGCATCAGTCAAGCCGTCAGTCAAATTGCCGAACAGTTGAACGCAGCAGCAATTATGACACTGACAAAAACTGGTGCTACAGCCCGAAATGTCTCCAAGTTCCGCCCCAAAACCCCAATTTTGGCAGTTACTCCCCACGTAGATGTAGCCCGACAACTGCAACTCGTTTGGGGTGTAAAGCCTCTATTAGTGCTAGATTTGCCCTCCACCGGTCAAACATTTCAATCTGCAATCAATGTCGCCCAAGAAAAACAGCTAGTCTGCGACGGAGATTTGGTAGTGATGACAGCCGGTACTCTGCAAGGAGTCTCTGGCTCAACTGATTTAATTAAAGTTGAGATGGTGACAGCAGTTTTAGGCACAGGAACCGGTGTCGGTTTGGGTTCGGTGAGCGGCATGGCCAGAGTTGCTCGCACTGCTGCGGATGTGGCGAATTTCCACCCAGGAGACATTTTGGTAGTAGAACGCACCAGCGCCGATTTTGTCGAAATGATTCGGAAAGCGGCTGGTGTGGTAACAGAGGAGGAAAGTTTGACCTCCCATGCGGCGATTATCGGTTTGCGCTTGGGTGTGCCGGTGATGGTTGGTGTGGAGAATGCCACGCGGGTAATTCGGGACAAAACTATGCTGACGCTGGATATGCAGCGGGGTTTAGTTTATTCCGGGGCTAGAGCGGGCGGGACTGATGGGGAATTAGCCGTTTAACTAATTCTGATCCCCCGCAGAAAGTACGGGGGATTTGACCTATTTATTTTTGTTAACAGTCAACAGTCAACACTACTTGATTTTTTATATCTGTTGTGTTAATATTCAAAATTGTCTGTGCCGATGTAGCTCAGGGGTAGAGTATTCGATTCGTAATCGAACGGTCGTGGGTTCAAATCCCACCATCGGCTTACAAAGAAACACCTATTTTCAAGGGTTATACAGCTTATGAACGCTGTATAACCTTTTGGTGTTGCTGAGAAAGGAGTATGATTTGCTTCGGAAATTTAGAGTAGGGGCAATTCATGAATTGCCCCTACTCTTTCATTTCAGGGATTACTATAGCGAGTGAATCATACCGATCGCTCTTACCATCCAAGTAAACCCCAAAACGGCTCTAAATCTCAGCTTGTGGCGAGCTAGGTGCAACAAATCATCGTTGATTTAACATATAGTGCCCGGAGTTGGCAAGATTGTCGATCGTACTCAGCTTGAGTTATGACTGATTCGGAGTCACATCAGTCACAAGGAGAGCCCGTGAAATATTTTTCAGTAGTAATGTATTTGCTGCGGGAACGGCAACAGTTTCTCGAAGAAATTCGCGACGGTGTTAAGCTCAAATCTAAAATTTTTGGTTTATTAATTTCTAGCATCCTCTTTTTTGCCATTTACGGCGCAATCTTAGGTGCATCTAGTACGTGGATGCAATGTCTGGTTTCAGCAATTAAGTTACCAGCGCTTTACTTACTGACGCTGATTATCTGCTTTCCCACACTGTACTTTTTTAATGTCATGTTTGGTTCAAAACGAACTTTTGAGCAGTATTTGACATTGTTGATGACATCAATGGCAATGATTAGCGTTTTGCTGTTTGGATTTGCACCTGTCAGTCTCTTTTTTCTCCTCAGCAGTACCAATTACAACTTTTATCTACTGTTGAATGTTGCTATTATGGCAATCACAGGATTTTTGGGAGTAAGTTTCATATATCAAGGAATGCACTTTCTATCCGAACAAGATGCCGAAGGCAAAGACATCAGGCTAAATATTTTGCGCTTCTGGTTGGGACTTTATGCGTTTGTTGGTAGTCAATTAGGATGGACGCTGAGACCGTTTTTTGGCGCACCAGGACAAGCTTTTCAACTATTTCGAGGCCGAGACAGCAATTTTTATCTGAGTCTGTGGGATTCAATTAGGTCTCTGGGAGGATTTTAATTCATGCCAAGTTAAGGAGATTTCAAATAGTGATACAAGCAGATTTAGATGAGTTGAGAATTTCCGAGAAAGAGTTGGAAGATTTGAGCGGAATAGCTTTAAGTGACGGTTTTGTAGCAGATTTTTACCGACCTGCTGCACTCCGAGATCCCAAAAAGCTGTTTGCTCTTTTGTTGAATGAGTTGCTGATATTTTGCGTAACATTAGTTGTTTCGCTGCCTATTGCTTTACTGACTAATCAACATACAGTTGGCCTTAGTGATACTGAAATACTTGTCCGGGTTTTGCAAATAACTTTAGGTTTGTCACTGGCGATTGCTGTTGCTTGGAATGTTTATAAATGGGTGAAGGCAAAGCCTCTACAAACTCTGGCCGGTCTGCTCGATGAAGTTGAGAAGTATCAGGAAGTAATTAAGGCTTTAGATATTATCGATCGCCTAACGGCTGCTGGCAATCTACAAGCCAATTTAATTAATCGAGCAGATGCTATTGAAGCGTTACAGATTACTAGGGAAAGTTTAGTCTGTGCTTTGCGGACAGAAAGAATTATGAGGGAAAACAAGGATTTTATCGATCGCCGTTACGAGTTATTTGCTAATATTGAAAGTAATTTGGCTGCATTGATGGCCGTCAATGTGAGCGATCGGGCGACTGAATACGGGCGGTTGCTAAATGAGGCTCTGGAAATTGGGATGAGCGTGCACAAAGAGGTAAGAAAGTTGCAAAATGGCAAGTAAATTCAAATTACAGGTTCGTAGTCAGGACTTTAGTCCTTCCATCAGGTTTGTAGTGAGGACTTTAGTCCTTCCATCTAAGTTTTAAATGACAGGTTCGCAGTCAGGTTTGTAGTGAGGACTTTAGTCCTTCGATCTGAGTTTTGAAGGACTAAAGTCCTTACTACAAACCTTTTTTGGTTAGAATTTTAATCATCGAAAATATCCAATTGTTGACCCTCAGACTCTTTTTTACCATTTTTTTTAACACCTTTCCGCAGCCCGATCGCAATTTTGCTGTGTTTCTCAATCTGCTTCATCACCTGTCTCGCCCTGTCAATCACCGACGGCGGTAAACCAGCCAATCTCCCCGCTTCAATTCCGTAAGACTTGTCAGCACCGCCGGGCTGAACTTGGTGCAAAAATACGATTTGATCCGGCAATTCTTTCACCGTCACCTGATAATTTGCCACATTATCCAAAATAGAAGCTAACTCATTCAATTCGTGATAGTGAGTTGCAAAAATCGTCCGCGCCCGAATCTCATTTGCTAAATATTCCGCCACAGACCAAGCAATCGAAAGTCCGTCAAACGTCGCAGTTCCCCTGCCAATTTCATCTAACAAAACTAATGATTGCGCAGTCGCGTGATTCAGAATATTTGCAGTTTCATTCATTTCTACCATAAACGTAGACTGACCAGTTGCCAAATCATCCACCGCGCCGACGCGGGTAAAAATACGATCGCAAATTCCTAAAGTCGCAGCTTTCGCTGGCACAAAACTCCCCATCTGCGCCATTAACTGAATCAAACCCACCTGCCGCAAATAACAGCTTTTGCCGCTAGCATTCGGCCCGGTTAAAATGATTAAATCTGGGCGGTTTAGCGATTCTTCCCGACCCAGGAAAGCCGAATTCGGGACAAAAAATCCCGGCGGTAAAGACTTTTCTACCACCGGATGACAACCTTCGATAATTTTAATTTCCCGACTTTCAAGCATATTCGGGCGGCAGTAATTCTGATAAACAGCTACTTCCGCCAAACCGCACAAAACATCGGCCGCCGCCACCGCGCGGGAAACATTGCGAATAATTTCGGCGTGCTCTCCTACCTCGGCACGCACTTTAGCAAAAATATCATATTCAAGTTGATTTAAATCTTCTCGCGCCGTCAGAATTCGCACTTCTCTTTCTTTTAATTCTTCAGTGCTATAGCGTTCTTCATTTGTAAGAGTTTGCTTGCGGGTGTACTCATTTGGTACTTGGTCTATTTTCGATTTTGTAATGCTGATGTAATAGCCGAAAGCTTTATTATAGCCGACTTTTAAATTAGAAATTCCGGTGCGCTTTCTTTCATTTTCTTCCAGATCAGTCATCCATGCCAAGTCGGTGGATGCACTTTGGCGCATTTCATCTAGCATGGGATTAATGCCCGATCGAATTAAACCTCCTTCTTTTAAATGAATCGGCGGTTCGTCTACTAAATGAAGGTGAATTTTAGTTGCTAATTCTTCGAGAAGTGGCGGTACATTTTGTAGTGCTTTCAAATAGGGCGATCGCCCTTGAGCAGCCACAACAGCCAATTCCGGCAGTTTCGAGAGCGAATCAGCCAAAGCGACTAAATCCCGAGCGCTAGCTGTGCCAGAACCAGCGCGGCCTGTCAGTCTTTCGATGTCGTAAATTTGGCGCAGTAACTGCTGCAAATCTTGGCGCAGAGAGTGCTCTTCTACTAACTCTTGAATCGTGTCATGTCGGGCGCAAATGCCTTTAATGTTGAGCAAAGGTTGCAGTACCCAACGGCGCAAAGCGCGGCCTCCCATTGCGGTGCTGGTTTTGTCTATAGCCCACAGCAGCGAACCGTGAAAAACCCCATCTCTCACTGTTTGAGTAATTTCAAGATTGCGGCGGGTTTGGTAGTCGAGTATCAGAAAATCGGTGAGAGTGTAAGTGTGCAATCTTTGCAAAGAAACTGCTTTTTCCTTTTGAGTTTCTTCGAGATATTGCAGCAAGCCGCCGGCGGCGCGCACTGCGAGAGAAAGGTGTGCGCATCCCATCCCTTCGAGCGATCGCACTTTGAACTTTTGCAGGATTCTCTGTTTTGCTTCGGACAAAGTAAACGGAATTTGCGATCGCAAAGAATAGCAAAACGAATTCGGCAAACAGTCGGGTAAATACTTCGATTTCTCTCCCGGCCTCAACATACTCGCCAAGTCCGGCGCATTAGTCGGCACCAAGACTTCCGAAGGCTGCAAGCGCAGCAATTCTAGAGTTAATTGTTCTAAACTGTCGGCTTGAGTAGTGACGAATTCTCCAGTAGAAATATCTGTATAAGCCAATCCCCAATGTTCCCCAGCGATGACAATTGCTGCTAAAAAGTTATTTTGACGGGGTTTCAGCATTCCATCATCTGTCAAAGTTCCAGGAGTCAAAATCCGGGTAATTTCTCGCTTGACTTGACGGCCTTCTCTAGCGGCGATCGAGGCATCTTCAACTTGGTCACAAACTACTACAGCATAGCCTTTTTCTACTAACATTGAAGTGTAGCGATCGAGGGCGTGGTGTGGAACTCCCGTCATCGGTACTCTGCCGATTTCTTTGCCACTTTCTTTGCTAGTACAAACAAGTTCTAATTCCCGCGAAATCGTAACGGCATCTTGGAAAAAACACTCAAAGAAATCTCCGACTCGAAAAAATAAAAGTGCGTGAGGATATTGTTCTTTCACCTCAACATACCGCTGCATCATTGGTGTCAGCTTGCTGAATTCTAGGAGGCTATAGTCGGCATTGTGGATATTGGCTTGATTGGGATCTGTTGGGGTAGATGCAGTGTAAGGCATAAAAGGCGATCGATAAACTTCAATCTTTAATAACTTTACCGCAAGCTCGCCATTTATCCCAAGTTTATGAGATACCACATTTTTTTGCTCCGCGTCGCCGATCCGGGCGCTTGTACCCAAGCTGCTTTCTTGTGGAACAGGCATCCTGCCTGTTCAAGACGGGCGGGACATCCCACAAACTGGTGGAAGTTATTTAATTCTCATTCCTTAGTACAAATTTGAGCTTCTCCAAATAAGATCACTTTAGTGTTGATAACTGGGTGCATCTCATTTCTGTAAATGTATTTGTATGGGCGAATCATTACGGCACTAAATCTCTGGTTCTCACTAAATCGTTTGCCGGAATGCTTCGCCCTTGAATTCGTTGAGAGACACCCTGATAACTTCCAAAAGATAGATTAGATAGATTTTTAAATCATAACTTTGGATAGATACATCTAAAATTTTATGTATCTAAAATTCAAATATCGAACAAAATTGTCCTCAAGCCATAACTTACATTCAACTGATCAGGAGAAACTATGTTTTTACAAGAAAAAGAATCAGGCGATTTGATAGAAATTCTCGATGTAGATGGTTTAATTAGCCCTGCTCTAACTGAGGTATTGGGACGAAATCAAGCAGGTGAAGAAGAGCAAGAACCGGCGAAGTTTCAGAAGAGTAAATTGATTTTTCCCTCCGGTGAAGTTTTGCCGCGCTGCTGGACTGAGAAAAATTATAAAACTAATTAATTTCAGGGAAACTTCCAACCTGATATAGTAGTCGCCAAGCCTATACGCTCACGCTCGCGAAGCGTCACCAGAAAGTGTCATCTTAACCGTCTTGGCGGTTGCTATACGGTTACTATACCTAGATGCCCGACTTTTTTGAGAAGTCTGGCATCTCGATCGTTGGAGACTAATTGTTAACTATTCGATCGACTTGATGCGCTTCTGTAATGTCTGGAATGTCGAGCCGCGCAGCTAATTTGCGAATGACTGTTTCGGGTACTGCTGTGGGGCGCGATCGATTCCGCCGCAATACTTCCTCCAAAGGAACTTCCAGATAAATAATCCGAATTCGCGCTTGATAATCAGCAAAAAAATTAATTAATTGCTGGCGCATTTGTTTGGTTGTATTAGTAGCATTCCAGATAAAAGAACGCCCCAATCTCATATATTCCCGCGCTCTGTTTTTGGCTTCCATGATTACATTGCCAGGAGTTTCGTCGGGAGGAATGTTCATCTCTTTTCGCAGCGCGTCCAGCGAAATTATCGGCAATCCGGGCAGATTTTCTTTGATCCAATAATCTTTACCACTTCCAGGCAATCCCGACATCAAAATTACTTCGCATCTAGTATCGTCAAATGCTTCGTAATCGGGATTGCCGTTGAATGCGCGGAAGTAGATAAATCGGCTGTGTGCTGAGGGGAATTGTCGGGGAGAATTCAAACAATTATTTTCTTGACAAAACTCCCGAAATAGTTCTATTTTATCGAGCAGTTCTTGTTTGTCGGCGCAGTGGCGGCCGCGCACGTCTGCTTCTGCTAAAAGTGCCAGAAAATCGCAGCGGACAACTTGACTGACTTTAATTACCGACTGCTGCGGGTTGGGTTTGTCTAGCAGCCAGATTGGTAAACTGCCGAATTGGACGATCGCCCCAATAGCCTCCCGAATGCTAAACTGCACCGGCGGGTCAAATTGAGATAAAATTTGTCTAACCATCCTCGCACCTTGACGGGCGTGACCTTTCGAGCTAATTCTGCCATCTGCCTCTATCTTTGTAAAAGCAGGTTTTGCGACATCGTGCAGCAAGGCGGCAGCAAAAAGCATCGAACGCTCTTGTTGAGGTAATTGACGCCACTTTGGGGAAGATATTAAGGCTTCGCAGACCATTTTGGTATGAATTAAGACATCCCCTTCAGCATGATAAATAGGGTCTTGCTGGCATCCTTTGAGGTTGTCAATCCAGTCGAAATGTGTTTGAATGCTGTCCCAGTCGATCGAGTAATCGGGCGGTTCGGGACAAAAGGGAAAAGTCCAAGTTGCGGATGGTGATAATAGAGCAGTCATGGTTTCACCTGTTTGTTAATAACGTAATTTCTTAGTCCGCGCACCATCCGGACATTGTTTGTGTAGAAGCGGTTTCAACCGCCGACTCTTAAGAGTTTTTAACTAAAATTTAAATAAATCTGCACCGGGACGTAGAATATTCGGTATAATTGGGCGATTCAACCAATGTCCTTCAGCATTTTTAATCGCTGTTAAAAAGCTGGCGCGCACGTACTTGTAACGCGCCTTGACAATTCCGTCTTCTTCTATTTTAATATACAAACCTTCCATAATCTCGCTATTGTCAGTTTCTTTCAAACACCGCTCTTCATCTAATCCCATTTCCCGACAGCAGGAGCGCAACCGCTCCAAATGTCCCGGTTGAATAAAATTAGATTTATCCATCAACTGCATCATTTGCTTGGGCGATTTCAAAACTCCCGAAAACAGCACTGGAACTGACACTAACGGCAATGCAGATAACAATTTTTTTCGAGCTTCTGTACTCAAAAATTGACTGGTTTCTAAGTCCAGCACGTCGTATTCCATAAAGTAGTGCGGCAGAAAGTCATAAAAAACAGTGTGTTTGGCATATAGCCATTCTCCGTACAAAATATAGCGGTTTGTCAGCACTTCTTGTAGCTGGCCGCTGAGACTGAAAGCCCACTGTTTGAATAAGTTAAAATGTTTTTCTCTCGGCCCGCCCGTGAGAAAGTGACCGCGGCTTTGCAGCAGCATTTGCCCGTCTGGGGCGAAGCTGATGCCTGTATTTGCGCCGTCTACCTTTTCTTCTATAATTAGAGGGCGATCGTAAATAGCGCCAAATGGTGCGCTGTCGAGGTCTTCATCTCCCGGCCCGAAGCGCGAACCTTCGATGTGATAAGTTCTGGGATATTTAACAATTTCCATAACCAAATTTAAATTTTAGATTTTCGAGGCTATCCAATCCATTTAACCATTATAATTTAGTTATCACAAAGGAACACATATTTTGAAATCTCAAAACTTCCAGAACATATCATCAGCAATTGCTGGGATTCTATTAGTAGGCGCGCTACTACTCGGATTCAACTCTTTTGTTGTCATTAATCCAGGTGAAGCAGGGGTAGTCAGCGTTTTAGGAAAAGCCACAGATGGAGCACTATTAGAAGGATTTCACTTCAGACCCCCACTGATATCCAAGGTTGACGTGTATGATGTAACAGTCCAAAAATTTGAAGTTCCCGCCCAGAGTGCAACTAAAGACCTTCAGGATTTAAATGCGAGTTTTGCCATCAATTTTCGCCTTGATCCTAACAAAATAGTTGATGTCCGAAGGACTCAAGGAACATTGGAGAATATAGTTTCAAAAATCATTGCTCCTCAAACGCAAGAAGCATTTAAAACAGCGGCTGCACTGAGAACTGCTGAACAATCTATTACTCAAAGAAGTGAACTCAAGCGAGATTTTGATTCTGCGCTGAAGGAAAGGCTATCAAAGTATGATGTAATAGTGCTTGATACGAGTGTTGTTAACATTCGATTTTCCCCAGATTTCGCGAAAGCAGTTGAGGAAAAACAGGTAGCGGAACAGCGGGCGCAAAGAGCCGTGTATGTCGCTCAGGAAGCCGAACAAGAAGCTCAAACTGACATTAACCGCGCTCAAGGTAGGGCAGAAGCTCAAAGGCTTTTGGCTGAAACTTTGAAGGCTCAAGGTGGGGATTTGGTGCTACAAAAAGAGGCAATTGAAGCTTGGAGAAGCGGCGGCGCTCAGATGCCAAAAGTGTTGGTTATGGGCAGCGGTTCGAGTCGGGTTCCTTTCATTTTTAATATGAGCGACTTTCAGGAAGAAGCCGATCGCAAAAAAGTCACCAGTAATTAAAATAGGACTTATAGTAAGAAAACCGGTTTCTAGCGAGAAACCGGGTTTCCTCAGAAAGCGTGCATAAGTCTTATGAGAGTTACCGGAGTATGCTACACTTCTGAAGGTCAAAATATAACGACAGCTTGAAACCTGTCGCTATAAAAGCGAAGTCCGCAATTCAAATGCAGACAACACACTCATTTTAGAAAGTAAGGAAAAAATCATGACCCGCGCGATTATGGAAACGAACAAAGGCACAATCAATTTGGAATTGTTTGATGCAGAAGCGCCTAACACAGTCAAGAATTTTGTTGACTTGGCAGAAAAAGGTTTTTACGACGGATTAGCGTTTCACCGAGTCATTCCTAACTTTATGGTTCAAGGTGGCTGTCCAAAAGGTACTGGAACCGGCGGCCCCGGCTACAAAATCAAGTGTGAAATCAACTCCAAAAAACATATGGCAGGAACTTTATCGATGGCTCATGCAGGTAAAGATACGGGCGGCAGCCAATTCTTTATTTGCCATTCTCCCCAGTCGCATTTAGATGGAGTTCACACAACTTTTGGCCAAACTGAGGATATGTCTGTAGTCAATGCGATCCGCCAAGGCGACAAGATTATTTCGCTCAAAATCGAGCATTAATCCTCATTAATTACTTTCGTTTGTAATAAGGACTTTAGTCCTTGTTACAACGAATTAAATACTAAATATATATATCTAATAAGTTATAGTTTGGGATTCAAGAGGATTCTGTTATCAATGGGCGATCGACCTTATTTGCTCGTATGACTTTTTTTGTAAACTTTTGCGATCGATATATTGCTCCTGAGATAAGTAATGATATAAAAGAAATATATTTCAGATCGGCAATTAAAAAAGTGAAATTAGTATGCTCAATAGAGGTTTGAGAAAAATAAAAAGAGAAGCTTCTCTGCTTCAATCTAGCTTATCTTATAAGTGGAGACTTTTTCAACACGTCAAAAAATTACCTGCACTGAATCCGACGAATCAGTCTATTGTCGAGGCTCTTAGGAAGGAAGGGGCTTTTATTACTTCTCTACAAGATTTGTCATTGCCAATGAATGAACAACTTTTGGATGCAGTGAAGGCGATATTACCTCATAATCCAAAATCTCCGGCTTTTGAAGATCAATATGTTTATCATGTTAATTCAGCAGAAATTATCAAATATTCAGAAATCTTTTTATGGGGTCTTCAAGAGCGGTTATTTGACATTGCTGAAAATTATCTTGGGGTTCCGGTTGCTTACCGGGGTTTGTTTTTTCAGAAAGATTTTGCGAACGAACAACAGGTACATACAAGATTGTGGCATAAAGACCCTGAAGATCATAGACTCCTCAAAATAGCTGTTTACTTGAATGATGTGAATCCTGAAAGTGGGCCGTTTGAATATATTCCAAAGCATTTCAATTCTCAGTTAAGCCCTCTCAAACGAAAACTTTTATTTTCTGACGCAGAAGTAGCGGAACATTTAGACCAATCAAATTGGGTTTCATGTACAGGGCTAGCAGGTACTGTTGTCTTTTTCGACTCTCACCATGTTTTTCATCGCGGTAAGATGCCTGTCAAGTCACACCGCGACGCAATATTTTTTAATTATCACTCTAGACAACCGATTAAAGTGTTTTCTGATCATTGGAAAGCTCCTTTTTCACCAGATGAGTTACTCGTGCTTTCAAAAACTCTTTCTCCACGCCAGAAAGAATCAGTTTTTTGGTGGGAAAATGGTGCGGAGTCATTCCAGCCAAAGTTGATGGCTAGGTGAAACATTTAATCAAGGAAAGGGGAAGTGAATCCTATCCGCCAAACCGACAATATTATTTCATTGATCGAGTATTGACTCTCAGTAATTGAGTTTTGTTTGTAGTAAGGATTAAAGTTCTTATTATAAACTTAACTCGGTTAAATTGAATCATTCATCTTCAAGGGAAATGTCTAACTGTTCAATCTCCAAATCTTCTTCCTCATCTTCATAATTAAATTCCAATCTGCTCTGTTTAATAATTTCTTTCAATATTCTATTTAAATATCCTTTGGCAATAGCCTCTTCAAATCTTTCGATAAGAATAGCAACATTAATTATTTCTTCTATACATTCCATGTAACGTGAAACTATTGCATTTATTGAATACTGTTTTCGAGCTTGGACTTCGATTTTAGATTTAATTTCAATATCAGAATCTGAAGATTTAACGACAAATGTTATCGGATACTTTTCAATTTTATCAATGTCTAGGAAATATTTATTCATATCTACAGTTTCTGTCACCTGAAAAAACCGTCCTAGGGGTTTCATTACAAAGTCAATTCCCCCATCATTTGCATTTGTCCTACCTGTTTTAAACAGTTTTAAATTTTCTTGCTGGAGCTGATCAACCTCATAACCCCAATAAATTGATCGGTCACTATAGTAGTATTTTAATATACTATAGCTGACAATCTCGAAGATTCTAGCATCTACCGTTGGTGCGAGTATTTGTTTAATAAATTCTATTACTTGAGCCTCTGTCAATGCTTGAGCCTCTTTACAAAGTTGAAGAAATTTTTCAAAGCTATCTCTCTTAGCTTCAACGTAGGCGTCAATAATTTGAATTACTGTTTCGGCTATATTATGTACGTTTTCCTAAATTTTAACTTTTAATAAATTCTCGTTAAACCAATACCTGCTAGTTTTCGGATTTCTCAGAATTGGGATGAAGTCACAAGTCGGAAAATATCTTTTAAATTCTTCATTAAGTCTGTGGTTCAAAGCATGGTTTTGAAGCTTTTGTCCAAACGGTAATTCGCGCTGTCTCTTCAAAATATTTGTATAAACGGCACCTTCATAATCTGAATACATCTCGCTTTGATGAAAATCTCTTGAAAAATAGTCTTCAACTAAAACATATATAGCGTATAAATTGGCAAAACTCCCTCTTGATTTTGAGCCTTTATTTGCAGATTTAGTTTTGATATTCAAATATTGAATTAGCTCGCTTCCAGCAAATACTTGTTCACCAGCAGCACCAAAGTTTTCTTGTAAAACTTTTTTAATTGTTTTTGTAAATTCGTGTTCCATTTTATCAAAATTGTAAATTGAGTGTTAGTTGTTTTGGTGAACTTGCAAGTGAATTGACTTCGGAGCTTTGAGCCTGCTGATTGTCATCAGAAGTAATCTGTAATCTATTTAATCCTATTTCTACATATTTTTCTTGTAATTCTATTCCGACTGACTTTCTATTAAGTTTTTTGGCAACAAATGATGTAGTAAAAGTTCCAGAAAATATATCTAGTACAACGTCTCCCTCGTTACTACTTGCTTTAATAATTCTTTCTAACAAAGATGTTGGTTTTTGGGTAGGATGATCTTCATATTGGGGCATACGATATCTGACTCTCGGAAACTCCCATACATTACCTGGAACTTTTTCAGAATTATATACTGATGGTGTAGACTTGCGGTAATCCATTAATTTTCTGACAGATCCAGTTTTTGCTTCTACCAAAATATCTGAGGAATTAAATGTATAATTTCGTTTGTCTTTGACACAATATAAAATAGGTTCGTACAGAGAACCATAATATTTTTTTGCTTGGACACCCGAACTGTCATAATACCACACTATGCGAGAAAGAATTGTCAAACGATCGCGCAAATATATATCAAAGTAAGGCATACATTGAGTGGATGCCATCAAATACAAGCTGCCGTTTTCCTTGAGCTTATCAATACATAAATTCAACCAAGTATAACTCCATTCTAAATAAGCACTTTCAGATTCCCACTTATCTTTAAAACCATTGAAGTCCTTGCCAATATTATAGGGAGGATCGGCAAAAATCAAATCAATTGAGTTGTCTTGAATTTCACTAGAAAGGACTTCTAATGCATCTCCCAATATGAGCTTGTGTCTGTCTACTTCAAAGATTTTCATTTTGCCTAACCTTTTCCAATCAATACGTACTCTTGTCGGATATAGTTGATATTTACCAGAAATATTCAATACAGTTCATACTTGAGCAAAGTACACGGAATCGACCCATTGTAAACTGGAATCCGCTTTGATGTCCTGAGTCCAACTTGTTTCCCCAACTCCTTATTTCCTGTCAAAATAAACGCATTCCAACCTTTAAAACGCTGCTTGAAAATATCGCCTAACATTTTATAAAGTTCTCCCAATTCCGCCGCATCTCCCAGTCGCTCTCCGTAGGGAGGATTGCAAATCAGAATGCCACTGTCTGATGGTGGTTCCAACTCGGATAACTCGGTTCTAGCAAACTGAATTTTACCTGCAAGACCTGCTTGTTGTGCATTGGTACGAGCTTGGGTTAACATATCAGAATCGCGATCGCATCCTACGACTATTTGCTTAAGTTCTGGTAATTCGCTATTTTCCGCTTCGGCCCACAATTTATCCCATAAAGGTTCGTCAAAATCCCGCCAAGTCATAAATCCAAACTTTTCTCGAAACAATCCTGGTGCAATATTTAAGGCTTTTAAACTGGCTTCTAAAGGTAAGGTTCCAGAACCGCACATTGGATCTAAAAAAGGCAAATCAGGTGTCCATTCTGCCATATCCAATAAAGCAGCAGCTAGGGTTTCTTTGAGGGGAGCTAGCCCTACCGCAGGCCGATATCCGCGTCGGTGCAAACTGCCGCCGGAACTGTCTAAACTTAAGATACCTCGATCGCGATGAATGTGAATATTGATCAGCAAATCGGGATTTTCGACATCGACACTCGAACGCTTGTTGAATTGATGGCGCTGTTGGTCGGCGATCGCATTTTTGACCTGCAAAGCTGTAAAGTGAGTATGATTTAGCTTGTCGTTGCCACCTGTACAGTTGACTGCTAGGGTGTTATCAGGATTTAGGTATTCGTCCCAAGGAATTCTCTGGACTGCGCCGTAGAGCATATCTGAGTTGTAGCACTGAAATTCGGCGATCGGCATTAGCACTCGAAAAATTGTTCTCGACCACAGATTGACGCGGTACAATAAAGTGCGATCGCCCGAAAAGTACACACCTGTAAAATCTGGCCGTACATCCTGCGCGCCTAAACGTTCTAATTCTTGGGCGGCGATAGTTTCTAATCCGCGCGCCACTGTAGCAAAGTATTGATTCATTAGTTAATTGTTATTTGTTAGTGGTTATTTGTTAGTGGTTATTTGTTAGTGGTTTCTACTGACATCTGACAACTGACTGATAACCATAGTAGCTGGTTTTAATCCTAAGTATCCCAAAAATTACTCTACCTTAAGATAGATGCGTTGGTTCCCAAAAAGTTCTAGATATTTTTAAGGAAATTTGTCAACAAGCGATCGCACTTGTTCTCTTTTGTGCGTAAGGGCGATCGGGCTAACTCACAACGGATATATCTTCAACGTCTCGCTGTACAAGGAATTCAGCTCTATTCTCCAGACTATGGCAAAGTACGATCCCATCTTCTTATTGAAAAGTATTATTAACTACTTGCGCTATTTATTGACTTCATGCTAGGCTACTGAAAACTGAAAGTTAAATCCCAAACATCATAGCCAGGGAAGACTTCAGCTAAACAGGTGTATCACAACAATTGGAGACAATTATGTCAAAGCAAATTAACGGATCGGCTCTCAAACTGTCCCGCGCTAGCAAAATCCAAGTAGAAGTCAAGGAAATTGCCAAGCACGTCACAACGAAGAATAGCTCTTCTATGCTCAATGTTGATGCCGATGGCAGTGATGTTAGCAACGAATAATTGCAGATTTTCTTGTTAGATTTCGCATCCTCAAGCAAGGATTAATAGATTTTACTCCTTGCTTGCGGGATTACCATCAGGGTATTACCCATAAAAATTGCTTTTTTCAAGAATTATTGATAATAATTATTAGCAAGAAATATGCGATCGATCGCCAACCTTTTACAACCATACAATCTCCAAGAATTTTTAGACAACAACTGGACTTACAAAGCAGTTGTAATTCCCAGCGAAGGTAATAAAAGTTTTGCACATCTATTCTCCTGGGAAAAACTCAACTATATCCTGAATTTTCACCAACTAAAATATCCCGACATTCGCTTATCAATAGGAGGAAAAGTTCTTGATGAAATCGCAAACGCTAATTTGATTAAATCTTGCCAATCGGGAGCAACTTTAATCATCAATGAAGTACACAAACTAATTCCAGAAATCGCTAACTTTGCAGCGGAAATAAAGTCAGACTTTGGCTATGCAAATCAAGTAAATGCTTACTGTTCATGGCCAGAAAAACAAGGATTTGATTCCCACTATGACACCCACGAAGTTTTTATATTACAAGTAGACGGAATCAAGCAGTGGTATGTATTTGAAGACACAATCAAGTATCCGCTGAAAGAGCAAAAATCTTCAGCTTTTCCACCACCCGAAACCGCAGCATATTTAAACTGCACTTTACATCCAGGGGATGTGCTTTATATACCGCGAGGACATTGGCATTATGCAGTTGCTGGCGACGAACCATCGCTGCATTTAACATTGGGAATACATTGCAAAACCGGAATTGACCTGTTAGAATGGTTGGTAGGTGAACTGCGCGAACAATCAGAATGGCGCAAGAGTTTACCATTGCGAACAAACGCAGATTCGATCAATGCAAATGTCAACAACTTAATTGCCCAATTGCACAGCTATACAAACAGTGAAAATATGGCAAATGAGTATAGTAGCTATCTGGATAGTTTAGGAAATCCAGTTGCCAAATATTCTTTGCCTCATCAAGCAGGATTTAACATTTTTCCCTATGGTGTGCAAACCAAATTTAGAATTCCCCAGTTTCAACGAGTCAGAATTCACGAATTACCTGATGGGTGCGGATACAAAATCGTTGTTGCAGGTAAGGAAGTATCTGTGAGAGGAGTCACAGCTAAATTTATGGACAATTTATTCAGTATGGAGTTTTTTACTGGGGAGGATGTGATGGATTGGTTGCCGGATTATGATTGGGAAATAGATGTAGTTCCGCTTTTGTCGCAACTGGTAGTTGACGGAATTATTTTTGTTGGTTAAAACTGAGATGTTGCACCCGGATTCAAAAACTTGTAGGGGCGGGTTCACCAATAACTTTAAAAGGTGCAGACAAGTTAAATAAACCCGCCCTCACCCACAAAAAAGCCCCTGATTGAGAATGGTACTCTTCGCTGAGTTAAAACTGGAGAAGAAAATAAGTTTTGATACATGGGTTGTGAAAAAACATAACGTATACAATGAGGTAAGTAATGATGGATAAGTTTTTTTGTGCTGATGCTGCTAAATGCGCTCAAGAGGATATTATTGGTACAGCGAGTAATTACCAAACCTATGTATTGATTGAATGCTGTTTACCTTGGGAGTCGGAAGCTTTCAACTCAAAGCAAGTTCCCCAAAATCTCAGGGATTTGGTAGAGGAAGTAGAACATTCAAAGCAAAAAATTCGCTTTTTGTTAATCAATAGTGACAAACATAAATCTGCGAATCAGCGCAAAATCTTGATTTATAACAACAAACATCAAGAACTTTTTGGTGGCTATGAAAAGCACGAATTTAATGTAGATGATATTGACAAAGTAGCGGGAATTGTCAAAAGCTATTTAGCTGGAGAAGTGCCTGGTTGCGAAGTTGAAAATAACTCAAGTAGAGATATTTTGGTTTGTACTCACGGTAGTCATGATATGTGTTGCGCGAGGTATGGGAATCCTTTTTATGCTGAAGCAACAGGTTTGGTTTCGGAGTTAGGATTGGATGATGTTCGTGTTTGGAGATCCAGTCATTTTGGGGGACATCGGATGGCACCGACTGCGATCGATTTGACTGATGGGAGATATTACGGAAATCTCGATCGCACTTCGTTGCAGTCAGTTTTAACACGCACTGGCGATATTCAATGTTTGAATAAAGTTTACCGTGGTTCGGGAGTTTTGTCAAGCCCAGTCCAAGTTTTGGAGAGAGAGTTAATCATGCTTTACGGGTGGGATTGGTTTAATTATAAAGTCGCCAGCACAATTATCGATTTAGATACAAAAAATGATGCTTTCTTGGCTGAAATTACCTTTGAGAAAGCAGATGGCACTTATAGTTATCGTGCCGATTTGGTGAAGGATGAAATCAAAACTGTTCGACTCAAAGGTTCCTGTGGTGCTCAGAAAGAGTCGGAATTTGTCAAGTATTCTGTAGAAAATCTCCATTTTTACTCGAAAAATGAGGATTTAAAGTTTGTGATTCCTCCTGCTGTTTTGATGGCAAAAATGGTCGAAGCCATGTAAGATTTTGTCCTATTGATCGCGCACAATACATAAGCCGGGGCGGGTTTTTGAGATTGTCGGTTTTTGGCAAATATTGTTTGTGAACCCGCCCCTACAGGCATCATGGTTGAATTTGTAATTGCATAAATATATGCGGAATTCCTAGGAAATCAAAGGGATTTTCTTGTTCGACAAATCCGATTCTTTGATAAAATTTAATGGCGTTAATTCGAGATTTAAGTCTTAAAGTTTTGAGATGTTTTGCTTGAGCTTTTGTGATTAATTTTTCAATTAGTTTAGTGCCAATTCCCTGATTTTGAAATTCAGGAAGTACCGCAACGTAACTGATACTTCCTAATTCTGGGGATAATTCTCGCAGTCTGGCTGAAGCAATGATTTGCCGATCGCACATTCCAATTAAATGCACAGCGCCATCCTCGTGATTGTCCCTTTCGCTGCCCTTTTCCATGCCCAGGGGCGATCGCAAAACCAGCCACCGCTGATCGAACATTTCTGCTAATTCCTGTTGGTTGTTGACTTCACGGATGTCTAGTAGCATTTTTCGATTAGATTAAAGAGGTAGATTGCAATTTACTATTGGGTGGGGGCGGGTTTATTTAGATTGTCGATTATAGGCAATTATTGTTGGTGAACCCGCCCCTACAGGATAAATTACTCGCATTAATCTCGGTGGGGGCGGGTTTAGGAGATTATGGGTTTTAGGCAATTATTGTTGGCGAACCCGCCCTACAAATTATGGTAAATATGGAGTTACAAACTATCAGTAATACTCGTGAAATTAAATGCTTTCACGCGCACTCCGGGCACGACACTACCGCCGTAACGTTTCGCCTCGGTAAGGGCATCGACATCGCGCAACATATCAGGTAAAACTTGATTGAAACGGAAATTTTTAATCGGATAAACAATCTTACCATTTTCAATCCAGAAAGTACCGTCGCGAGTCATTCCTGTTACTTCCGATGTTTTCGGATTGACATAGTTGACATACCATGCCCGACTGACAAAAATTCCGCGTTCAGTTTGAGCGATTAAATCTGCTATACTTTGGTCGGAACCTGTCATCACGATCGGGTAATAACTACCTTTTGCTTCTTTGCCTTTTTGTGCGGCCCAGTAGCGGGAATAAGACAAACTTTGAGGAATGCCATTTTTGATGATTTCCAAATAGTTATTGCTCAATCCATCGCCGAAAAAATTATTCGATCGCAATAAAGGATGACTTGGATCGCGCTGTACCTGCACTAACGGGCTGAAAAGTTGTTCGCCAGCGCGGTTTCCAGCGGGTTTTCCGGCTGCATCTGCGATCGACATAAACGATCGCCCTTCATCCGCCGCCCGCGCATCCATTCCCCAAATAATCCACGGTAGCAAGTCCGCAAACGCAGCGCCATCAAAGATGACAGGATACACGCCGGGAGTGATTTCACGGGGGTTGCGGGAGGCCTTGGCGCGATCGACAACTTGTGCTGCTAATGCCGCTACTGGTAGTTGATTGATACCCCAAGCCGTGCTTTCCGTCCAGCTAGAACCGTCTCCAATGCGGGCTGTAAAGCCGAAATTCGCCTCTGTAGACTGATTGCAGGCGCGGAGTCCAGTTGACGAGGCGATCGCGAACAACGAAGCCTCAGCGCTCAAAGTACCCGAAGCATCTGCGCCTGCTTGAGATGCGATCGCACAAGCTTGTCGTACCATTTCAGCGCGGGCTAGGGGCGATACAGAGGCTGTTGCTGCATCGAACGCCGGCCGTGGTGAATCGTAGGTTTGAGGGGGTAGCAAGGGCATCCATTCGGGGTCTGCGGGGGCAATTTTGGCTAGTTCTTGCGATCGTTTGACTGTTTGGGCGATCGCATCTTCATCAAAATCTGTCACAGATGCAGAAGCGCTTTTGTTACCGAAATAGCTAGTAATGTTGAGGCTAAATACAGTCTTGCTAATATTTTGGCTGATTTGATTTTCCGAAAATCTCGAAAGAGATTCTTCGCCAGTTGAGAGACTGACAAATACTGCTTCGGCTTCGGATTGTTTGACAATTGAATCTAGCAGAGACAATGCTCTATCTTCACTTAAAATTGCGGGAGATGTTGTTGTTGCAGTCATAATTGATAATTGGATGGTAATTTGTAATCGCAGATATCAGGTAGATTGACGCAGTATCTGTAGGGTGTGTCGCCATCGACAATCTCTAAAAAACCGCCAAAATCTCATAGCGACGCACCTTCTGTCATGCCATAAACAAGCTTCCTACAATCTTTTTTGGGGTTTGTGTATTCCACGCAATGTGTAAGGTGCGTCGCTATCAGATTGTAGGTTAAACTTAGGGATTTTTATCAGGCGACACACCCTACGAATACTCTCTCTCTGTGTTCTCTGCGCCCTCTGTGGTTAAATCATTCCGAATTAAGCCCTTCCCCCAATTTGAATATCCCTAACTCGCACCGGCACACAAGCATGAGTCATTTGAGCAACCTGCATCGGTTCACCTTTTCCACACATATTCGTACCACATTGTACCCGTTCGGAAGCAGGGCCTATCGCATCTACTTGATTCCAGAAATCCGTGCTCATCGAATGATAAGTTACATCCTTCAACATTCCGACAACCTTACCTTTTTCCACCTTCCAGAAAGCATTGCCACCGAATTGGAAATTGCGCCGCTGTTGGTCAATTGAAAAACTGCCAATACCATCAATTAAAATCCCATCTTCCGTATCAGCAATCATCTCATCCAAAGTAGCAGTATGACTGCCGCCATCCGGGCCCGGTTCCAATCCCAAATTAGGAATTCTGACCATCGGTACACTCGACCAACTATCAGCGCAGGCAGAACCGTTGCTGCTACCACGTCCGAGGCGATAAGCTGTTTCTCTATCAGTCAGATAATCAACTAAAATTCCATCCTTGACAACGTACCAATCCTGTGATTTTACGCCCTCATCATCGTAGCCCATTGTACCGCGGCCGGCAGGTTGAGTCCGATCGCACTTAAAGTTCACCCAAGGTGCAGCGTATTGCAGCTTATGCAATTTATCAGTAGTCGCAAAGCTTGTGCCAGCAAAATTAGATTCGTAGCCGTAAACTCGGTCTAATTCCGTGGGATGTCCGACGGATTCGTGGATTGTCAGAAACAAATTTGTCGGCTTCAGAATCAGGGATTTGCAAATACCAGCAGGGACTTTCGGCGCTGCGACTTTCTCAATCGCTTCGGCTGCAACTCGTGCGACTTGACTCAATAAATCATCGGGATTAATATGTTCGTAACCGATGTTTAGGGGCGGGCGTTCGTAACTGCGACTTTGGGCATCGCCGCCCGCAATTGCCGTACAGCCAAAACCGGGATAGCTACGGTAGATTGTTTGTTCGATTAGCGAGCCTTCTGTGGACGCAAAAACCTTGTCTTCGCGGTTTACCTGCAAAAAAGAATAAGCTTTTTTGATGCCTTGTGAATCGTGGGCTAGCAGGCGCTCGTTGATGGTTAATAGGAGTTCGGCTTTGTCAGCCACGGGTACAGAAAATGGGTCAATTGCGATCGGAGTAATGTAAGTATCGACATATTTTTCGACAGGTACTAAGCGCACCGGTTCCTGTTGAGTCAAGCGGCTGCCTTTAGCAATTTCCACAGCCAAAGCGACGATTCTGGCAACCTCTGCGGGTGTTTTGTTGTGACTTGCAGCAAAGCCCCAAGCGCCGTCTAGCAAGACTCGCACGCCAAAACCGGAACTTACATTATCGGAGATATTGCTTAAAGATCGATCGCGCGCATACAAACTTTGCCGTCGGTAAGTGCAAAAACGCACGTCACCATATTCGCATCCAGATTTCTGAATCAAATCTACAGCCAAATTTGCTAACTCGTTAGCAGAAACTTTTGCGGTTAACAGTACCATAGTTATTCGTCGTTCGTCGTTGGTTATCCATGATTATAGCGCTACTTGGATGTGCGTGGTGGCGAGAAACCGGGTTTTTGTACCGCAGATGATGGCGGATGTACGCTGATGAACGCAGATGAATTTTGGATGTGCGTGGTGGTGGCGAGAAACCGGGTTTTTTCCAGAATAGTTGGTTACAGTCGGAGATATTGCCAAAAACCCGGTTTCTGAGATTTTTTGTGCAAAATCTCAATTAAATCTCACTCCAATCCCTGCAAAACCGTAGTCAAAATTTCCAAAAGAATGTCGATATGTTCCTTCTCAATAATCAACGGAGGCGACAAAGCAATAATATCACCAGTAGTCCGAACCAGCAACCCCTTTTCAAAACACTGCAAGAAACAATCAAAAGCCCGTTTTCCTGGCTTCCCAGGAATAGATTCCAACTCAATTCCCGCCACAAGTCCGAGATTCCGCACATCAATTACATGGCGCACACCCTTCAAAGAATGAACCGCATTTTCCCAATAATCAGCCAACTTATCAGCCCGTTCAAACAGCCTTTCTTCCTCATAAATATCCAGCGTCGCCAAAGCAGCCGCACAGGCCAGCGGATGCCCAGAATAAGTATAACCATGAAAAAGCTCGATCGCATTTTCGGGAGCATTCATAAAAGCATCATAAATTCCCTCCTTCACAAACACCGCCCCCATCGGCACAGTACCATTAGTTATCCCCTTCGCCGTCGCCACAATATCGGGAACCACCCCAAAATATTCAGTAGCAAAACTCGAACCCAACCTGCCAAATCCGGTAATTACTTCATCAAAAATCAGCAGAATTCCGTACTTGTCACAAATCGCTCTGAGCCTTTCCAAATAACCCTTTGGCGGAATCAAAACCCCCGTAGAACCAGCCACAGGTTCCACAATTACCGCCGCAATATTAGACGCATCATGCAAAGCGACAATTCGTTCCAATTCATCCGCCAAATGCGCGCCCCATTCCGGTTGTTTGCGACTAAAAGCATTATGTTCGAGATTGTGAGTGTGAGGCAAATGATCGACTCCCGTCAACAAACTGCCAAACATTTTACGGTTTGTACCGATACCACCGACAGAAATCCCCCCAAAACCAACGCCGTGATAACCACGTTCCCTACCAATCAATCTTTGGCGAGTTCCTTCACCTCTAACTCGATGATAAGCAATCGCAATTTTTAGAGCAGTTTCGACTGATTCTGAACCAGAATTAGTGAAGAAAACGCGATCGAAATTACCCGGCATCATCTTCACCAAACGATCTGCTAATTCAAACGCGCCTGGATGTCCCATCTGAAAAGGTGGCGCATAATCGAGAGTCGATACTTGCTTGTGAATTGCCTCAATAATTTTCGGGCGACAGTGGCCTGCATTCACGCACCAAAGCCCCGCAATTCCATCTAAAATTGAGCGATTATCGTCGGTTGTAAAGTGCATATCTTTGGCAGAAGCCAAGATGCGAGGATTGGCTTTAAACTGTCGGTTTGCAGTAAATGGCATCCAGTAAGCGTCTAGATTTGTCATATTTTTTTATCTTTTATCTTGATACTTTTGTATCAAAACTATAACTTGTTACCGATTGCCGATCGACCGACACTTATTATAATTTTACAAATAACTCTTTTAACCAAACCGCGAAGACGCAAAGAGCGCGAAGGAAGATAAGAAAGAGCTTTTTCTCATTTTCAAGTCAAGTCTTTTCCTGAAAATATCTTCCTCTTTCTCTTCCTTCTCTTCCTTCGTGCCTTCGCGGTTCGTTAAATAGATATTATTTGCTAATTCTCGATCGCACCAACCGACTCATTCTGCAACAAACCAGTCAACATCTTCACAGGCCTCTCCCCGTAGGGCCACGCAAAAGCATGACGGAAAGCCGCATCTTGACACGCTTGCAACTGCCGAAAATCAATGATATCCAGAGTTAACAAATTCTCGTACTCAAAAGGCAGCCGCACGTTGTGCAATCCCGCGTTGTCAGTGCAAATGGCAATATCGACACCAGCTTCAAAACATCGATCGAACACAACCTTCAATTCCCGCATATCCTGTAACGTCCCTGTTTTGAGATAGGTAGTCGGGCAAACCTCCAAGCATTGACCCCTACGCGCCACCTCTGGCAACAGTTCGGGATATTTTAACGGAATTTGAATCCCGTGACCGATACGCATCAGATAGGGCAGAAGTTCGGGATAACAGCCAGATGTAGTTTCGTAGAGGTGTCCGGTTGTCTTAATGCCGATCGACCTTGCGTACTCATACAATCCCACAAACTCATCCAGGCGATCGCCAATAGCAGCATCGCCGCCCGCAAGATCGATCGCACAAACATACTCTCCCATCTGCGCGGCCAAATCAACGATCGCCCGATTCACCTCATAGGGCAAACGCGAGTGCATACACAAAATTTGGCTGGTAACAATCGGACAATCGGTAATTTGACTTGCCTTACCCACAACCTGTACAATCTCTGCCATCAAATCAATGCGTTTTGACTGATCCAAATGCTCAGGAGTCCGCAAATAAGGCGTATAGCGCAACTCCAAATAAGCCAAATTTTCAAACACATAAGCGCCCCGCATCAACCGATAGATGAAATAAGGCAAAGTCTCAACAGTTTGAACACTTTCTACCAGCGTGTGCAATTCCAGATACTCATCCAGAGTATTGCGCGGACGAGTGTAAAAATCCTCAAACTCCGAGTATGCTTGAAATCGGCTAGCTATTTCAGCATTGTGGTGGCGATCGAAATACCGCCACAGCACCCTAGGAACCACAGAACCACCCAGATGGCGGTGCAACTCAGCGTGTAAAGTCATGCGATTTTAGATTTTAGATTTTGGATTTTAGATTGAAGAATTGGGAATGACTTACAGGATAATAAAGAAGATTGCAATAGACTATCCCATTCTCCCCCTCTCCCCCTCTCCCATTCTCC